>NZ_AP014545.1:625833-938750 GCF_016592435.1 Amphritea japonica ATCC BAA-1530 | reverse complement strand
GCGCAGCCCATCATCGTGGTTCCAGTTTTGGCCGCTTTGTTGAGCCACAAAACAGCCAGATCAACTTCGAAAACGTTACCGCAATAGAGATGTTAAAAAGGCAAAACGCTGGCTTCCAGCAACTGGTCTTTGAAGATGAAGGCAGGAACATCGGCAGCGTCGATCTACCAGTTCCGCTCTATCAGGGAATGCAGGCTGCACCTGTTACCGTAATTGAAGATCCACTGGATGTGAGATTACAAAGATTGCTACAGGAATACGTCATCGACATGGTTGCCGACTATACCCGTGTGCACGGTGAAGAACAGGGTCATGTCCTATGTGAAGAATACCTCTTATTAGGTTTGGATAAAATCAAACGAAGACTGGGTGATCAACGCTGGCGGACGCTGCGCGAAGAGATGCAAAAGGCTATTAAAATGCATCAACAGGGATCTGGATATGAAGCCCATCTGAACTGGCTTGCTCCTCTTCTGGAACTGTATTATGACCCCATGTATGAGTACCAACTCAGCCAAAAGAATGAACGAATTATCTATCGCGGTAACTGGCAGGAATGTCATGATTATCTGTCAGAGGTAACCGCTAACAAAGACCAATAGCCTGGATAAAAAAGGCCGGCTAAAAAGCCGGCCATAAAATTTTCTCATTCAAAGCTCGAAGGGGTGACCTCAGAATGAGCGTTTTTCAGATTGCTACTCGCTAACAGACTCAGAACTTAACCCGCATGCCTGCCAGGTAACCCAGTTCAGAATCATCTTCATCGCTATCAGCAAGCTCAGCGAAAACAGATACGTTTTTCTGGGTAGGGAACTTGTATGTCACATTGGCATACCAGGTAGCAACTTCATCGGTTCCATCTTCGTCAACGTTGTTATAACCGACAGAGGCTTTAGTTGTTTCTGCTACTTTAAACGTTGCTACCAAGTTATATACATCGACATCAGTGGCTGTAGACAGTTCAGCAGTACTGTAATCTGCTGCCAGCTCTGCAAACCCAGCATCAAAGGAAGCCATTACACCGTATGCCTCCTGGCTATCATTTGAGCCTTCTGCTTCATATGTCAGATAAGAAAGACCAACCTGCGCAACGCCAAGGTCTGCAGCGACGAAGACATCGAAAGCAGAATCGTTATCAGCAGCGGAATTACCCTGTGCTTCTAGCTCTGTTGATGCAGAAACGTAAACATTACCAAAGTTTGCATCAAGACGAATAACATCATCGCCATCTTCAATCAGCTCATCAAATGCATCCCCCGCTTCTTCGTAAGATGCTTCTACACCAAACTCATCAGACGAAAGATCCCGTTTACCGAAACTGACGTCGATATCGCCAAAGCTAAGGCCTAAGTAAGCTTCTTCAAGATCACTACGCCCATCATACTTATCATTCGCAGAGTCATCATAGGAAAAATCTAACTGACCAAAGGCTGTCATGTCGCTACCCAGATCATATGTAACACGATTTTTTAATTCAATATCATCAAATTCGAGGTCAAGATCTTTATCTTTGCCCACTTTTTGACGTAGCTGCAGTTGAAAGTCGCCTTTAAGGTCATACTTAAGGCCATCAGCTTCGTAGATAGTTGCAGCATTTACAGCACCAGAAGAGGCTGCCGCTATAGCAACAGTCAAGATGATTTTTTTCATTTCTTACTCCAAATAATAAAAATAAAAACAACAAATTTAAAAAGGCAATCCATGCCACTTCATTATAAAAACTACAATATATTACTGACCAACAACCGAAGACTTAAACCTATTACGCGTATCAACATCAGCTTTTAAATACCAATATTCCAGCATTATTTCAGGAAGGTTAATTCGGTTATATTCGTTAAGAAATTTATTCTGCGGGGGGCTTTTTTCTGAGACAAAAACATTACTAATTGATATATCCCCTCCTGATTCATTGAGCGTTTTTAGTTCAGCTTCATAATCTCTGTTTATTTGAAAACCTGACTTCAAAAGTGGTTTAGAAATATACTTAATCGAGCGATCAAAACTATCTTTTAGTATCCAAAGCTTACCAGCGTTAAACCTTTTAAATTCAGAAAGCCTTTTAATTTCAGGAGTTAACAAGCTAATCGTTTTATCTGTTACGCTAAATACAAGTACATGAAGGTCTGAATTTTCAACATTAAAGCTACCAGAAGATCTTATCTCTGTTGAGTACTGAACCAGAATTTGATTTTTTCCGTTTGGCAATACAATGTTATCGGCATGGTCAAATAGAGAGCTACGATTAATTTCAGCCCCATTTACAGCAATAAGAGTAATACCTGACCCAACAGACAAATTAATATCTGCCCTTATCGAAGAACAAAACAGAATTAAAACAAAGAAAAAACTTAAACTAAAGCGCATACACACTACCTAAAAAATCATGTCGATATTTAATGGCAGTGATAATAGTAGAAAATAATTACATAAATATTACTTATTAATTTACATAATATTAAAAAGACAAAGACAAGTAAGAACAGAAAATTCAGATAAGTGTTTTCAGTTTTTCTTTTACCAAATCCTGATCAACTTCAGCCGGAATATCAGTGATTCTCCGCCCCTTAGGGAAAGCTTGAGATGAGATATAATTTCTTATCATGGAATCACGCTTATCCTGATCAGAGCGTCGATCGATGACGGAGATGCGCCGCTCCTGACCAGAATAGCTTTCGAATAAAATTTTCTGATGCCATTCATTAGCTAGATTTAATGTCACAAGCTCAGGACTAATCCGCACACCCGCTTCATCTATCCAATAAAACACAATACCACTGTCTGACAGGTCTTTAACCAACTCCATGATCATTCCCCCCGGATGATTACAGCAACGCAGTTTTACTGCATATACCAATACAGTCTAGTCCGGAGAAACAAAAGATGTAGAAGTTGTTCATATTTCAGTTGTATAGCAGACAAAAAAAAGGCGGCCAATGGCCGCCTTTAAGCTATCAATTAGTTGTTACATCTTGCCAGTGCTAAAGAACAAAGTCTCACCGGAGCTGTCGTCGACACCATCGTTGTCAGTAATGGCATAACCCGTACCCATAGCATCCACTGCAAAGCCTTCTATCTTATCCTGAACATACCCATTCAAAGAACGTAGATCGGGCATAAAGTCCCGCACCAGCATCTTTTTAACTATCGGCAAATCAGATCCTATTACAGCAGGCTTCAGTTGGTCTATAGAAACACTATAAAGACGCTTAACGACAGCATTCTCACCCAACTGATTATCACGCTCGATGATATAAACATTATCACCGTGCTTAACGATCTCAGAGAGACCTATCCAGCCTTTCTTGGGTGTTTCAAGCGGATAACGTACTGCACCCCAGCTATTTGTCTTTAAGTTATAAGATAGTAGTTTTACCTGATCTTCAGGGTCGTCCTTCCAGGGACGTTGAATTGCGATCCACAAACTATCACCGACCATAGTGATACCTTCTGCACCGTACTTCATCTCATGCTTCAACAGCTCAACCGGAAAATCGATCGAGCGGTCAATTTCACCTTTACTGTTTACATGGTGAATAGCATGCGGAATCTGTTTAGCCTTTTTACCCTCTGATGCGAGCCAGAAACCTCCCTTACCATCCGCAGCGATCCCCTCAAGATCAAGTTTTTGAGCGGTTTTACCTTCGTGCAGAACAGGAGTTTCTGTGGTAATTTGAGCCGGAAATTGATTAGCATCAATCGTGAAAATAGTCGGCTGATTAGCATAGAAACTATCATTCACAGCATACAGTACACCAGGTTTAGCCGGATCTGCCGTAAGACCTGATAACGCACCCCAGCCAATTGGCTTACCTTCACTGGTCAATGTCGAAGTAATCTGTGGGTAAGCCGCTGGCGCATCAGTGAGGCTATATATCATTACATGGGCTCGAGGGCCTTTATCATCAATAAGGTCTTTCTCGTTGGCACTCACCAACAAGTTACGCTGCGGGATAACGACCGCAGACTCAGGGGCCATCCCGGAGGGCAACAACTGTATAAACTCAGGTGCTGCACCTGTATCACGGTAAACACCAATGACAGATGCTCGTTCTGAGAGGATAAAGATATAGGTCTCACCGCCGAACTTGCCTACAGCAACACCTTCAGGCTCGCTGCCTTTTTTACCCGAACGTTTTTCAGGATAATGGCCTGCCAGAATAATCTCTTGCTCAAAAGAGGTACCTGATTCAAACAGCTCGCGTCCATCTTTATGAAAGATAGTAAAACCACGTGAACCGCCATTCATGTCTCCCTCATTGGCGATCACGAAACGGTTATCATCGATCCACTTAACAGAATCAGGTTCTCGCAAACGGGTCTGGCTACCGGTGAAATCAAGCTTCTTATCTTTCTTGATATCAATACCTTCCAGCTCAACACTACCTGCAGAGAAGTGATTTAGAAGCTTACCGCTGGCGGCATCAATAATTGCTAAATGATTATTCTCTTGCAACGTAACAACGATCTCATTACGACTGTTAAAATCAACAAACTCCGGCTCAGGATCACTAGCACCAATCTCTGCCAGCCCTGTCATATCTACATTAGTCATCTTATCGCATTGAAGCTGACCTTTATTAACAGGGACGATCGCTACCCAACCCGCTGGAAGTTGCGGCAATTCACCATCATTCAGGTCTTCATCACGCTCATTCTCAATAGCAACAGCAACATAACGCCCATCCTTCGACACGGCGATAGAGTCTGGCTGACCACCCAGATCACAACGAGCCAACTCATCCCGCGATTTTAGACCCAGCGCAAGCAGGTAGCCTGAAGGCTGAGTATAACTCTCGGAAGTATTTACACCGGCAAAAACCGTTTTACCACCAATAGCAACAGATGTAGGTTCACCATCCAGCTTAACTATGCCGCCAGAATCAGGTTTTCTTGCGTCCGTGATATCAACAAAACCCAACGCTTCAAACGGGCTATCAGAATAAACGAGAGTCTTCCCATCTTCGCTAACTGCAATGATTTCGGGCGAAGTTTCCTGACTCTGCTCAGTACCTTCCGGCAGGTTGTGAATAGTTCCAAAGCTGGCAATACGGTTGAACGAATCGGCGTGTACATGGGCAGCAGTGGCCGAAAGGGCAATAGCTAATGTTAAAAGCGCTTTTTGAAAACGGAAGGCGGGCATCGGAGTACTCCATCATAAGAAAATTTGATGCGGAGATACTAGAGAGGACTTGTGACAGACTGGTGACTCAAGTATTACGAAATTATTTAGAGCAGTTGCTAGAAAAAGCATAGACCCCAGTGATAGCATTCTCTGCTATGTCTTTTGTATGTAGGAGCCGTGCCCTCACGGCGAATGAATAACCTTACAAAGTTATCAATTACATTGACTGATATGACTCATAAAGAAGGCTTTTGCTCTTACGCTTTTTCCAGCCACGAGCAGGCGCGTAGCGCCGTTCTAGCAGCGACGCAGTCGCGTCTGCGCCTGTTTTCTAAATCCCAGACACGAAAAAGCCCCGACCAAACTAATGATCGGGGCTGTCTCTTATTTGAAGCTTGGCGATGACCTACTCTCGCATAAGGAAACCCTACACTACCATTGGCGCTAAGACGTTTCACTTCCGAGTTCGGTAAGGGATCGGGTGGTTCCATCTCGCTATGGTCGCCAAGCAAAACTGGTTGCTCTAACGATTGAACATTGCTGTTCAAGCGTCATTTGAATCCTGTAATCAGTCGGAGAGTATGTACAAACTCTTATCCGTCTTGCATATATCGTCTTTCAATCAGATGACCCAAACGCTTTTGGCGTTATATGGTCAAGCCTCACGAGCAATTAGTACTGGTTAGCTCAACGCCTCACAACGCTTACACACCCAGCCTATCAACGTCCTGGTCTTGAACGGCTCTTCAGGGGACTCAAGGTCCCAGTGAGATCTCATCTTGAAGGGGGCTTCCCGCTTAGATGCTTTCAGCGGTTATCCTGTCCGAACGTAGCTACCGGGCAATGCCATTGGCATGACAACCCGAACACCAGAGGTTCGTTCACTCCGGTCCTCTCGTACTAGGAGCAACTCTTCTCAAATCTCAAACGTCCACGGCAGATAGGGACCGAACTGTCTCACGACGTTCTAAACCCAGCTCGCGTACCACTTTAAATGGCGAACAGCCATACCCTTGGGACCGGCTTCAGCCCCAGGATGTGATGAGCCGACATCGAGGTGCCAAACACCGCCGTCGATGTGAACTCTTGGGCGGTATCAGCCTGTTATCCCCGGAGTACCTTTTATCCGTTGAGCGATGGCCCTTCCATACAGAACCACCGGATCACTAAGACCTACTTTCGTACCTGCTCGACGTGTCAGTCTCGCAGTCAAGCGCGCTTATGCCTTTATACTCGATGCATGATTTCCGACCATGCTGAGCGCACCTTCGTACTCCTCCGTTACTCTTTAGGAGGAGACCGCCCCAGTCAAACTACCCACCACACAATGTCCTCGATCCCGATAAGGGACCTGAGTTAGAACCTCAATAGTACCAGGCTGGTATTTCAAGATTGGCTCCATCTGAACTGGCGTCCAGATTTCAAAGCCTCCCAGCTATCCTACACAAGTAATATCAAAGTCCACTGCGAAGCTATAGTAAAGGTTCACGGGGTCTTTCCGTCTAGCCGCGGATATACGGCATCTTAACCGCAATTTCAATTTCACTGAGTCTCGGGTGGAGACAGTGTGGCCATCGTTACGCCATTCGTGCAGGTCGGAACTTACCCGACAAGGAATTTCGCTACCTTAGGACCGTTATAGTTACGGCCGCCGTTTACTTGGGCTTCGATCAAGAGCTTCGCCGAAGCTAACCCCATCAATTAACCTTCAAGCACCGGGCAGGCGTCACACCCTATACGTCCACTTTCGTGTTTGCAGAGTGCTGTGTTTTTAATAAACAGTCGCAGCCACCTAGTATCTTCGACCAGCGCTAGCTTAGGGAGCAAGTCCCATCACCAGCACCGGCGTACCTTCTCCCGAAGTTACGGTACCATTTTGCCTAGTTCCTTCACCCGAGTTCTCTCAAGCGCCTTGGTATTCTCTACCTGACCACCTGTGTCGGTTTGGGGTACGATTTCTTGTTATCTGAAGCTTAGAAGTTTTTCCTGGAAGCATGGCATCAACCACTTCACCCAAAAGAGGGTTCGTCATCAATTCTCAGTCTTATAAGGACCCGGATTTTCCTAAGTCCTAAACCTACAACCTTAAACACGGACAACCAACGCCGTGCTGGCCTAGCCTTCTCCGTCACTCCATCGCAATAACAAAAAGTACAGGAATATTAACCTGTTTCCCATCGACTACGCTCTTCAGCCTCGCCTTAGGGGTCGACTCACCCTACCCTGATTAGCATTGGATAGGAACCCTTGGTCTTCCGGCGGGGGGGTTTTTCACCCCCCTTATCGTTACTCATGTCAGCATTCGCACTTCTGATACCTCCAGGATGCCTTACAGCTTTCCCTTCAACGGCTTACAGAACGCTCCTCTACCATGCTATAAATAGCATCCGTAGCTTCGGTGTATGGTTTGAGCCCCGTTATATCTTCCGCGCAGGCCGACTCGACTAGTGAGCTATTACGCTTTCTTTAAAGGGTGGCTGCTTCTAAGCCAACCTCCTAGCTGTCTAAGCCTTCCCACATCGTTTCCCACTTAACCATAACTTTGGGACCTTAGCTGACGGTCTGGGTTGTTTCCCTTTTCACGACGGACGTTAGCACCCGCCGTGTGTCTCCCATAATTGCACTCTACGGTATTCGGAGTTTGCATCGGGTTGGTAAGTCGGGATGACCCCCTAGCCGAAACAGTGCTCTACCCCCGTAGGTGAGATATGAGGCGCTACCTAAATAGCTTTCGAGGAGAACCAGCTATCTCCGAGCTTGATTAGCCTTTCACTCCGATCCACAAGTCATCCGCTGGCTTTTCAACGACAGTCGGTTCGGTCCTCCAGTTGATGTTACTCAACCTTCAACCTGCCCATGGATAGATCGCTCGGTTTCGGGTCTAATCCTAGCAACTGAACGCCCTATTAAGACTCGGTTTCCCTACGGCTCCCCTATACGGTTAACCTTGCTACTAAAATTAAGTCGCTGACCCATTATACAAAAGGTACGCAGTCACGGTCTCAAGGACCGCTCCCACTGCTTGTACGTACACGGTTTCAGGTTCTATTTCACTCCCCTCACAGGGGTTCTTTTCGCCTTTCCCTCACGGTACTGGTTCACTATCGGTCAGTCAGGAGTATTTAGCCTTGGAGGATGGTCCCCCCATGTTCAGACAGGATATCACGTGTCCCGTCCTACTCGATTTCACTGTGTATAAGTTTTCAAATACGGGGCTATCACCCACTATGGCCGCACTTTCCAGAGCGTTCTTTTAACTACAACACAGCTTAAGGGCTGGTCCCCGTTCGCTCGCCGCTACTAGGGGAATCTCGGTTGATTTCTTTTCCTCCGGGTACTTAGATGTTTCAGTTCCCCGGGTTCGCTTCTCAAGAGCTATGTATTCACTCAAGAGATACCCAGCTTATACTGGGTGGGTTTCCCCATTCGGAAATGTCCGGATCAAAGGCCGTTTACCGCCTCCCCGAACCTTATCGCAGGTTACCACGTCCTTCATCGCCTCTGACTGCCAAGGCATCCACCGTGCACGCTTAGTCACTTGACCATATAACCCAAAAGGGTCTGTCAAAGTCACTGATTAAACTTCATTTGTCATCTTTCGATGACTGCTGAAATAACGATACATTACGCCGGATAAGCGCTTGTACATTTTCTTTCTCGTTTTGTTACAGGATTCAATTGTTAAAGAGCGTTTAAAGCTAAAAGCTTTAAAAAATAAACATCAGATGATGTGTATGTTTTAAAACTTTAGAGACCATTTAAAGTTCAGTAAATGGTGGAGCTATGCGGGATCGAACCGCAGACCTCCTGCGTGCAAAGCAGGCGCTCTCCCAGCTGAGCTATAGCCCCAATGATTAGTACCATCTTTCGTTCTACTCGTGAGTATGACGGAAGATTGGTAGGCCTGAGTGGACTTGAACCACCGACCTCACCCTTATCAGGGGTGCGCTCTAACCAGCTGAGCTACAAGCCTATCGCATAAAAAACAGCCTCTCGGCTGCTAGTTGCTCTCTCTATCAGTGATCAGATAATTCGTGTGAACGCTTGCTAAGAATCCGCTATCGTTTAAGGAGGTGATCCAGCCCCAGGTTCCCCTAGGGCTACCTTGTTACGACTTCACCCCAGTCATGAACCACACCGTGGTAACCGCCCTCCCGAAGGTTAAGCTAGCTACTTCTGGTGCAATCCACTCCCATGGTGTGACGGGCGGTGTGTACAAGGCCCGGGAACGTATTCACCGCGACATTCTGATTCGCGATTACTAGCGATTCCGACTTCATGGAGTCGAGTTGCAGACTCCAATCCGGACTACGACCGGTTTTCTGAGATTTGCTCCCCCTCGCAGGTTTGCGGCCCTCTGTACCGGCCATTGTAGCACGTGTGTAGCCCTACTCGTAAGGGCCATGATGACTTGACGTCGTCCCCACCTTCCTCCGGTTTGTCACCGGCAGTCTCCTTAGAGTTCCCACCATTACGTGCTGGCAAATAAGGACAAGGGTTGCGCTCGTTACGGGACTTAACCCAACATTTCACAACACGAGCTGACGACAGCCATGCAGCACCTGTCACAGAGTTCCCGAAGGCACTAAGCTATCTCTAGCGAATTCTCTGGATTTCAAGAGTAGGTAAGGTTCTTCGCGTTGCGTCGAATTAAACCACATGCTCCACCGCTTGTGCGGGCCCCCGTCAATTCATTTGAGTTTTAACCTTGCGGCCGTACTCCCCAGGCGGTCTACTTATTGCGTTAGCTGCGCCACTAAGAAATCAAGTTTCCCAACGGCTAGTAGACATCGTTTACGGCGTGGACTACCAGGGTATCTAATCCTGTTTGCTCCCCACGCTTTCGCACCTCAGCGTCAGTATCAGACCAGGTGGTCGCCTTCGCCACTGGTGTTCCTTCCTATATCTACGCATTTCACCGCTACACAGGAAATTCCACCACCCTCTTCTGTACTCTAGTTTGCCAGTATCAGGTGCAGTTCCCAGGTTGAGCCCGGGGCTTTCACATCTGACTTAACAAACCGCCTACGCGCGCTTTACGCCCAGTAATTCCGATTAACGCTCGGACCCTCCGTATTACCGCGGCTGCTGGCACGGAGTTAGCCGGTCCTTCTTCTGCAGTTAACGTCACAGCTAGCAGTTATTAACTACTAACCTTTCCTCACTGCTGAAAGTGCTTTACAACCCTAAGGCCTTCTTCACACACGCGGCATGGCTGCATCAGGCTTTCGCCCATTGTGCAATATTCCCCACTGCTGCCTCCCGTAGGAGTCTGGACCGTGTCTCAGTTCCAGTGTGGCTGATCATCCTCTCAGACCAGCTACGGATCGTCGCCTTGGTGAGCCATTACCTCACCAACAAGCTAATCCGACGCAGACTCATCTAATAGCGAAAGGCCCGAAGGTCCCCTCCTTTCCCCCGTAGGGCGTATGCGGTATTAATCCAAATTTCTCTGGGCTATCCCCCACTACTAGGTAGATTTCTACGCGTTACTCACCCGTCCGCCGCTCGTCATCTTCTAGCAAGCTAGAAATGTTACCGCTCGACTTGCATGTGTTAGGCCTGCCGCCAGCGTTCAATCTGAGCCATGATCAAACTCTTCAGTTTAAATCAAGAATGTCGGAAAAAGACATTCTGTAAATCTAGCTCAAAGCATTAAACAATTTCACATAAAAACAAATAAATGTATTCACGTTGGTCGTTTGCTTTGATAAAGCTTTTTGCTTCATCTCAACAAGCGCCCACACGAATTATCTGATCAAACTGTTAAAGAGCGTTGCTAGCAACTCTCAACCGTTTCCGGTGAGTCGTCTCAAGCGAGGTGCGTATTCTACTCAACACCCTGATGAAGTCAACCATTTTGTTTCATAATTTTTAACAAATTATCAAACCATCCGATCTTCTTCCTGTTCCGTTTAATCCAACTAAAAAACACTGTTTTTCAATCAGTTATATTGAACAGCTCAACCTGCCTCAGCGACCGTTTCCAGTGGCTGTCTCAAGCGAGGAAGCGCATTCTACATTCATGAGTGGAGGAGTCAACATCGGGAGCACAAAAAAGTGAATATTTTATGAAAAAGTCTGCACTTCGAGGAGGCTAGCAGCCCGACCGTCGCTACGTGAGTAGCTAGACGCGGTTGCACCGCTTGCGAGGAGCGAGGAGAACACTCTTTTTAAACAGGGTAAAAACCTAATTCGTAAGAGTAACTTGCTTGAGCAGCATGCCCCCTTTAAACAACAAAACCGCCTGCCGGCGGTTTTGTGTTCATACCCTTTCTAGCGAGGAAACGCAGTTTCCAGTCTAGCCACTAGCAAGCGAAGCGTCTGATTCAATTAACAAGCAACGCAGTCGCGTTTAGCTACTAACACCCAAAGGGCCTTACTTTTATTCCAGCACCTTTATATACCCAGCTTCTTTAAAGTATTTCAGAGCACCGGAGTGAATAGGCTCAGTGCCTGTCGCTACTGCCATATCCTCCTTATTCAGATTTGCAAAGGCAGGGTGCAACTTACGAAAAGTATCAAAGTTTTCAAATACTGATTTGACCAACTGATAGACGACCTCTTCCGAAGTATCAACGGATGAGACTAAAACACTCTCAACACCAAAGCTCTTAATGCTTTGATCATTCCCGCGATACATACCACCCGGTATCATCTGAATCTGGTAATAGCTGTTTTCCTTCACTAACTTATCAATTGCAGGCCCACTTACATCGACCAACACACTGTCACATGAAGTAGTCGCTTCTTTAATAGCGCCACTTGGATGACCGATCATATAGACCATGGCATCAATTTCATTACCACACAGAGCACTTGCCTGCTCAGATGCATTCAGTTCCGCAGCCAGTGCAAATGTTTTTTTACTCCAGCCTTTTGCTCTCATAAGTGTTTCCATAGTGCCCCGCTGCCCGGACCCCTCAACACCGATGTTAACTCGCTTCCCCTCTAGATCATCAATTGTTCTGATACCACTATCTGCGCGTGCGACAACCGTAAAAGGTTCAGAATGAATTGCAAAAACGGCTCTAAGATCACGGTTAGCGCCATCCGCAGAAAATTTACTACTACCGGCATAAGCATGATAAAGCCAATCTGACTGGGTAATTCCGAAACTCAGATCCTGCTTGCTCAGTAGTTTCAAGTTCGCAACGGAGCCTGCTGTACTTTCTGTTGAGCAGCGAATGCCATGCTCACTCCGGGATTTATTTACCAACCGACAAATCGCGCCTCCAGTAGGGTAATAAACACCTGTAACGCCACCCGTGCCGATAGACACAACCTCTTTTATCGGGTCAGCAGCTAATGCGCCCATCGAAGCAATACCTACGCCAACAGCCATTATTAACGAGATAACTGTGTTACGAAAAGCCATACTCCACTCCTTTGAATATCAAAACCCAAATTTATAAACTAACTGAGACTATAACCGTATCAGAAGGACACGCTTATTATCGTGCATACAGATACCATATTACGTGCAGGATCAGCAACTTACGACACCATTTTTCTGCGTATTTAACAAAGGGGTTATATCCCATAAAGGTAACCGTTACCTATTACCTACTTTTAACAATGTTTAACCCCGCCCCACACAGTGATAACACTGCACTCATCACCATCAGCACAATTACATTTTAATAATATGTTGCCTTAAATTCTTAAGCACATACTATTAATGTTATTCACAGCTTTGGGACGCCGCTATGTATAACCTTCCTGAATTAGAAAAAAGCACCAATATCAAAGCGATTGCAGTAATGACCAGCGGCGGTGATTCACCCGGCATGAACCCTGCTGTCCGGGCTATTACTCGTTCTGCCTTAAATCAGGGACTGCGGGTTTTTGGCATCAATAGAGGTTATAGCGGACTTATTATTGGCGATATTTTTGAGCTTAAAAGCACCCATGTCACTAATATCATCCAACGGG
The DNA here is from genome assembly GCF_016592435.1 of Amphritea japonica ATCC BAA-1530. NCBI lineage: Bacteria > Pseudomonadati > Pseudomonadota > Gammaproteobacteria > Oceanospirillales > Oceanospirillaceae > Amphritea > Amphritea japonica. The sequence continues at coordinate 925,690 of NZ_AP014545.1, read as the reverse complement.
GTGGAACCATCCTTAAGAGCGATCGCTGCCCCGCGTTTAAAGATCCGGTAGTACGTAATCAAGCGGCTGAAATTCTTAAAAAACATGAAATTGATGGCCTAATCGTGATTGGTGGTGATGGATCATTGACCGGGGCACATTATTTTACCCAGGAAACAGGTATTCCAGTCATAGGTTTACCCGGTACTATAGATAACGATATATACGGCACTGATGATTCGATCGGTTTTGACACTGTCCTCAATACAGCGCTCGATGCCATTGATAGAATTCGGGATACCGCAGTTTCCCATGAGCGTATATTTTTGGTTGAAGTCATGGGGCGAAACTCTGGTCATATTGCATCTCAAGTTGGCATTGCCAGTGGTGCCGAGATGATTATTGTCCCTGAAGTCGATTTTAAACTCGAAACCCTCTGTTTTTCTCTTGCCAGTCATCGCGCTCAAAGCAAAGGAGGTAGCGGCATCATCGTCGTTGCAGAAGGGCCAGCTCCTGGACTGACTTACCGGTTAGCAAAGCAACTTGAAAGCCATGGAGAAAAGCCCGGTGTATCTATTTTGGGTTACATACAACGGGGCGGCCGCCCTACCGGCCATGACCGGGTGCTGGCATCCTGCCTGGGGGCATCTGCTGTGACTTATCTGATGGCAGGATTCACCGATATAATGGTTGGCGTGATTAATAGTCAAATTACAACCACACCATTGCAGGATATTGTAGAGAAGAAAAAACCTCTCAACCCAGACCTCGTTGAACTGGCCCAGCTGTTACATAAATAAGCAGCCGATTCTAATTAAATTTAGAACTGACTCTGAAAATCAGCGGGCAACCGTGCAATAAAAGCCTTTATCAGATCAGGCAGTAATTGCTCTGCACTGACACCCGAGAGACCTTGCGCATCACTATTTAACGCCTGTAATGATACGCCTGGTTCCCGGCTTCCCACGACAATTGAACTAAGCTCATCCCAGTCACAAGGGTAAAGATGAAGACCGCTTACCAGCGCAACACCTTTACGCTTACGGATCTGGGCTAAACCCACCAGCTTTCGTCCATCTTCGCTAACAATCTCACCATGGGAGAGCGACGCATAGCACGCCCATTTCAAATTCTCTTCCTGACTAATCACTTTCGATTGCTCGATCAGCTGTTGATCAACCCCTTTACAAGGAACCCGGCATGCCAGCAAAGCCTCTATCCAGATCTGCTCCAGCCAACTGAAAATTTCAATAATATTCTGTGCCGCTACCGGATGATCCGGGGGTATGAAAACGGTCACACTCAGCATCCAGGGCCCTGCTAATACCGCTCCACCACCTGAACGACGCCGTAAAATTGGCAAGCCAGCTTCCTGGGATCGCTGCTCCTGATCTTCATTTGGCCGCTGTGAACAGCCCATGATGACCGCCGCCTGATCATATTGCCAGAACAGCACATGGGGAGACTCAACACCGGCTTCAAGAATATCACTGATACGCTGCTGTTCATCTGGCATTGAGCCGACAACCAACGGCAGAGGCGTACTTAGCATTTTTCGCTCCTAGGTTAGAGACAGGAAGATTAACCTATCCCTCCACCAGGGAAAACTATTATCATGCGGTAGGCAAAAATTGGATCTTATGTGATGCAGTCAAACTTTATCGATATTTATCACGGTGAGCTCACTTTAAAGGGTTATCAATCAGACCCAATACAGTTAGCGCTGGCCACTGATCTCAACCCAATATATCAGGCACTGCAGACTGGAACCGCTATCCAGAGCAACACATCAGGCATTTACATTTGGGGGCCTGTTGGTCGGGGGAAAACCTTTTTGATGGACCTTTTGTTTTCCCACCTACCCGATGAAATCAGCTTAAGACTTCACTTTCACCGTTTTATGTCAGAGATCCACCAGCAGCTTCATCAACGACAAGGACAATCTAACCCCGTAGCACTCATCGCCGCTCAACTCGCCAAGCGCTATAAGCTAATCTGCTTTGATGAATTTTTTCTCAATGATATTGCCGACGCGATGATTCTTGGCGCTCTGATTAAAGGGCTACTCAATCACGGAGTCATTCTAATCACCACCTCGAATCGCCCCCCTGAAGAACTCTGTAAAGATCCCTTATTTCAAGATCGGGTAAAACCGATCATCACAATGATCAACCAGCAAATGCAGGTATTCAACCTGACGGGAAATACCGATCACAGGTTACGTAGCCTGACACCTTCTCCCTGTATTTTTCATAAAGACGAGGAGCTGACACAGCATTATCAGTCAATCAGCAATACCCCACCCGCCTATGACACTGTCTCAGTACTGCAACGGCCCATCCCTGTTCGCGCCCTCAGCCGTGATTGTGTCTGGTTTGATTTTGATCACCTTTGTGAGGGTGCCCGCAGTCAACTGGACTATATCGACCTGGCCAATCGCTTTAGCTATATTTTTGTTAGTCAGGTTCCACAACTTGGAAGTCGTACCCGAGAGCAAATTAAAGCCCGAGGCACAGAAGATGGCAGCCAGGCCGTGAAAGCAGGAGAGCGACAGATATTACTAGGAAATATGGACGACCCGGCCAGACGCTTCATCAGCCTGGTAGACGAGCTCTATGACCGGAGTGTGAATTTGTTCCTGAGCATAGAGGTCCCACTGGAACAGATTTATCATGAAGGCAGTCTTACCTTTGAATTCGCCCGCACCTTCAGTCGACTAACAGAGATGCAGTCACTGGAGTACCAACAACGCCAGCATTAGTGGCGCTTTTTTACTAATGTAGATCAGCATCTATGACCAATTTACCTAACTCATAACACTGATTTATCGCCTCCTCTTCAGAGTTCGCGATTACCTGGTTCTCCGGAACCTGCTCCAGATCACCCGCATTATGGAAAATCGTATCTTTAAGATCCTTGTGATAAATTTTAGGTTCCAGCATCCAGCGATTATGGCCGATGTTCTTCACCATGGCGGTGATACGGTAGTTCCCATAGTTGATCTGATTCATAAATTACCTCCCAGATCATTGAGCATGGGATAATTATAGTTAAACCACCCGTTACTACTGGTTTTCAACAGGATTTTTTTTCATGAAGCTATTGTTGCGATTTTTCTTTCAGGGCTTATTGATACTGCTGCCTTTTGTATTGACCATCTATCTGGTTTTTCTGATCTTCACAGCGCTGGATGAAACACTGTTTTCCGCTGCCGGATCCCTGATCAGCAACTTCATACCTGACCTTAAACCCGGACTGGCAGAAACACTGCTGGGCATCCTGCTCACCGTGGTGGCGATAATCCTGACAGGCCTGGCCGGCTCTCTCTATCTGACCCGCTTTCTGATGAATATCATAGGCTCCCTGATGGAGCGGATTCCCGTCGTAAAATTACTCTATAACTCACTAAAAGACCTGTTTCAGGCATTACTGGGTGACCAGAAAAGCTTTGATAAGCCCGTCATGGTTTATCTGAATAGAGAAAAAACGATCAAAGTAATGGGGTTTCTGACATGCGAGGATCTGAATGACTTCGGACTCAGCGATGATGTCTCAGTGTACTTGCCTGATTCGTACAACTTCTCAGGAAACCTGATCATCGTTCCTCGAGATCAGGTCATACCTTTGGCGGTAAGTCCGGGACAAGTTACCACCTTTATTGTTAGTGGCGGCGTTTCAACCACCACAGGGAGTGCCAAAGACTAACCCCTGGAATCACTGACAAAGGGGTTCGTCTGCCTTTCATGGCCTAAGGTCGACATCGGACCATGACCTGGAATAAAGGCCACCTCATCCCCCAGAGGGAACAGCTTCTCACGAATTGAACCAATCAAAGTATCATGATCGCCCTGAGGGAAATCTGTACGACCTATAGAACCCTGGAAAAGCACATCACCCACCTGAGCCAGCTGACTTTCAATACTATAAAACACCACATGCCCTGGGGTATGTCCCGGACAATGCAGAACCTGAAGTGTTTCCTCGCCTACGGTCAGGCTATCACCATCTTCCAGCCATCGGTCAGGCGTAAACATCTCTACCTGCGGAAAGCCAAACATCTGGCTTTGTTGTGATAAAGCATCAATCCAGAATTTATCGCCAATGTGCGGCCCTTCAATCGGAACGCCTGTTTGCTTCGCCAGTTCTGCAGTCCCTCCCGCGTGGTCAATATGCGCATGAGTCAGAAGAATTTTTTCTAACGTCAGCCCCAGGTCTGCGATCTTCTCCAGGACTTTCTCAATATCACCGCCGGGATCAACCACCGCCACTTTTTTGCTCTGTTCACACCACAATAAAGTGCAGTTTTGCTGAAAAGGGGTAACCGGAATAATACTGTATTTCATAGTGACGCCGTGGTAGTTGAAAACTGATCCCGCAGTATACCTATTTCTGAACTATCCTTCGATATGCCAGCGTGCATCAATTAGCAACAGACTTCAGGACAGGCAGTACCTACTGTCAGGAGGTTATATAAATGTCTGTATCTCCTACTCTACAAAGCTATCTCAATCGGGGTGATATACCTTATCGCCTGATTCGACACCCCTATACAGAGACCTCTCTCAGCACAGCGATTTCTGCTCATGTACCCGCCCGAAGAATGGCCAAAGGAGTGGTTCTAAGGGACGATGAAGGTTTCATGATGGCTGTTGTTCCCTCGGATCGGAGGGTTGATCTGCAAGCGATCAATCGCCAAATGGGCCGGGTGTTTTCCCCTGCCGCTCAGAAAGATGTAAGAATTCTATTTCGCGACTGTAACAAAGGGGCAGTCCCCGCACTGGGACAGGCCTATAACCTAAAAGTTATCTGGGACGATCACTTGGCCAGTGAGCCTGACTGTTACATGGAAGCGGGTGATCACCAGGACCTCCTGTGCATCTCTCAATCTACCTTCAAAAAAGTAATGTCTGAAAATCCCCACGGCATGATCAGCCACTAAGCAAAGCTGTAGCATTAAGACTAAAAAATCGCTTCATTTTCCGGGACGGTCTATCCATCCCGGAAAAATCTCTCATATTGTATTTACCCCGGTCTGACAGCTATGCGATAGTGACAGCCAATACCCCTATTAATGCTGTTGGAGAGTGTAATGAAGAAGCTGAAGCATGAAGCTGAACTGGTGAAAGAAGCGATCCGTATTGGCGGTGTGTATATGACAACCCGAGGGGCAGGTAAATTTGAAGCCACCGACAGTGCCGGTGATAAAGTCAAAGCAATCTACCGCCTTCTTGTTCTGGATAAGCTGATTCAACCGTTGGCTAAGGGCGAAGATAACGAGCCCAATATGAAACATAAGCTAGCACTATGGATAAGTCGTCAGCTTCCCAAAGATCATCCACTACTGGAAGAATAAGATGGCGCAACAATCCATCTACCTTGCGGGTCCCGACGTATTCTGGCCTAACGCCACAGAACTAGGAAACGCCAAGAAAAAACTCTGTCAAAAATATGGATTTTCTGGCCACTTTCCACTGGACACCGAACTGGACTTGTCTGGATTATCACCCGTTGATGCTGGCCTTACTATCTATCGAGCCAACATTGCCCTGATGGACAACAGTGATCTAATCATTGCCAATATGACCCCCTTTCGGGGCCCTAGTATGGATGTAGGTACAGCCTTTGAGATGGGCTACATCACCGCCCAGAAAAAACCTGTCTGGGGTTACAGCCTGGATGGCCGGTTATACAACAATAGAGTCGAAGGCAGTGAAGTGGATAGCAACGGCTTTACCATTGAATCATTTGCTATGGCAGACAACCTGATGATGGTCGGTGCAACAGACCACCAGGGAGGCCTGCTAACGAAGACATTAACGGAGAATATGGAAAATCATTTGCACGTTTTTGAGCAGGTTCTGAAACAGATTAATCACAACATTTGAACGACAAGCACTCTACAAAAAAGCCGCTAATTAAAGCGGCTTTTTATTAACAAGAAATCCCCACCAGTTTTATACCTTATGGTAAATCTCTGCACCGGTTTCTTTGAATTCTTCCGACTTTTCCTGCATCCCTTTATCTGCTGCAGCTTGCATTGCAGCTACTTCCGTATCATCCAGGTTACGTACTTCCTGAGAGATCTTCATAGAGCAGAACTTCGGTCCACACATTGAACAGAAATGGGCCACTTTAGCGGATTCTTTCGGCAGGGTTTCATCGTGGTAAGCACGGGCCGTATCCGGGTCCAGACCAATATTGAACTGGTCTTCCCAACGGAACTCGAAACGTGCTTTTGACATCGCATTGTCACGAATCTGCGCGCCCGGATGACCTTTCGCAAGATCCGCAGCATGCGCAGCAATCTTGTAGGTAATGATACCGGTCTTCACGTCATCTTTGTTCGGCAAACCCAGATGCTCTTTTGGAGTCACGTAGCACAGCATGGCACAGCCGTACCAGCCGATCATTGCCGCACCGATTCCAGATGTGATGTGATCGTAGCCCGGTGCAATATCGGTCGTCAGAGGTCCAAGGGTATAGAACGGTGCTTCATGACACTCGGTCAGCTGCTTGTCCATGTTCTCTTTGATCATGTGCATTGGTACATGACCCGGACCTTCGATCATCACCTGAACATCGTGTTTCCAGGCGATCTTAGTCAGTTCTCCCAGGGTTTCCAGCTCAGCAAACTGTGCTTCATCGTTAGCATCATAAACAGAGCCTGGACGCAGACCATCACCCAGCGAAAAGGATACATCGTACGCCTTACAAATCTCACAGATCTCTTCAAAGTGGGTGTAGAGGAAGTTCTCTTCGTGGTGTGCCAGACACCATTTCGCCATGATCGAGCCACCACGTGAGACGATACCGGTCATCCGCTTAGCGGTCATCGGCACATAACGCAGCAATACACCGGCATGAATGGTGAAGTAATCCACCCCTTGTTCAGCCTGCTCGATCAGTGTGTCGCGGAACACTTCCCAGGTTAGATCTTCAGCAACACCGCTAACCTTTTCCAAAGCCTGATAGATCGGAACCGTACCGATCGGTACCGGCGAGTTACGCATGATCCATTCACGGGTTTCATGGATGTTCTTACCGGTAGACAGATCCATAATAGTGTCTGAACCCCAGCGGATACCCCAGGTCATCTTCTCAACTTCCTCTTCAATCGAGGAGCTCAGGGCAGAGTTACCGATGTTGCCGTTGATCTTCACCAGGAAATTACGGCCGATGATCATCGGCTCAACTTCCGGGTGATTAATGTTCGCAGGGATAATCGCACGACCTTCAGCGATTTCCTGACGAACGAATTCAGGGGTGATCTCATCCGGCAGTTTAGCGCCGAAGCTATGCCCCGGATGCTGTTCTGCGACAACATTACCTTCCGCTTTAGCTTTTGCCAGCTTCATGTTCTCGCGGATAGCGATATATTCCATCTCCGGCGTGATGATGCCTTTGCGGGCATAATGTAACTGGGTCACATTGGCGCCATCTTTCGCTTTCAACGGCTTACGGGTCAGTTCAAATCGCAGATGATCCAACCGCAGGTCCTGCTCGCGGCCACGGCCGTATTCTGAACTCAATCCATCCAGTTGCTGGGTATCCCCCCGCTCCTGAATCCAGCCAGCACGCAAAGGCGCCAGACCTTTACGAACATCAATTTTTACTTCTGGGTCGGTATACGGCCCGGACGTATCATAAACATAGAGAGGATCATTCTTCTCTCCGCCCATATCTGTCGGCGTATCATCAAGAGAGATTTCACGCATCGTCACCCGAACATCAGGGCGAGACCCCTCAACATAAACCTTACGAGAATTTGGAAATGGCTGCACGGAAGCTTCATCCACCTGTGCACTGCGACTTAGAACTGTAGGACTATCTGCCATTTTATTACCTGTTTCTTTAGTTTTTCTTATAGGGCACCCGCTACGTAAAGCCGGTTACCAATATTTATAAAAGTGATGGACAGGACCATGACCCTGCCCTACTTGTAAATCATCTGCAGCAGCAATAGCCGCATCAATATAGTCTTTCGCCTGTTTAATTGCCGCCAGTGTATTCAGGCCATCAGCAAGCCCCGCAGCAATCGCAGATGCCAAAGTACAACCGGTACCATGGGTGTTTTGCGTGGCGATACGTGGAGAGCTCAAAGAGACCATCTGTTGACCATCATAAAACAGGTCTGTTGCATTATCACTGCTCTCAAGGTGTCCCCCTTTTAGCAGAACAGCCCCGGCACCCAGCCCCATTAACTGCTGCGCCATCGTTTCCATCTGTTCAAGACTGGTAGGCTCACCACAACCCAGTAAAACAGAGGCTTCAGGCAGATTAGGGGTAATCAGTGACGCTAGCGGTATCAGGCGCGTTTTTAACATATCCACAGCACTTTGCAGCAGTAATGCATCACCACTTTTCGCCACCATGACCGGATCCAGTACGAACGGCACTGATTTATATCGACTCAGGCAATCAGCCACACAAGCCACCGTTTGCGCATCACCAAGCATACCGGTTTTAACAACATCAACCTTGAGATCATCAAACACTGCATTGATCTGTTGGTTGATAATTTCAACCGGTATAGGATGGATCGCCCGAACTTCAGAGGTATTTTGTGCAGTAACGGCAGTAATAACAGAGGCACCATACGCACCCAAGGCCGAAAACGTTTTCAAATCAGCTTGTATGCCCGCGCCACCACCGCTATCAGATCCAGCAATAGTCAGTGCAATAGGTATTTTTTTTTCAGACATCTGTTCAGGTCCAGCCGTATGAGCTAAACCGAATACAAAAAGGAGAGGTATTACGGCTTATCTCGATTTCCTACGCCGGCACTAACCGGATCAGGTTCGCGGGTTATTAGCTTTCACCAACTCTCAGCCCAATAGAGGGCACCCCGACAAGATCTGTGTATTTTATGTCCAAGTGCCGGACTTGTCTATCATCTGAACCGAATATAACCCCCATTACTAAAGCAGCTAAAGTTGCTGCACAGCAAAAAATAGGAATTTTTCCTATATAAATCCAAGTGTAATTCAAACATTATGTGCTTCAGGAAGAGTAATGTTCGGGACTGAACACAGGATGGCCATGACAAGCGGGATAGGAAGCAAGGATTGCTGGCAGGATGCCTTGGATTAACCGCAAGGAAAAGGGATGCCATATATAGAGAGTGCTAAAGGGGAACTTAGTACTCTCTTTTTTTTGCCTGCGAAAAACATTTCGCTCAGTTAACCCATGCTGCAACGCAAAATACGAATTTTTCCTATAGTCTAAGTCCACTTGAAATAGGATACTGTTTCTGACGGATCGAATGCCTTCACGGACGAGGGACAGCGACTTAAAGCATTACCCATCTAGATGAAAAAGGATACATGGACGTCGGCAGGATGCCAGATAGATTTCATCAAGGAAATGGATACAGGGAAAGTCAGAAGAGAGTACTCAAGGGGAACTGAGTACTCTCTTTTTTTTGCTCGCATTCTAACCAGCCATACTTTGTCGTTAACTTCCTATTCAACCCTTAATGACTCAGCTAGTGCTTCTGCCCAAAGCTCATGGGCAAGTTCAGCTACACTCTGTTTACAGCCTGCATGAACCCAACGGGCCAACGCTTCAGCAACACCCGGGTACGCTATCGGCTCAGGTGAAACTTGCTTCACCCAACGATAAAACTGCTTCGCTTGCAGCTGCTGAAACACTTCCGCTAAGCCCAAATACTCCAATACAGCAGCATTAGAAACCTGCTCTGGCTGGCCTGCCAACGGTTTTGTTAAAAGCTTCTTTCCAGATTGTAAAACTTCACTTGCCAAACCAAAACCACAATTAGCAATAACACCTTCACAACGGGCCTGAGCTTGTCTAAAACCCACACGAGACAATGGACGCCACAGGATATGCTCCTCATCCTCCTCAGCAGGAATATCACAGTAGACATGGAACTCGTAGTCACTCAGGGGGAGTAGCCATTGACGAATTTGCTCACGACTTTCAAAAGGCAGGTATACCAAAATCATACCCGCCTGTTCAGAAACAGGGTAAGGCTGAGCCTCTATCAAAGGAGGCAATATCGGCCCATCAAAATGATGCCAATGCAAACCAACTCCTTGCTGTACCGGAGCAAAAAAACGGATCATCGGTATCATCATCCGTCCTATACTGGGGCCAGGAAGTGGGTAGTTGAACGCATACTGATGTGCAATTCCGATACTGGGCTTTTTCTGCAGTTTTGCAGCCCAGGCCGTAACAGGTTCAAAATCACTGATCACCAGATCATATTCATCAAGGCTCAAGTCACGAACATCGCGAACTAGCTGAAACAAGTTATTCTGGGTAAGGCTACGCCAGCGATCGATTTTTCCATCGGTAACGCTGAATGTAAGCCCCCTGCGTATTTGATAATCCCCGAAAGGCTCCATATTGAAAAGCTTATCCGGATCACGTCCACTAAAAAGGAAATCAACCTCTATCCCCTCATTAGCTAAAGCCGGAGCCATCACCCGCGCGCGGGTAATATGGCCATTGCCTGTCGCCTGAACACCATAAAGAATTTTCATTACATCCTCGGAAAATAAAACAACTTATTTCAAAAACTAAACAAGTCCGAGCAAACTCAACCCAATGACAGAAGAGCTGAGACCCAGCGCAGCACCCGCGATAATATCGGTTGGATAGTGCACCCCGAGAAACACCCTGGACAGCGCAATCAAAGACGCCAGTGTATAAGCTGGCAACATCAGTGATGGGTAGTAGTAAGTCAGCGCGGTTGCAAATACGAATGCAGCAGCCGCATGCCCTGAGGGCAAACTGAATTTATCAGCAGGGGTAATTTGTGGCGTGACATCATCGAAACGATCGCAGGGCCGGTCCCGCTTAATTGCCTTTTTCAAAAAGATATAAACAGGCAATTCAATGGCAAACAGAACCAGCCCTGTCATTAAGAAATCAGCGCCATCTTCCAACTCAAACCAGGCAAGTAATAAGCCCGTCGCCAGATAAACCCCACCATTTCCAAGCTTAGAGATTAAGCGGCTGGCTATAGACATTACCGATAGTCGACAGGTACCAAAACAGAGGTAATAAAGCGATACATCAAATGCGACGAGTCGTTGCTGAAAGGCGTTCATTGTTCTGAGCCCAATGTTTGCTGTTTGGCAACATTGTCTTTCAGAAACGATGACAGATCAGTTAAAAGAAGTTTAAGCTTCTGTGACAAGCCTTACGTTTCGCTCGATCTGAGCTATTTTATCCGCTGTGATCAGCTGTGATTTCAGAGGACGGCTGAATAGATACCCCTGCGCCTGCTGGCAATGCAGATCGGTTAAAAGACCCTGTTCTTCTATAGTCTCTACACCTTCAGCGATAACATCCATACTCAGGGCATGGCCCATCTGTAGTGAAGCCTTAACGATCTGCAGACTGGAGTGATCTTTCGTGATCCCACGAATAAAACCCTGATCAAGTTTTAGCTTAGATACCGGCAGTTCTTTAAGATAAAGTAACGATGAAAAACCAGTACCAAAGTCATCGATAGCAAAGCAGATCCCCTGGCGGGTCAGCTTATCCATCGTTTCTTTCGCCAGATCCCGATCGCCCATAAAAACAGACTCGGTCAACTCTAGCTCAAGCTTAGAAGGCGGAAACCCGGTTTGCTCGAGGGTATTCAGCACTTTGCTGACGTAATCAGTTTCTATAAACTGCTTTACCGAAACATTGACCGCGATACGTTGAAATTCCAACCCCTGATCCAGCCATTCACGCCCCTGCTCGCAGGCTAAACGCAACACCCGATCACCCAGCGTAACAATCAACCCTTCCTGCTCAGCAAGTGCGATAAACTTATCCGGTCGGATATTGCCCTGATCAGGGTGCTGCCAACGCGCAAGGGCTTCAAAACCAACGACCTCACCAGTATCAAGTGCAACCTGAGGCTGAAAATCCAGATAGAACTGTTCCGTGCGCAGCGCTCTCGACAGTGCGTTTGCCAGCTGCTCCCTTTCCTGCAACTTATCGCTCATCTCGAGCGCATAAAACAGATAACCTCCTCTGTTTTTACGCTTTGCTTCGTGAAGCGCGAGATCAGCCTGTTCCAATAAGCGCAGAGGCTCACTCAACTCCTCAGTCTGTATGGATATTCCTGCTGTAGCTGTCAGGCTAAAACTCTGATCACCATAGGCAATCGGTGAGCTAATTTCAGCAATAAGAAGATCCGCCAGGTGACTTAGCACAACTTGATTATTAGCTTGTCTGAGTAACACAGTGAATTCATCACCACCGGTGCGAGACAAAACAGCATCACCACTTAATCGGGAGTTAAGTCGCTTACTCATCCGTCTCAGCACATAATCGCCAATTTTCTGACCATGAAACTCATTAATCAGGCTAAAGTTGTCCAACCCCAACAAAATCACGCAGGTGGACCGGTCATTGGAAAATGCCAGCCGGGTATATTCCGACAGCGTTTCAATTAAAAATTGACGATTGTAAGCCCCGGTCAACTCATCATGATAAGCGAGAAAACTAACTTCTTTTTGAATTTCCTGCCGGTACAACACTTCGCGTTTAAGGCTTCTATTCCAAAAAACCACGATAAGCAGGCCGGCGATAGCCAGAACAAAACCTAACAATATAATCGCGCTGACATAGGTTTCTTTGTCAATTCGTTGAGTATCTTCGGGTTGGACCCAACGCCTTTCTATCTCAGCTTTTTGTTCGATGCTCACCGCTGATAGCGCTTTCTCCAGCAGCACTCCTAACAAAGGCTGATCATTTCGAGAGGCAAAAGAGATGTGGTAGTCGTAACCAACACTTCCCACGATACTGATATTATCAATGCCTTCCAGAACAGAATAAAGATAACCAGCTGAGGCATAAGAGCCTACTCCCTCAATCTGCCCAGCGGATAAAAGATTAAAGGCTTCACCTAGATCATCAACCTGAACCAGCTCAATACCCGGATAGTTAGTTCTGATATAACCTACCAGCGCAGTTCCTCTTGGAACAGCAAACTGTTTGCCAGTAAAGTCGCTCATCTCAGCCTGTTGATACCGACCTTTCTGAGTAAATATCTTATTCGCCAAATGGGAATATACCTGCGTAAAATCCAGGTAATCTCGACGCTCTTCAGTATTACTTGCCGCAAAGACCACATCGATTGAGTGCTGTTTAGCTGCCTCCATCATGGCGCCATAGCTCTTGAACACCTGATACTGAAATTCAACCCCTAAGGAAACTTCAATCAACTTCAGGTAATCAAGTGACATTCCCTCAACAGTATCACCCCCACCCTTATTCGAAAGGTAAGGAGGGATAATAGCCACACCTACCTTTATAGGGTCGCCTTTAGCCAGCCAACGTTGTTCTTCAGTCGTCAGAGGGATCGCCGCATTGACAGAAACTGAGAGTATTAACACACTCAATATCTGCAACAGCGGAGTCAATTTAGCGAATATCTTAGTGGGCATAGACTCGGTTTAGTCTTATATCTATTTACACTAATACTAACGGTTATGTATTTAACCAGTCAGCTATAATGCCTGCCAGTTTGAGAGGTGCTGTAAGGGGCATCATGTGGCCTTCACCAGCCACGGAAATTAACTCAATCGGCTGCTCCGCCTCAAAAACAACACGACGACCATAACCAATCGATAAAACCTCATCCTGATCACCCTGAACTATCGCTATTTGGAAGGGATAACGTTGTTGCATGATGCCAGCCTTGTGACTAAACAGGCTAGATAGGCTTTTAAAAGGATAATCCAACACCAACATAGGGTCCTGGTTTATCAATCGGCCTGCCGGATGACCGGCGAGTAGCTGATCATAGTCCACCAGCCACGACAGCGGTAAGCGCACCCAGGGAAACAACATAGCGCTACCCCAGGTCCACTGCCAGCCCAGAAAATGAAACAAGTCCGGCGGCACTTCAGTTGTCAGAAGAGTGCCACAAACTACTTTACTGATACGCTCATCCTGCTCTGCAGCAGCCACCGCCAACAATGCACCAATGGAGTAACCAAAAATAAAGTAAGGCCCTTCATAACGCTGCTCCAGGGCATCAATTACCTCAGATACAGCTTCCTGAACCAACTCAACCGAAAAGACTCCGCGCTCACCGCCTGAGTAACCATGTCCGGGAGGATCGATAGCCACCACATTAAAACCTTTCTGAGACAAGTTCCACAGCATCTCAGCATAGAGTTCTCCGTAGGTACCTATGCCCGGCAGATAGAGTAATACCGGCGAATCCACATGATGCTCGTAAATCTCGCAGTGAATAGGAAGCTCACCCACATGAAACGTCTCCCGCTTAGCCAGGTACACTTCACTCCCAAGCGCTTTCTGCAGATCCTCCCGTGTTGGACAGGTTTCTCCGCCTGTAGGGGTAGGCTTCAATAGGGGCTCAAGAATTCCCATCAGTGTTGGCACTCCGGACAGTAAACAGTAGATCGCTGACCAAGACGAATCTCTTTCAGCGTTGATTTGCAGACATGGCATGACTCTCCGCCACGACCATATACGTTTAGTTGTTGCTTAAAATATCCTGGTTGTCCATCACCACCGACAAAATCTTTAAGGGTAGTCCCACCCTGCTCAATCGCTTTAGCTAATACAGTACGAATCTCATCGACCAACCGGCTCAGGCGTAATAGCGAAATATTTCCAGCGGCCCGTTTCGGGTGAATCCCCGCTTTGAACAACGCTTCATTGGCGTAAATATTCCCCACACCAACGACAACCTGACTATTCATAATAAATTGCTTTATTGCCTGTTTTCGCCCAGAGCAACACTGCCTCAGATAATCAACAGTAAAATCATCACTCAATGGCTCAGGCCCAAGCCTGCTCAATAGCTCATGAGCTTCACCCAAGGGCTGCCATAATACCGAGCCAAAGCGTCGCGGGTCGGTCAAGCGCAACGCCATACCTGAATTTAAAATCAGGTCAATATGGTCATGATAACCAGCAGGCTGGTCCGCAGGAACCAGATAGAGACTGCCAGACATACCCAGATGAACCATTACCGCACCATTTGGCAGGTTGAGCAAGAGATACTTTCCCCGCCGAGAGACTGATGAAATCCGATTACCCAAAACCAGCCCTTTTAATGCCTCTGGCACAGGCCAACGCAACTTGGGCTGACGAACAATCAAGTCCTTAATGAGCCGACCTTCCAGGTGAGGCTCAATACCGCGACGGGTTGTTTCAACTTCGGGTAATTCAGGCATAGTAGATGAGCTTCAAAGCTGTTGAGTGGGGCTATTCAGGCACAAAAAAGCCCGGACCAGCCGGGCTTTTCATAAGAAAGCGAAGACTATTACTTAATCTTAGCTTCTTTATACATTACGTGCTGACGTACAACTGGATCGAATTTCTTCATTTCCAGCTTGTCAGGAGTAGTACGTTTGTTCTTAGTAGTGGTATAGAAGTGACCAGTACCTGCAGAAGAAACCATCTTAATCTTATCGCGCATAATCCTGCTCCTTAAACCTTAGTGCCGTTCTTGCGAACGTCAGCCAGCACAACATCGATACCTTTCTTATCGATGATACGCATACCTTTTGAAGAAACACGCAGACGTACATACTTCTGCTCGCTTTCAACCCAGAAACGATGCCAATGCAGGTTTGGCAAAAAGCGACGACGTGTGCGGTTCAATGCGTGGGAAACGTTGTTCCCTGTTACAGGACGCTTACCTGTAACCATGCAAACTTTAGACATGTTAAATACCTTTTAACTTAGTTCATTTACCTTCTATCAGATACTTATTGGATACGAAGCGTGATTCCCAAAGATAAATAGGGCCACTTCAATATCCTCAGGCGGAGCGTCCAAACCAAAGACGAAATCCCGTACCGGTGGATAGAAGAGCGCGCATTGTACAGAAAACAAACGCCATTAGCTATAAAGTCTTTCTATTTTATTGCAATAGATGCGTACAACTATTAAGCAGCTCTGTAAGAACCTTAGATAACATCAAACCAGCCCTCTTTCCGCCAGAGAAACTGTCGCTCCCGCACCCACCACCATATGATCCAGCAAACGAATATCCACTAACTGCAACGCTTCTTTAATTCGCAGCGTTATCGACTTATCCGCCTCG
This sequence comes from Amphritea japonica ATCC BAA-1530, assembly GCF_016592435.1. NCBI lineage: Bacteria > Pseudomonadati > Pseudomonadota > Gammaproteobacteria > Oceanospirillales > Oceanospirillaceae > Amphritea > Amphritea japonica. The sequence continues at coordinate 909,660 of NZ_AP014545.1, read as the reverse complement.
CTTGGCTCAGCAACACCGGAAGGGTGATTATGCGCCAGAATCATTGCAGCAGCATTATGCATCAGCGCCAGCTTAACCACCTCGCGAGGGTGTACCGCAGCACTGTCTATAGTGCCTTTAAATAATTCTTCAAAACAGATCACCCGGTGCTGACTGTCCAGTAATAAGCAGGCAAAGACTTCCCGGCTATGATCACTGAGCTGGTGTTGAAGATATTCCCTGACTAAACCAGGGGAAGTCAACGCTGAGTCCCGCTGCAGCTTCTCAGCCTGACATCGTCGACTGATCTCCATCACCGCTTGCAACTGAACATATTTTGCCGGCCCTAACCCCCACTCCTGACAGAAACTCTGTTGATCAGCCCGAATAAGCGGCCGTAATCCGCCAAATTTCACGAGTAATTGGCGAGCCAGATCCACCGCACTATAACCCTTCACGCCTGTGCGTAAGAAAATAGCCAGCAATTCACCATCAGAGAGGCTTGCAGCACCCTGCAGTAAAAGCTTTTCACGGGGGCGTTCGGCCTCCGGCCAGTCAGTAATAGCCATATCCACATCCTTGTGTTGTTCAATATCTATTAACGATTACCTTAGCAATCGATCTTACGAAGTTAGTGTAGACCAACTTCAGGAATGTAACTCAACCATAGATAGTGGTATCTTATGCCTCCCGAATTACTGCAGATATAATAGTTACCTTGTATGCAGAGACTTACTAACAGACAGATCCTTTTAGGAATCACAGGCGGTATCGCTGCCTATAAAAGTGCAGAACTAACCCGACTCCTAAAAGGCGCAGGGGCTGATGTCCAGATCGTTATGACACCTGCCGCAACAGAATTTATAACACCGCTGACAATGCAAGCTTTGTCCGGAAATCCAGTCCATCTACATTTACTGGACCCGGAAGCAGAAGCAGGCATGGGCCATATTGAACTGGCAAAATGGGCCGACATGGTGCTAATCGCCCCGGCCAGTGCCGACTTCATGGCACGCATGGATAGCGGACAAGGCAATGATTTATTGACTACTCTGTGCCTGGCAACCGAAGCCCCAATCGTTCTGGCTCCGGCAATGAACCAGGCAATGTGGCGTGATCCGCAAACCCAAAACAATGCAAACAGCTTGCAGGGCAAAGGCGTTCGCCTTCTGGGCCCCGGTGTTGGCGAGCAGGCCTGTGGAGATACGGGCCCTGGACGAATGCTGGAACCTCTTGAGATAGCCGAGCAGACCGCTGCTCTGTTTGACCGGGGATTACTTAGCGGCAAGCAGGTATTTATCACCGCGGGCCCCACTCGCGAAGCGTTAGATCCGGTCCGATATATCAGTAACCACAGTTCAGGAAAAATGGGCTATGCCCTGGCTGAAGCTGCGGTCGATGCCGGGGCACTAGTGACCCTGATAAGTGGCCCGGTCAACTTACCCGCACCGCCACGCTGTAAACGCATCATGATACAGAGCGCCGAAGATATGCTTGAGGCCTCTCTGCAGAATATCGACCAGTGCGATATATTCATCGCTTCAGCCGCTGTGGCAGATTACCGACCAGTATCGGTAGCCGAGCACAAGATGAAGAAAGGCAATGAAGAGATCATGGAGCTGCACCTGATCAAAAATCCAGATATTGTAGCCAGCGTCGCAGCTCAACAAAACAAGCCCTATACCATCGGTTTTGCCGCAGAGACCCGTGATGTCATCAGCTATGCTCAGGGAAAACTTGAACGTAAAAATCTTGACCTGATTATTGCCAATGATGTCTCACGCAGCGATATCGGTTTTAATAGCGATGATAATGCCGTTACCGTTGTTAGCCATGAAGGGGCAACACAGCTGCCATTGAGCAGCAAACGCCAGTTAGCACACAAACTGATTGAAATCATCGCGGCCGCTGAGCAGAAAAAGGACCACTAGCATGCAGAAACTTCAGGTCAAGTTACTGGATCAGCGTATCGGCACTGAATACCCTCTTCCCCATTATGCAACGGTTGGCTCAGCCGGACTGGACCTCAGAGCCTGTCTTGATCAGCCAGTGACACTTGAACCAGGGCAGACAGAATTACTCCCCACCGGGATCGCTATTCACATTGAAGACCCGGGACTCTGCGCTATGATCCTGCCCCGTTCAGGGCTGGGTCATAAGCACGGTATCGTTCTGGGCAACCTTGTCGGCCTGATCGACTCCGACTATCAGGGCCAGTTAATGGTCTCTTGTTGGAACCGTGGCCATACTCCCTTTACAGTCACCCCCGGCGAACGTATTGCTCAGCTGGTTCTGGTACCGGTCATTCAGGCTGAGTTTGAAGTTGTGCAAGAGTTTCGTGATAGCGACCGGGGCGAAGGCGGTTTTGGCTCTTCAGGTCGCCACTGAAAAACAATCCTGGGTCATAAATCATTCGCATCAATTATAGGAAGAGCTTAACCGGTGAGTATCAATCCCGCTATTTTCCGCGCTTATGATATTCGGGGAACCTACCCTCTGAATCTCAATAACGAAACAGCTAAACTGATTGGACAGGCGATCGGCAGTGAAGCTCTTAACCGTCAACAGTCGACAATCTGTGTTGGCTATGACGGCAGGCTGTCGAGCCCTGTTCTAAGTGATGCACTAATTGCGGGGTTATTACAAAGTGGCGTGTCCGTCATCGATCTGGGCATGGTGCCGACACCGGTCCTCTATTTTGCAACACATGCCTTAGACACAGGGTCAGGTGTAATGATCACCGGCAGCCACAACCCCGCCGATTACAACGGTTGTAAAATCATGCTGGGAGGACATACATTATCCGGCGATGAGATCACCGGACTATATCATCGCATCACCTCCGGAGACCTCGCAGAAGGCACCGGAACCCTGACCCAGCAGGATATTAAAGTTCTATATCATGACAGAGTTCTTAAAAACCATATTTTACAGCGAAGCCTTAAAGTCGTTGTAGATTGCGGCAACGGCATTCCCGGCCCCTGGATTACCCCTCTTTTAAAAGCCTTTGGTTGTCAGGTAATCCCCCTTTATTGCGATGTAGATGGTCATTTCCCTAACCACCATCCTGACCCGGAAAAAGCAGAAAACCTGGTCGATCTGATCACCGAAGTACAACAATCAGGCGCTGATATCGGCCTGGCGCTGGACGGCGATGGTGACCGACTGGTCGTAGTCGACAACCAGGGCAAGGTTATCACCCCGGATCAGTTGATCTGCCTCTTTGCACAAGACCTGCTTCAACGCCATCCAGGATCTAAGATCGTCTACGATGTTAAGTGCTCTATCACGCTTCCCCGGTTAATTGATCAACTGGGCGGACAATCAGATATGTGGTGCTGCGGTCATTCAATGATCAAAAATCGAATGCAGCAAACCAAGGCTATGTTTGGGGGTGAATTCAGCGGCCATCTGTTTTTTGCTGAACAATGGTATGGCTTTGATGATGGCTTGTACGCCGCCGTACGATTACTTGAACTGTTAGGCCGTACCGATCTGACAGTCGCCGAGCTTTTTCATCCCTTTGCGCCACTGCCCTCGACACCTATGATCCATATTCCGGTCACTGATGAGAGTAAGTTTGAAATAATTGAGCAGTTTCGAGAGTTCGATTTTGCACCAGCAAACGTCTATTCTATCGACGGACTGAGAGTTGAATACCCCGACGGCTGGTTTGGCCTGAGGCCCTCAAATACGACGCCAATGCTGACACTGCGCGTCGAAGCACTGACCTCCTCAGCACTGGTTCGCATCAGCGCACTACTGGAAGAAAAACTAAAATCTATCATTCCTGACTTGCAAATTCCTGAGTTAGCGTTTACAAACTACACAACCTCCATATACAGAGAAGATACTAATGCCACTGACACGTAAAGCTGCGATCAATACCGCAAACGTGCTAAGCGAAGCACTGCCTTACATCCAACGTTTTTCCGGTAAAACCGTCGTTATCAAATACGGCGGTAACGCGATGATCGATGAAAAACTAAAAGACAGCTTCGCCCGCGATATTGTGATGATGAAATTGATCGGTATTAACCCGATTGTCGTCCACGGCGGTGGCCCTCAAATCGGTGACCTATTGGATAAGCTCGCGATAGAATCCCATTTTGTCAACGGCATGCGCGTCACGGATTCTAAAACCATGGACGTTGTCGAGATGGTACTTGGCGGCATGGTCAACAAGGATATTGTGGGTCTGATTAACCGTAACGGCGGTAAAGCGATCGGCCTGACAGGCAAAGACGGCATGCTATTAGGGGCCCGTAAGTTAAAGGTAAAGCATAAATCTCCAGAGATGGAAGCGCCTGAAATTATCGATATAGGCCATGTAGGTGAAGTTGATCACGTCAACACCAGCGTACTGGATATGCTAAGTAACTCAGACTTTATCCCGGTTATCGCTCCGATTGGCGTCGGCGCTGATGGTGCATCCTATAACATTAATGCCGATCTTGTAGCCGGCAAGGTTTCAGAGGTTCTGCAGGCTGAAAAGTTAATCCTGCTCACCAATATCAGCGGCCTGATGGATAAAGAGGGGCAAGTTCTCACCGGCTTATCTACAACACAGGTTGATGACCTGATTGAAGATGGCACAATCTATGGCGGCATGCTGCCAAAAATTGACTGCGCATTAAGTGCCGTAAAAAGCGGCGTTACCAGCGCCCATATTATCGATGGCCGGGTAGAGCATTCCTGCCTGCTGGAGCTATTCACTGATGAAGGTGTCGGTACTCTGATCTCCAACCACCCCCCTAAGGTGTCAAATTAATGAATGCTCAGGAAAAGCCCTCCCGCAGAGAGCAAATACTTCAATCCTTAGCTATGATGCTGGAAAGTGATCCGGGTGCCCGGATCACAACAGCCGCCCTTGCCAAGCATGTCGGCGTATCAGAAGCGGCGTTATATCGTCACTTCCCGAGCAAGGCGCGTATGTTTGAAGGCCTGATCGCTTTTATCGAAGATACTATGTTCAGCCGAATTACGATCATTACCGGCTCAGATGCCAATGCCATTAAACAGTGCGAACAGATCCTCACGCTGCTGCTGGCATTTGTTGAGAAGAATCCAGGGATGGGGCGGATTCTTACCGGTGACGCCCTATCCGGGGAAACCGATCGGTTACGACAACGGATCAATCAGTTTTTTGAGCGAATGGAAACTCAGCTGAAACAGATTCTGCGGACCGCCGAACAGACTGAAGGCTTCCGTACTGAACTCACCGGTGGAACCACTGCTAACCTGATGCTGGCGTGTGCTGAGGGACGGATACGGCAGTTTGTACGGAGCGAGTTCAAAGCCCGGCCAACCACTAACTGGGCCGACCAGTGGAGCGTGATTGCCACGGCTGCCAGCCGTTAAGTGATTATTGAACAACTCAGCCTGCTGCTGATTTCACTTCTGGCTAATGGCTTATCCGCCATGGCCGGTGGCGGCGCAGGCTTGCTCCAGCTTCCGGTCTTGCTGTTTCTTGGGCTCAGCTTCAGTAGTGCACTGGCTACCCATAAGATCGCCAGTGTAGCGCTGGGAATTGGCGCGACACTACGTCATCTCCGAGAGAAATCTCTGGATCTTCGCTTCTGTCTCTTTATCCTCGCCAGCGGTCTTCCCGGCGTAGTATTAGGCGGTATACTCATTCTGCGCCTGCCGGAAAGCCTGACTATTTTCTGCCTCGGCCTTCTCACTACTGGTTTGGGCGTTTATTCCATCTTCAAACCCCAACTGGGCTTGACCCATCAACCCCGTAACCGCGATCGCAGGGGCTTATATCTGGGAGGAGTAGTGCTTTGCCTGATTGGAATTTTAAACGGCTCACTCACCTCAGGCACCGGTCTTTTTGTTACCATCTGGCTAGTACGCTGGTTTGGCCTGGATTATAAAACCGCCGTTGCATACGTATTAATTTTAGTCGGACTTTTCTGGAACGGCTTTGGTGCTCTGACCGTTGCGCTACAACAGCCCCCTCATTGGGAGTGGCTACCGGCCCTGATTGCAGGCGCAATCATTGGTGCCTATACCGGCACTCACATTGCCTTAAAAAAGGGAAACTCGGTGATAAAAAGAGCCTTTGAAACACTGACAATACTCGTTGGTATCAAACTGATAGCAGACGGACTGTTGCTATTCTGAGAGTTCAAAACCAGTTTTATGTACTTACGAAGACCTACTCTGATTTAGAACGACGGCTACCATCTTGGTGCGCCAAAGTAGCCTCGCACAAGCCTTCACCCTGATTGCAAATATCTCGCTCCGCTTGCTGAGCTTCAACCAGCCTTCTGGCCTCGGCTTGTTGAAGCAGGAATCCGCCCGGTGACACTAACTGAATGCCCTGCTCTCCTATCCTAGGTAACGCATGCTTAAGATACTCAATAGTCACTGGGTATGGATGACAAATCAGCACGGCAAAGCCCTGCTCACGGGCCAGACGAAGACCATAGCGAAACTGCTTATCCACAAACTCGGTAGTCTGTTCATGGTCCAGAAAAACATCACGCACCAGCCAGGGGATTCCCTGAGAGTATGCCGATTTCCAGGCCATGCTCTTAGTGGTCGTTTTGCTATCCAGAAAATACAGGCCCTGCTCTGCCAAGACATCCATTACCCAGTCCATCTTCTGACGTTTCTGAGTCAGCAGACTTCCCATATGGTTATTAACACCCGAGACATAAGGAACAGCAGCGATACTGCTACGTAAGACACTTTGTAATTGCTGCCGGGTCATATCCTCTGTCAAACCTCCCGGTCCAAGCTTCAGACGTGCCGTATTCGCCATAGGGGCATGAAGCATAACTTCCTTGCCCTGACCATAAGCCATCTCAGCCAACGCGACACTGTGAGGCGTATGCGGCAATACGGAATAAGCCACAGGGCCTGGTAAATTAATCGCAGCGACTCCCTGTTTTAGGTTATTACCCATATCATCAACAATAACGACCAATCGGGGTAGCACCGTTTCAGCAGCCACTGGCCGAACAATCATAGCCAGCAGAGCCAAGCCCACAAGAATATACGACATAATTTCTCGAAGCTCCCGGATAAATCTGATCACTGAGCCTCGGCTTCCTGCTCAGATGGGTCCACTACTGCGACCGGAGTAATAATCGCCAGGGCTTTAAGCAGATTGAAGGCTTCGTAAAGCTGGAAATCATTTTCTACTAGTGACGAGCTAAGCCCGGCAGCTTTGTCAGCCGCTTCGGGACCGTTCTCAAGGTGTCCGCTCAGATCGCGTTCTTTAATAAAGTTACCTGAATCTTTCAGGCTGACACTCGCTTCAGCAACATAGATATCCGGAACAATGCCCTGCGCCTGTATAGAGCGACCATTCGGGGTGTAATAACGGGCGGTGGTTAACTTTAATGCCCGCTGCTTAGTCAGGGGTAAAATCGTCTGCACCGACCCTTTACCGAAACTATCAACACCCATAATAACAGCCCGTGCATGGTCCTGAAGCGCCCCTGCGACAATTTCAGAAGCAGACGCTGAACCCTGATTAATCAGGACAACAAGCGGTAAACGGTTATCCACCAATGTTTTGGGGGTAGCATTGTAGCGCAGCTCTGAATTCGCAACCCGGCCCTGCGTATAAACAAGCAGTCCCTGATCAATAAAGCTATCACTTACCTCAACTGCTGCCCGCAATACACCGCCCGGATTGTTTCTCAGGTCAAGCACTAACCCTCTGAGCTCCGTTTCTTCCTGAAGGCGTTCGATAGCTTTTAACAGATCTTTGCCCGTATTCACCTGAAACTGAGTAATACGCAGATAACCAATGCTGTCTTCCAGCATCCGCTGTTTAACGGATGTCACACGAATAACATCGCGCTTCACGATAATTTCCAGAGGTTTATCTTCACCTTCACGGACAATAGTTAACAACAACTCTGAACCCGGCTTACCTCTCATAAGCTTCACCGCGTCACTAAGATCCATGCCCTGAACGGACTGATCACCTAACTTTATAATCAGGTCTCCCGCCTTGACTCCCGCCCGATATGCCGGGGTATCATCAATAGGGGCAATAACACGTACAAAACCATCTTCCATGCCGACTTCAATACCCAGTCCACCAAACTCACCACTGGTATGACTTTGCAAATCCGAAAAGGCATCCGCCTCAAGATAAGCAGAATGCGGATCAAGCCCTGCTAACATTCCCCGCACAGCATTTTCCAATAACTCGGCATCATCAACCGGCTCAACATACGAGTGCTTAATGCGTTCAAAAACTTCAGTAAACAGACGGATCTCTTCCAGCGGAATGCTTTTAACCGGCGCAGCCTCAGGTACCGCATCTGCTGCAGATAGCGTACTCACTGATCCGTTTAGCAGACAGGCTAGCAACAGAGGTTTGGTAAAGCTGGAAAGCTGTTGCTTCAGCGTCATGATTCATCCTTTAATTGCATCTGTTAAATATTAAAACAGCATAACCGCTCGAGCTACCTTCTCGCCAGCCATTTAAGCGGATCTGTTGAATTTCCTTTATACCTCAAAGCAAAATATAAACCCGGTTTAGTACTGCCACCGCTGCTACCTACAGTTGCTAGCTGATCACCACTGGAAACCCACTCTCCAACTTCCCGGAGTAATGATTCATTATGACCATACAAGCTCATATAACCTCCGCCATGATCCACAATGGTTAACAATCCGTAGCCCCGCAACCAGTCAGAGAAAACGATTCTGCCATGATGAATCGCTTTAACTGGGTACCCCGACCGCTGTGAAAACAGCACACCTTCATAACGAACACCACTGTTTCGACTACCAAAGCGACGGCTGACACTGCCCTTTGCAGGCCAGGGCAGACGCCCTTTTAACTCCCGAAATGAACGTTCATTCCCACCCAGGGAAATTTTTTCAATTGATGAGCGAATTTTACTCAGAAGCTGTTCTAATCGTTCCTGATCGACCTGCATCGCCTGCAATTGCTGACTACCACTACTGAGCTTATTTTCGAGCTTACTCAGTACAACCCGTCGCTCCTTACGCACTGACTCCAGATCGCCTGACCGTGCCTTCAAAAGATCTCGACGATCAAAAATATCCTGCTGTGCTGAGCGAATATCACTTTCCGCTTGATCTAATTTAACCAACCCTGCACGGAAATTCTGCAGTCGTTGACTCAGGGTCTGATTGATACGATCGTAATAGTGAAGCATCCGGGAAACCTGTTCCGGATCACGCTGTGTCAGTAGGAGCTGTAGCCGAGGTTGCGTGCCAGCTTTGTGCTGCTGTCGTAACTGCTGTTCCAGATTCACAGCTTCCTGCTTCAACGACTTAAATAAAGGGGCTTTCTTTCGCTCTAGTTTTCTTAAACGATCTTCCGCCCCCTTCAATTGGTTATTCAGCCGTAAAATTTCCCGGGCAAGCTCACCAATTGATTTATCACTACGACGCAACGCCTGCTGGACCGATTTACGCTCACCTTTTAACGTTCCCAACGTCTCAACCAGTTCAGCAATACTCTTTTTGAGCGAGTTTATCTGTGTCTCAGTTGCCTTTTCCTGAGCGGCTGAAATGGGCAAACATAAGCTCAACAGTAACGTTGCCACACAAAGGGTAAACAGTTTTTTCTGCATATATAAAAAGGCCGTTCAATGAACGGCCTAAATCCTTATCCTAATTGTGCCAATGACTGACCTGTCATTTCCGCTGGTTGATCCAACGACATTAGATCAAGCAAGGTCGGCGCCAAATCGCAAAGTGAACCATCTTTAAGCGTTAACTCCGCGTTACGCGGCCCGTCATACACCAGCGCTACCGGCCAGATAGTGTGCGCCGTATGCGCCTGACCTGTTTTAGGATTAATCATCAATTCAACATTACCATGATCCGCTGTAATCAGAGTTTCTCCGGCCACGGTTTGCATCGCGGCCAAAACCTCAGACAAGCAGTTATCAATCACTTCAACAGCTTTTACTGCCGCTTCAAAATTACCGGTATGACCCACCATATCCGGGTTCGCAAAGTTACAAACTATGAGGTCGTACTTACCACTTTTAATAGCTTCAACCAGTTTTTGCGTTACTTCGGGAGCACTCATTTCTGGCTTCAGATCATAGGTTGCCACATCCGGTGAAGGCACCAAAATCCGATCCTCCCCGCTATACGGCTGCTCTTCACCTCCATTAAAAAAGAAGGTCACATGAGCATATTTCTCAGTCTCAGCAATCCGTAGCTGTGTCTTACCCTGCTGCGCAAGAAAATCCCCGAGGCTATTGAACAACTTCACGGGCGGATAAGCACAACTAGCCTCTATATTTGAGGCATACTCTGTCAGCATGACAAAATCAGACAATTGAGGCACGGTGCTGCGTGTAAAGCCATCAAAACCGGTCTCAACAAAAGCACGGGTAATCTCCCGGGCACGATCCGGACGGAAATTGGCACAGATCACTGTATCACCATCGCGGACCAGACCAATCGGTTGACCATCTTCACCTATAATACTGGTCGCCTGAACAAACTCATCATTCTCACCACGCTCATAAGCGTTACCTAAAGCATCCTGTGCAGATGTTTCGTAGCAAGGCGCCAATCCTTTTGTCATCGCATCGTATGCCAGTTGAACCCGATCCCACCGATTATCACGATCCATCGCGAAATACCGTCCGACAACGGTTGCGATAGCTCCCTTACCTAACTCAGAGAATTTTGCTTCTGCCGCTTTAATAGAAGGCTCAGCACTACGCGGTGGCATATCCCGACCATCAAGAATAGCGTGAAGATACAGTTTCTGAGCCCCTCGCTTTACAGCCATTTCCAATAATGCAAATATCTGTTCTTCATGGCTGTGCACACCACCCGGTGATAACAAGCCCGTCACATGTACAGCCCCACCAGCTGCAACAGCTTTATCTATCGCATCAATGAGCACTTTATTCTCGAACAAAGCACCTTCTTCTACAGCTTTATTGATACGCGTGAAATTCTGGTAGACCACCCGACCTGCACCAATATTCATATGCCCAACTTCGGAATTACCCATCTGCCCTTCAGGCAGACCGACAGCAAGGCCTGAAGTAGCTATTCGACTATGTGGGGATTCAGCCATTAACCGGTCCCAGGTGGGAGTATTTGCAGTCGCTAGGGCACTGGATTCAGTCGATTCTACACCGAGTCCATCAAGAATAATTAACGCTTTTGGGGCACGCTGGTTAGTCATAGAGGTCTTTTCATTTTCAGTTATTGCAGAGACTGAACATTTTACTGAGAAACAACACCAATGGCGAATTCTGACCGGCAAATCCCGGCGCCAACTAAAGAATTTTCAGTTTGCTCCTCAGATCGTTATGAATCACACATTTTCATCAGGAATTCACCTCTGAGCTGTTACCAGTTTCGTTCCGGCAAGGTATACTTACCGGCTTTAAAAACTCTCACCGCGAACCACTTAATATTAAGGGTCCGCAACTGGCCGGATATTGATAATGGAACAAGTGCTCGAATTCATCGACAACAATTTTATGATTGTGGCAGCCTGGGCTCTGACTTTGGCAATGTTGCTATGGACAGAACAGAGAAAGGCCGGCAAATCTGTAGGCACTCACGAAGCCACCCGACTGATCAATAAAGAGAACGCTGTTGTTCTCGACATCCGCCCTAAGAAAGAATTTTCGACAGGCTATATCACCAACGCGATCCACATCCCTGCAAGCGATCTGGACAACCACCTGACGGAGTTGGAAAAGTATAAGGCGAAGCCCATTATTGTCGTCTGTAATATTGGTCAGACTGCGGGCGCTACAAGTAAGAAACTAAAAGAACTGGGCTTTGAAAACGTTGTTCGCCTGTCCGGCGGAATGACTGAGTGGAAAGCCCAGAGTCTGCCGGTTATTAAATAGCATGTCGACAATAACACTCTACAGTAATAGCTGGTGCCCTTTCTGCCGGCGCGCAAAGATGTTACTTGATCATAAAAGCGCAGAATACAATGAGATCAACATTGATGCGGTACCCAGTGCACGTCAAGAGATGATCGACCGAAGCGGGCGCACTTCAGTACCGCAAATCTTCATCGACGAACTTCATGTTGGCGGATGCGATGATCTGTTTGCTCTTGAACAACAAGACAAACTAGATTCGCTATTAGCCAACTAGTCAATACTTATAAGGACAATACAACCATGGCTGAGAACGAACAGAACACCCAGGAACAGCAAGCTCCACAGTTTGCAATTCAACGCGTTTACTTGAAAGATGCTTCTTTTGAAGCCCCAAACTCACCACAGGTTTTCACTAAGCAATGGCAGCCAGAGATTAATCTGGATATGAATACCGCCACTTCCAGCTTAGACGAGAATGTGTTTGAAGTTGTACTAACTCTGACCGTTACTGCTAAAAACGATGGCGACACAGCATTCCTGGCAGAATTACAGCAAGCGGGTATCTTCACCGTTTCCGGGCTGGCTGAAGCCGAGCTTCATCACACCCTGGGCGCATTCTGCCCAAGCATCCTGTTCCCATATGCACGTGAAGCGATCGACAACCTGGTCAACAAAGGTAGCTTCCCTGCCCTGATGTTATCGCCAGTTAACTTCGACGCACTCTATGCTCAACAGATGCAAAAGCAAGCTGAGCAAGCACCTGCAGCAGATGCTCCACAGCATTAAATTAATGCTCGTAAAAAATCCGATGACAGCAATGTCATCGGATTTTTTATTTTTTGTAGATCAGAATCATTACTAAAACAGCTAGTGCATATCGATACGCACTCTAAATAACAGACAACCCTTTATACATTCCCACCAAAATCCAACTGACGCCAGGCTTCATAAACCATTACTGCCACGGTATTGGAAAGATTCAAACTTCGACTATCCGCATTCATCGGCAACCTTAGTCGCTGATCTACAGGTAAGCTATCGAGCACTTCGACCGGCAACCCCCGGGTTTCAGGGCCAAACAACAACACATCTCCCGCAGTAAACGCCACACTTGAATAGTTCTGGCTACCTTTGGTCGTCAACGCCCAAACCTTCCCCTGCCCTAGCGCTGACAAACAGCTACTCAGGTCAGCATAGCGTTTCACCTGGGCAAACTCATGGTAATCTAACCCGGCACGACGCAGTTTTTTATCATCGAAATCAAAACCTAACGGCTCAACCAGATGTAACTGGAAACCTGTGTTAGCACAAAGGCGAATAATATTGCCTGTATTCGGTGGTATTTCGGGCTGGTAAAGCACTACATGCAGCATAAAAAAAATCCCTGGCTCGTACATCTCACAAGAGAGGGATTATAGCGGAAACCGGATGAAGATTACGCCTCTGTCGTTTCAGAAACCTCATCCATTCCTAATTCTTTAATCTTACGGGTCAAGGTGTTCCGCCCCCACCCTAGCAACAGAGAGGCATCTCTACGACGACCCGCGGTATGCTTCAAAGCAGCTTCGATCATAATTTTCTCAAAAGCCGGTACCGCAGTATCCAGTATTCCGGAGCCCCCTCGCTGAAGCTGTTGCTCTGCCCAGTTACGCAACGCTTTTTCCCAATTAGATGTAACAACCTGCTCAATCCCCGTTTGCTCCAGCAGCTCCGGCGGCAAATCGCTCACCAGAACTTCTCGACCCGACGCCATTACCGTCAACCAGCGGCAGGTATTCTCTAACTGCCGCACATTACCCTGCCAGGGTAAACCACAGATAAACTCTTCAGTATCCGGGTGCAGCAGTTTCGATTCTACGCTCAACTCTTCTGCTGAAGTTTGCAGAAAATGGCGTGTTAAACGGGGAATATCTTCCCGCCGCTCCGCCAGCTTAGGGATATGTATTCTGATAACATTGAGACGATGAAAAAGGTCTTCACGGAAGCGCCCGTCCTGCACTAGCTTTTCCAGATCCTGGTGAGTTGCCGCAATAATCCTTACATCCACTTTAACCGATGTATGTCCACCTACCCGATAGAACTCGCCCTCAGCCAACACACGTAACAAACGCGTCTGAGTATCCGCCGGCATATCACCAATCTCATCGAGAAAGAGCGTACCACCATCTGCCTGCTCAAAACGTCCCGGACGAGCCGCAGCAGCCCCGGTAAAAGCCCCTTTTTCATGCCCAAACAACTCAGACTCGATTAGGTCTTTCGGGATAGCCGCCATATTCAGGGGTATAAAAGGCGCTGTTGAGCGAGGGCTATGCTGGTGCAATGCATTCGCAACCAACTCTTTACCGGTACCCGAATCACCATTAATCAGCACCGTGATATTTGATTGAGATAAGCGCCCAATAGCCCGAAACACCTCTTGCATCGCCGGTGCCTCACCAATAATTTCAGTTTGAGCGTCAGGCTCTTCACCTCGCTGTTGCTGCTGTTCACGGGAGTGCTCAACCGCCCGGAGCACCAGCGCTGAGGCTTCATCAATATCAAAAGGCTTTGGCAGATATTCAAATGCCCCCCCTTTATACGAAGCCACCGCACTATCCAAATCGGAGTGGGCCGTCATAATAATAATTGGCAGCTCCGGATGCTGATCAGTTACCCGCTCTAGTAATTCGAGCCCATCAATGCCCGGCATACGAATATCACTAACCACCACATCAGGTACTTCACGCTGAAGCTGTTGCAGCATACTATCGCCACTTTCAAACAACGTTACATTGACATCCTCGCCGGAGAGGGCTTTATCCATCACCCAGCGAATAGAACGATCATCATCTACAATCCAGACAGATGCAGCCTTAGTCATCATTAATTCTCCAGGGGTATTAGTAATTGAAAACAGGTTTTTCCGGGGACGCTATCGCATTCAATCAACCCCCGGTGTTGCGCCAGAACAGATTGAGCAATCGATAAACCGAGACCCGTTCCCGTCGCACGGCCACTGACCATGGGATAGAAAATTTTCTGTAGAATATCTTCCGGTATACCCGGACCATTATCCGAAACCTCTACACAACAGACCAAACGATGCATCTCAGAACCCAGTGTCAAATTACGCACTACCCGGGTTCGTAACTGTATCTGAGGCTGAGCAGTCCCGGCCTCCTGCATCGCTTGCATACTGTTACGGATAATATTCAGCACCGCCTGAATTAACTGCTCCCGATCCCCCATAAACTCAGGTAAGCTCGGGTCATAATCTCGTTGCATGTTAATTTGACCACCGGCTTCTGCACTCACCAGACTACTGACATGTTCCAGAATTGAGTGGATATTTACCTCTTCAAGGCGTGGCATCTTATGCGGTCCAAGCAACCTGTCGACCAGATTTCGCAGCCGATCAGCCTCTTCAATAATGACCCGGGTATAATCATGCAAGGCAATATCGGGCAGCTCTCTCTCGAGTAACTGAGCCGCTCCCCGCAAACCTCCCAACGGATTCTTAATCTCGTGAGCAAGGCCTCGCACCAAAGAAGTCACCGTTTGATGATTACTCATTAACTCCTCTTCGCGAGATATACGAATAAGTCGATCCCGGGGAGTCAATTCGATTAACACTAACCGGCCATATTTCTGGGGCATCGGGTTAACACTGTAATCTATCGTTATCTCCCTTCCTGCCAGCGTCACCAACTTAGCTTCTCGTTTGGTAAAAGGATGACCATTTTCCAATGCACCCGTTAAAGCATTCTGATCATCATCCACCATGAACCAGTCATGAAATGGCAATTGCTGCAACCGTCGGGCACTGGCTTCAAGCAACATTTCTGCAGATGGGTTCATATACACCAACTCCAGCTGACCATTGACTAAAACAGTTGCTGTGGTCAAATTATCCAGTATGTGTTTATGCAGTTCAGGTGTAATCATTTATAACCCTGGGTTACGAGAAAGCTGGCATAGCATTTTTTCTGTCGGGAAAATGCCAATGAGTAAGTACAAAGCAAGAAATAAACCAATTCAGCATAACCATGGGAAAAAGCGGGAATACGGGGCTCTGCACCCATAAAACCCACACTCTGATCACTGCCTGCTCCACTTTTAATCATAGCATGCGCACCAAAATAGTGCACAAATCCTGGGACAAAAAAAACCTCCAATAAGGAGGCTTTTTTAACGGTTAACCCTTAAGGATTAAACAGAGTAATACAGATCAAATTCAACTGGGTGAGTCGTCTGACTTACCTTTTCACACTCTTCTGTTTTCAGAGTAATGTAAGCATCGATCATGTCGTTGGTGAATACACCACCAGCTGTCAGGAACTCACGATCATTATCCAAAGCAGCCAGAGCTTCTTCGAAAGAAGCCGCTACTGTTGGAATCGCCAGCGCTTCTTCAGCAGGCAGATCATATAGATCCTTATCCGCTGCATCGCCAGGGTGAATTTTGTTCTGAATACCATCAAGACCAGCCATCATCAGAGCAGCAAAGCACAAATAAGGGTTAGCAGATGGATCAGGGAAACGTGTTTCAATACGGAACGCTTTAGGGTTTGTCACGTATGGAATACGGATAGAAGCAGAACGATTACGGGCAGAGTATGCCAACATAACGGGGGCTTCAAAGCCTGGAACCAGACGCTTGTATGCGTTGGTAGATGCGTTCGTCAGAGCATTTAGCGCTTTAGCGTGCTTGATGATACCACCAATATAGAACAGCGCTGTTTCACTCAGACCAGCATAAGCATCACCATGGAAGATATTCACACCATCTTTAGAAAGAGACTGGTGGACGTGCATACCAGAACCGTTATCACCTACCAGCGGCTTAGGCATGAAAGTAGCAGTCTTACCGTATGCATGAGCAACATTGTGTACGCAATACTTCAGAACTTGTACTTCATCAGCTTTAGCAGTCAGTGTGTTAGGACCGACACCGATCTCACACTGGCCAGCCGTCGCTACTTCGTGGTGATGAACTTCGATAGTCAGGCCCATAGCCGACATAGCATCACACATCGCAGCCCGCAGATCGTGTAGAGAATCTACTGGCGGTACAGGGAAGTAACCACCCTTAACACGTGGACGGTGACCCGTGTTACCACCTTCGAAGTTATGATTAGTAGACCACGACGCTTCTTCAGAACCGATAGTGTAGCCACAACCACTAATATCAGCATGCCATTTAACTTCGTCAAATACGAAGAACTCTGGCTCAGGACCAAACATAGCGCTATCCGCGATCCCGGTAGACTTCAGATATGCCTCAGCACGCTTAGCAACAGAACGTGGATCACGCTCATAACCCTGACCAGTGGTAGGTTCTACAATGTCACAACGAACAATAACTGTAGAATCTTCAGCAAATGGATCCATTACAGAAGCAGAATCGTCTGGCAGCAGAATCATGTCTGATTCGTTAATACCCTTCCAGCCGCCGATGGATGAACCATCGAACATCTTGCCTTCTTCGAAAAAATCTTCGTTAATTTCAGTTACGGGGATAGTAACGTGCTGCTCTTTACCGTGGGTATCGGTGAAACGCATATCAACCCACTTAACATCATGCTCTTTAATCAGATTAAGAGTCTCTGACATTTGACTTTCTCCACTAGGTTATATTGCCAGACACCTGTCTGTTGCGTTTGAAAGCTTTCACAAGCCTGACAACAAACAAGCATTATTCCGTTTTAAAAGGCAAAGGGCATGCCAGCTTATCTCTACCCACTACCCTGCGCTCTATAGCAACCAGGCTAGGGCTTATCGCTTAAACAACGCAACCAAATTAGCGCACCAATGAGAGGCAATGCCCCAAAATAGCGCAGCGTATCTCTTGTTGCTAAATTTCAATGCATGCCGCCTTAAAAAGGTGCCAACATAATACTCCATCAAAATGGACTTATCCTCTAAAACAGATCAACAAACCAGAAAAAAAACTATTTTCATCTTTCTCTACACAAGAAAGCCACCGCTGGGACTGAACTCATGTATAATGCCCGCCTTATTAAATTTGTCTGCACAGGTTCCCAGACGTGATTGAAAAACTCAGAAACATTGCCATCATTGCCCACGTTGACCACGGTAAAACTACTCTGGTTGATAAACTTCTTGCACAGTCCGGAACCCTGGGCCGTCGTGACGAAGGCACCGAACGAATCATGGATTCGAACGACCAGGAAAAAGAGCGTGGTATCACCATTCTGGCAAAGAACACTGCCATTGAATGGAATGACTACCACATCAACATCGTAGATACTCCCGGACACGCCGACTTTGGTGGCGAAGTTGAACGAGTTCTATCTATGGTTGACTGTGTATGCCTTCTGGTTGATGCCGTTGACGGCCCAATGCCTCAAACGCGCTTCGTAACTCAGAAAGCCTTCGATCAGGGTCTTCGCCCAATCGTAGTCGTTAACAAAGTCGACCGCCCTGGCGCTCGTCCTGATTATGTTATCGACCAGGTATTCGAACTGTTTGATAGCCTGGGAGCAACCGACGAGCAACTGGACTTCCCAGTGATCTACGCGTCAGCATTGAACGGTATTGCGGGCCCTGAAGCAGACGAGTTGGCTGACGATATGACGCCACTTTTCGAGGCGATTGTTAAACACGTTGAGCCACCTAAAGTTGATACCGAAGGTCCTTTCCAGATGCAGATCTCCGCACTGGATTACAACAGCTACGTTGGTGTAATCGGTGTAGGCCGTATTACCCGGGGTACCGCTAAGGTAAACCAACAGGTTAAAGTTATCGATGCCGAAGGCAAGATACGTAGTGGTAAGCTGCAGAAAGTAATGGGATACCTTGGCCTTGAACGTGTTGAAGTTGAATCAGCCCGCGCCGGTGATATCGTGTGCGTAACAGGTATCGATGTCCTTAACATCTCCGATACTCTTTGTGATCCAGCTCAGGTTGAAGCACTGCCACCACTGTCTGTTGACGAACCTACAGTATCCATGACCTTCCAGGTTAACGACTCTCCTTTTGCTGGTAAAGAAGGTAAGTTTGTAACCAGTCGTAACATTAAGGATCGCCTAGAACGTGAACTTATCCACAACGTAGCACTGCGCGTTGAACAGGGTGACTCTCCTGAGAAATTCCAGGTTTCCGGTCGTGGCGAATTACACTTGTCGGTTCTGATCGAATCTATGCGTCGTGAAGGTTACGAGCTGGGTGTATCTCGTCCTGAAGTAATTCAGAAAGAGGTTGACGGTGAAGTTCATGAGCCTTATGAAGTGGTACTGATCGACGTTGAAGATCAGCATCAGGGCAGCATTATTGAAGAACTTGGTAACCGTAAAGCCGACATGACTAACATGGAAGTAGACGGAAAAGGACGTGTTCGTCTGACCTTCCTGATGCCTTCACGTGGCCTTATCGGCTTCCGCTCTATGTTCATGACCATGACTTCCGGTAGCGGCATCATGACTTCTGTATTCGACCACTACGGTCCTGTAAAGCAGGGTGAAGTTGTCAGCCGTACTAATGGTGTTCTGGTTTCCATGGTATCCGGTAAAGCACTGGCCTACTCTTTGTGGAACCTGCAAAGCCGCGGTCGTTTGTGTGTTGTACCAAACATCGATGTTTATGAAGGTATGCTACTGGGTATTCACAGCCGTAATAACGACCTGGCCGTTAACCCAATCAAGGGTAAGCAGCTGACCAACGTTCGAGCTTCCGGTACTGATGAAAACATTCAGCTGACTCCGCCAATCAATTTCACACTTGAGCAGGCACTGGACTTTATCGAAGATGACGAACTGGTAGAAGTAACGCCTGAGAGCATCCGTCTGCGTAAAAAACTCCTGACTGAAAACGAACGTAAGCGTCAGTCACGCGCAGCTAAAGCTTAATAAGTTAGCTCGCAAATAGCCCGGACAGCGACCACTGTTCCGGGCTATACTCCCGGTGTCTGGATCGACTCTTTAGGACACCACAGATGAATACTCTTTATCCTGATATCAATCCCTATAAACAGCATCAGCTTGCTGTTGATGGACTCCATACTCTCTATATAGAAGAGAGCGGTAACGCTCAGGGCATTCCTGTTCTGTTTATCCACGGCGGTCCTGGTGGCGGCACCAATAGTTTTAATCGTTGCTTCTTTGATCCTGAAAAATACCGCATCATTCTCTTCGACCAACGCGGTTGCGGCCAGTCAACACCCCATGCCAACCTGGCTGGTAATACTACTAAAAACCTGATTGCTGATATTGAAAAGATCCGCGAACACCTCGACATTGACCAATGGTTATTGTTCGGCGGCTCCTGGGGTTCAACACTGAGCCTGCTTTATGCAGAGTCCTATCCGGAACGGGTTCTGGGCATGATTCTAAGAGGCATATTCCTTTGCCGCGAACAGGATATACGCTGGTTTTATCAACAGGGCGCCAGTGCTATTTTCCCCGACTACTGGCAAGACTATCTTAATGAGATCCCAGTAGAAGAGCAGGATAATATGCTCAGCGCATACTACCAGCGCCTCACATCAGATAACGAAATTGCCCGCATGTCGGCAGCGAAAGCCTGGTCAGTATGGGAAGGACGCTGCTCTACTCTCGACCCTAATCACGACGTGGTCGAGCATTTTGGCGATCCACATGTCGCCTTGGCTATGGCTCGCATTGAAGCGCATTATTTTATCAATCACGCATTTATCGAGCCGAATCAGATCATTCGCGACGCTGATAAGATCAAAAACATTCCAACCGTCATCGTACACGGTAGATACGACGTAGTTTGCCCCATCGAACAAGCCTTCGCACTTTATGCAGCCCTGCCTCAGGCAGAACTCCATATAGTCAGAGACGCGGGCCACAGCGCGCTGGAACGAGGCATAACCGATAACCTGATCAAAGCAACCAAACAGTTTGCTTTATCAAGAGCATAAACAAAATAACAGGATGCACTATTGAAAGCTCTGATACAGCGGGTTCGATCGGCTTCAGTTGACATTGAAGATCAGCGCCAGGGAGAGATAGGCCCAGGGATACTACTTCTACTGGGAGTGGAAAAAAGCGACACCGAAGCTAGCGCGGACAAATTGTTACAGAAGGTCTTGAATTACCGTATTTTCGCCGACACCGAAGGTAAGATGAACCTCAACCTTCAGCAACGCGAAGGCGGGTTGTTGATCGTGTCTCAATTCACCCTGGTTGCTGATACAGCAAAAGGACTTCGACCCGGTTTTTCAAAAGGAGCCCCCCCCGCTCAAGGCGAAGCACTTTACGACTACTTTGTCAGGCAGGCGCGGACACTCCACCCAGATATCGCTACGGGTCAGTTTGGCGCTAATATGCAGGTAAGTCTGGTCAACGACGGTCCTGTCACCTTTATTCTCGAAAGCTGATTAGATGGATAATTAATGGATAGCACTGCCCTGGCGCTGGCCGAACGAATATTTCTGACCGTATTTCCCCTCTTCGCAATCGTCCTGTGCGGATACCTCTATGGCCGCTATAAAAAGCCAGATATGGCGCTGGCAAATCAGTTAAATATGGATATTTTTGTCCCAGCGCTGATATTCTTTGTACTGTCCGATAAGTCTTTCGACCTGGTGAGATATCAATCCCTGGCTATTGGGGCCGCACTGGTAATACTAGGCTCTGGATTACTGCTCTGGCCTTTTTGCCGCTTACTCAAAGTACAGGCAAAAACTTTTTTGCCACCGATGATGTTTAGTAACAGCGGCAACCTGGGCTTACCGCTGATCATCTTAGCCTTTGGCGAGCATGCACTTCCCGCAGCGATCATGCTGTTCATCGTCGAAATGACGCTACATTTCACTTTGGGCATCTATATGATGGATCACAAAACCAATCCCTGGCGACTACTGAGGATGCCAATCATCATCGCGACTATCGCAGGCTTAAGCTGGAGTAGTATCGGTCTTACAGTACCCGCCTCCATCGCCTCTGCCCTGGATATGCTGGGACAGATCTCAATTCCTTTATTACTATTCACACTGGGAGTCCGACTCATTACCGTCGACTTCAGCGCCTGGAAAATTGGTGTAACAGGCGCTTTACTCTGCCCAATTGCAGGCATTCTGGTCGCTTATGCCGCACAGCAGCTTCTGCAACTATCGTCCGAGCAGTTTGCTTATCTCATTATCTTTGGCGCATTACCTCCTGCCGTACTCAACTACATAGTGGCAGAACAATATAATCAGGAGCCAAAGCAGGTGGCATCGATTGTCTTGCTTGGCAATATGGGAGCCCTGTTCTTTATCCCCGCTACGCTGGTCTTTGTACTCTAGAATTCACACTACAAAAAAAGGCTGCCAATGGCAGCCTTAACAACTTAAAGGTTTACAACTGCAACGTTGCCTTTTCGCTACTGCGAGTCATCGACTGCTATGACTTCAAGATTCTTTGTAACGGTAGAGCTACCTATCCCTTTCACCTTAGCCAGATCATCAACCGTTTTGAACGGCCCATTAGCTTCACGGTAATCAACGATCGCCTGCGCCTTAGCAGGACCTATACCCTGAAGCATCTCGACCAGCATATCAGCAGGCGCCGTATTGATATTCACCATCGCTCCAGCTGAAACATTAAAAGGCAATGTCAGGCAGAGTGTCAGTAAAAACGTCTTAATAAATGAATTCCATTTCATCGTTGTTTCCTTAATTTAGCTAAAAAAAGAGCCGGTTTTAAAAACCAGCCCTTAATAAATAGCACAATTTTCAGAAGTGACAACTAGCGTGCTGCAAGGATCTCATTTTCAATGCGTTGCAAAGCTTCAACCGGTAGCGCAGCCCGTGTAATAGGACGACCTATAACCAAGTGAGTACTTCCTGCACCAATCGCTTCACCCGGGGTCATAATTCGCTTCTGGTCACCAACTTCTGCATCAGCCGGACGGATACCCGGAGTAACCAGTTGAAACTCTGGAGCTACAATCTGTCGCAAGGGAGCCACTTCCTGAGCAGAACAAACAACCCCATCCAATCCGCTATTCTGAGTCAGCAGCGCCAGCCGTTTAACATGCTCTAATGGTTCAATATCCATGCCAATATCTGCCAAATCCTGACGTTCCATACTCGTCAAAACCGTAACCGCAATTAAAAATGTACGGGCTCCATTCACCTGATCCAGTTCGTTACGCGCAGCCTCCATCATTCTTCGGCCACCTGACGCATGAACATTTACCATCCATACGCCCATCTCTGCCGCCGCCCGAACAGCCTTAGCAGTTGTATTGGGTATATCATGGAATTTCAGATCTAGAAAAACATCAAAACCTTTCTTGTGCAGCGCTTCTACCACCTCAGGTCCAGCCCGGGTAAAGAGCTCTTTGCCTACTTTAACTCGGCATTTTTCAGGATCCAGCTGATCTGCCATACTCAGGGCAGATAGCTGATCCGGATAATCAAGTGCAACGATAACCCGTTTAGCATCATTCATTCAGTTATATCTCATACAAATTATGGTCCTGTTTACTCACCTTCAAGACCCAGGACTGGTTTTGTTGTCCCCCAATTCTGGCAGGAAGGACATTGCCAGTGTAGCGACTTTCCAGAAAAACCACACCGCTGACAATTGTATACAGGTTTACTCAGTTCCAGCTGACCGGTCAGCCCGCGTAATACCATCAGGCTCTCATTCGCGCCCTTGGATGCATGAGCAATATACAGATCTATCAGCTGATTAAAACCTTTAATCGAAGGTCTTTGTTTTAACTGATCGGTAATAAACGCCCCAGCTGGATAGGCTCCATCTCGCTCAAGTATACAATCAGCTACCGCCAGCATAACCGTTGTTGAAGGGCTTTTATTTAGCCAGTGCTGCATCAGCCGCTCGAACTCAGTTAACTGATTCAGCTCTGTATAGCACTGCTTCAGACGCTTAATAGTAACTGACAGATACACTGTATCCTGGTCTGCTACTCGCTTAAGTTCTTTAATCGCCGTTTTCCAGTCCTGCTGCTTTATGGCAATATCAGCAAGTAATAAACTTGCGCGCACCGCTGATTTATCATAAGTCAAAGCCACTCTAAGCTTCTCAGCGGCATGCCTGTAACGCTGTTGCTGAATCAAGTCTTCTGCTAGCTCACAGCAATAATGACTGAGCTCAACCTCAAGTCCCTGCAACTCTGATTTCATCAACTGATTAGCCAGATCCAGCGCTTGCTGCCACTCCTGCTCTTTTTCATACAGCCGAATCAGCAATGACATTACTTTTTGGTGTATATCAGCTCCCGGCCGTTGAGCTTTTATCTCTAAAAGTAAATTTTCAGCTCGATCTAGCAGCCCAACCGCAAAGTAGTCTCGCGCCAACGCCATCTGGATACGCAGAAAGTCATGCCGGGAAAGGTCTGATCTGGCTAACAAGCTTTGATGAATCTGAATAGCCCGATCAACATCACCTTTCTTACGAAACAGTTTTGCCAGAGCGATATGTGCTGGAATAGTTGAGGAATTAATCTCTAAAGCCCGAATAAAACTTTCGATCGCTTTATCCGTATTTTCACTTAACAGATAATCGAGTCCCTGAAAGTACTCTTGCTGCAGAGACTGTTTTACTGACTTTTTACCTCTGCTCTGCCACCGTCCCAAGAACCAACCAGCAGCAATCGCAATAAACAGCGGGATGATAAACAGATATTCAGACATCTCAGGCAGGACGGTTAAGAGAAGCTGTTCGCAGCTTATCCAGTTCCTTATCGGCGGCCTGTATCTTTCGACGAGCAGACTGCAGCTTGAGCTTTAACAGCATGACAAACAGGCTGCTCACTACAACACCGGCAACACCGCCGAGAACGAAACTCGCCATTAACCATAAAGAGAGGCTCGCTTCAGGCAAGGTAACAAAAAACAGATTTATTGATACTAAGTCAGTATTCAATGTAGCAAACGTCCAGCCACAGAAAAGAAATGCAATACAGAGAATCAGTACCAGTAGCGTTTTCAACCAACGCATCATTAACCCCTTATTAATTGTTTAGCTATTCAAGAACGACCGCTATTCAGGCTATCATTTACCTGCTCACGAAGTTCCTTACCTGGCTTAAAATGCGGTACATATTTAGCATCCAAAGAAACTGAATCACCGGTCTTTGGATTACGTCCGACCCTTGGTGCGCGAAAGTGCAGACTAAAGCTTCCAAACCCCCGGATCTCAATACGATCTCCCTCCGAAAGAGACTCAGTCATATGGTCCAGCATAGTTTTAACAGCTAACTCTACATCTTTAATAGAAAGCTGTTCATTCTGGTCTATCAAACGCTCGATCAGTTCAGATTTAGTCATGGTCACCCCCTGACATTATCGGCCTGGAGAAAATCCACACCTTATCAGACTCAATATGTTTCATAATTCTATTTTTTTTCCAGCTGAGCTTTAATCAGATCACCTATAGTCATGGGTCCCGACGACTCAACCTGCTGCTTCATTGCATCCAGAGCTTGTTTTTCCTGCTGTTTTTCTAACTGCTTTATTGAAAGAGCTATGTTTCGATTGCGCTTATCAATATTCGTAATCAGCACATCAATAACGCTATCTGTACTGAAAGTTTTGCTCAAATCATCCAGTCGTTCAAAAGAGGCTTCCTGCAATTTAACAGTACCTTCAATACCTTCAGCTAACTCTAAGGTCAAATATTTCGATGCGACCTGAGTAATTTTACCGCTAACGACTGCACCCTTCTCATGGGCAGAGGTAAATTCCGAGAAAGGATCGCTCCCTAACTGCTTTATTCCGAGCGAAACACGCTCTCGCTCAGAGTCCACCGCCAGAACAACCGCTTTAACGGTATCACCTTTCTTATAGGCCTTTACGGCCTCCT
Source organism: Amphritea japonica ATCC BAA-1530 (assembly GCF_016592435.1). Lineage (NCBI taxonomy): Bacteria > Pseudomonadati > Pseudomonadota > Gammaproteobacteria > Oceanospirillales > Oceanospirillaceae > Amphritea > Amphritea japonica. The sequence continues at coordinate 884,075 of NZ_AP014545.1, read as the reverse complement.
CACCATCCATATCCCACGATAGATCAGAAATATGAACCAAACCATCAATACCGCTTTCAAAGCCAATAAAAACGCCGAAGTCAGTAATCGACTTAATCATTCCAGAAACCTTGGTACCTTTAGTATAGGTCTCTGCAAAAGCGTCCCATGGGTTGGCTTTACACTGTTTCATTCCCAGAGAGATGCGTCGACGCTGATCATCTATAGTCAGAATCATAACCTCAATCTGATCACCAACCTGTACGACCTTGGACGGATGAACATTTTTATTGGTCCAATCCATCTCAGAAACATGTACTAAGCCTTCGATACCGGCCTGAATTTCAGCAAAACAACCATATTCAGCAAGGTTACTAACCTTAGCAGAAACTTTACTACCCACCGGATTATTACTCTTAAACTCATCCCATGGATCAGCTGTCAGTTGCTTCATACCCAGCGACACACGACCTTTTTCACGGTCATAGCGCAACACTTTCAGATCAATCTCATCACCAACACTTAACAGCTCGCCGGGATGCTTGACCCGCTTCCAGGCGATATCCGTAATATGCAACAAGCCATCTACACCACCCAGATCGATAAAAGCACCATAGTCCGTCAAATTCTTAACCAGACCTTTAACCTTTATACCCTCATCCAGGGTAGCGAGTAGCTTGTCCCGCTCTTCATTGTAGGCGGTTTCCAGTACAGCTCTACGGGATACGACAATGTTATTGCTTTTAGCATCCAACTTAACCAGCTTGAATTCTAATTCTTGATTTTCTAAATGAGAGGTATCGCGAAGCGGACGAATATCAACTAAGGAGCCCGGCAAAAAGGCATTAATAGCGTTTATATCTACCGTAAAACCGCCCCTGACTTTACCCGTAATATGCCCAGTAACAATTTCATCATTCTCAAGCGCTTTTTCGAGCACTTGCCAGGCTTCAGCGCGCTTTGCTTTATCCCGGGACAGTTGCGTCTCGCCGGAACCGTCTTCCAGAGAAACCAGAGCAACCTGCACCTGATCTCCTACGGCAATACTTAATTCACCGTTAATATCTAAAAACTGACTACGAGGGATAACACCTTCAGACTTTAGACCCGCATGGACAACAACAAAGTCACCGTCAATCGCAACCACAAGACCGGTAATGATAGAGCCAGGCTGCATATCCAGCTCTTTTAAGCTCTCTTCGAACAGTTCCGCAAAACTATCACTCATACCGGCCAAACCTCGATTCTTTGCCGTTAACGCAGACCCTTATGTCTTGCCTGATCAAGCACAGCCGCCAATACTGCCTCGATACTTAATTTAGTCGTATCAAGGGAGATCGCGTCCGTTGCCGGCTTGAGAGGCGCTACTTCACGGTTCATGTCACGCGCATCCCGAGCTTGAATATCCACCAATATTGCCTGAAGACTAGCACCCAGTCCCTTATTTATCAACTGGTTATAACGGCGGTTCGCACGCTCCTCGGCACTGGCTGTAAGATATACTTTCAACTGAGCCTGTGGAAATACCACTGTTCCCATATCCCGCCCATCCGCTATCAGACCGGGGGCGGAGACAAATGCTCGCTGACGTTCCAACAACGCATCACGAACAGGCCCTAACGCAGCAACAACAGAGGCATCTGAGCCACACTCTTCCGTGCGAAGGCTATTAGTTACTTCTTCACCCTCGAGAATGATTGAAACCTCGTTCTGATTAGCAGGCATTTCAAACTGCACATCAAGGTGCGCAGCCAGAACCACTAACGCGCTTTCATCATCAAGCGCCACACCATGGTGGCGTGCTGCCAGTGCAACTAACCGATACAGCGCACCGCTGTCCAGCAAATTCCAGCCAAGCTCTCTTGCCAGCAGACTACAAATAGTTCCCTTTCCAGACCCACTAGGACCGTCTACCGTAATAACCGGGAAATTTCCCATGTTATTTCTCCTCTTTCCGTACCTGGATACCTACCTGCTGAGCCAACTCAACAAAATTAGGGAATGATGTTGCAACATTTGCACACTCACGAATTTCTATAGCCCCTTTAGCTCTGAGCGCAGCGATAGTAAATGACATCGCGATTCTGTGATCATCATGGCTTTCAATAATACCGCCACCCATTTCGCTACCACGGATAATCGCACCGTCGGGTGTTCCTTCGATATCGGCACCCAGAACTTTCAGTCCATCAACCATCGCCTGAATACGGTCACTCTCTTTGACTCGTAACTCTTCAGCACCGGTCAAAACCGTTTCACCTTCAGCGCAAACAGCGGCAATAAACAGCGCAGGAAACTCATCAATAGCGAGAGGAACCTGGTCTTCCGGAATGTTAATCCCTTTCAACGGAGCATAACGAATGCGGATATCAGCCACCGGCTCACCGCCCACTTCCCGCTCATTCAACAGTTCCAGGTTACTGCCCATCGCCCGAAGGATATTGATAACCCCAATTCGGGTTGGATTAATGCCCACATGTTCCAGAGTAATATCTGAATCAGGACAGATAGCCGCTGCCACCATGAAGAAAGTTGATGAGGAAATATCCGCAGGCACATCAATTTTAGCCGCAGATAGTGAACCACCACCTGACAGAGAAACCTTATTTTTATCGACACCAACCTGATAGCCAAAGCCACGCAGCATACGCTCAGTGTGATCCCGCGTTGGTGCCGGCTCGATTACCGATGTCTCACCTTCCGCGTAAAGACCCGCAAGCATGACACAGGATTTCACCTGGGCACTGGCCATTGGCATCTCATAATTGATCGCTTTCAACTGTTGACCACCTTTTATCCGCACAGGAGGGCAACCATTTTCTCCGGTTTCAACTACCGCCCCCATCAGCCTCAACGGTTTAGCAACGCGCTCCATAGGGCGCTTGCTAAGCGAATCATCGCCACTCAACTCTGAATCAAAGGACTGACCCGCCAGTAGCCCAGACATCAATCGAATAGTTGTTCCGGAATTACCGACATAGATAGGCCGGGGTGGTTTCTGCAAACCGTTAATACCCACTCCGTAGATTTTCACTTCGCCCTGGTGCGGCCCTTCTATGACAACCCCCATATCACGAAATGCCTGAAGCGTTGCCAGACTATCTTCCCCTTCAAGAAAACCTGTCACCTCAGTAACACCATCCGCTAATGATCCCAGCATGATTGAGCGATGAGAGATAGATTTATCACCAGGCGCTCTGATGCTGCCCTGTACCTTACCGCCCGGCTGGGCAAAAAATGTAGTTTCTGTAGTTGTCATATTCTGAGTGTAGGCTGAGCCTGATAAAATTTTTGTGAAATGCTCGCGAGATGCTTTTGCTCGGGTAAAAATCCCCAGCATCTCCCGACTGTCTTCGGACTCAATAGCTGATCTGAGCCGACTTAATCCATTCGAGAATTCGTCAATCTTTTGCAGTATGGCCTGCTTATTTGCCAGACCAACATCGTGCCACATGGTAGGATCACTAGCAGCAATCCGGGTAAAGTCCCTGAATCCCCCCGCCGCATAACGGAAGATATCAGTACAATCCTGCTCCTGAGCCAGCGTATCAACCAGAGAAAACGCCAGCAAATGAGGCAGATGACTGGTAGCTGCCAGAACTTCGTCGTGGCGCTCAACATCCATTCGTAATACTTGAGCACCCACTCCCTGCCACATCCTTGAAACCAGCGTAACAGCCTCCGGATCACTGTGCGGCAGTGGTGTAATAATCACTTTATGATGTTCAAATAATGTTTCATCTGCGGCGGCCACACCGCTTTTTTCTAGTCCTGCAATAGGGTGCCCAGGAATAAAGCGTTCCGGTACCTCACCAAACAAGCTTTCAGCCGCTCTGACGACATTCCCTTTAACGCTACCCACATCAGTAATGATCGTATCTGGTCGTAAAGCGGGCTTAATATCGGCCAGTACAAACTCCATTACCTTAACCGGTACCGCCAAAACAATCAGATCGGCCTGCTCTACTGCAGCTAAAAGATCGAACGCTATTTCATCAACGACCCCCAAGCGAAGTCCCGTCTCCAGCTCATCCACGTCCCGATCGTAACCGACAACTGTTTTGCAGGTCCCTCGCAGTCGCAGTGCCCGAGCCAACGAACCACCAATTAAACCCAGCCCAATAACTAAGACCCGTCCCGTCAGAAAGCTCACTTTTTAAGCACCTTAGCAAAAGCCTCCAGACAACGCCTATTCTCTTCAGGCAAACCAATTGTCACCCGTAGGTGGTTTGGCATCTTATAGTTCGCAACAGGCCTGACAATGACCCCTTCGAGTAATAATGCTTCGAACAATGAAGCTGCATCCTCACCACAATCGACCGTGATAAAGTTACCAACAGAGGGAATCCAGCTTAGCCCCAGTTCAATAAAGCCCTGCTCTAACTGGCTCATCCCCGCGCTATTGTTACTGACGCTACGCTGAAGAAAGTCATCATCGGTTAACACCGCTGCGGCAGCGTCCAAAGCAGGGATATTGACATTAAACGGTTGACGAACACGATTCAAAAGGTCGGTAATCTGCGGATTAGCTACCGCATAACCTACTCTTAAAGCCGCTAATCCATAGGCTTTTGAAAAGGTTCGGGTGACGATCAGATTAGGAAAATCGGCCAGCAAGGAAAAGCCTTTCGCATAGTCCGTTTCGGATACATACTCGGCATAAGCCTCGTCCAGTACAACTATAACCGCCTCAGGCACCTTCTTCATAAAAGAATGCAATGCCTCTTGCGTGAAATAAGTACCCGTAGGATTATTTGGGTTCGCCAGATAAATTACCCGCGTTTTATCCGTGACCGCTGCTGCCATCGCCTCCAGGTCATGACCCCAGCTTACAGCAGGTACGACAACAGCTTTAGCTCCTATCGATTGCGTAACTAACATATAAACAACAAAAGAATACTCAGAATAGATGATCTCATCGTCCGGTAACGCAAAAGTCCGGCCAATCAGATCAAGCACATCGTTCGAGCCATTTCCCAGGGTGATTGTCTCTGGTGAAATACCATATTGATCTGACAATGCCTGTTTCAATCGAAAACCGCTGGCATCCGGATAACGGCAAGCATCTTTTAGACTTGCAGCAGCTGCTTCCATCGCCAGCTGACTTGGCCCAAGAGGGTTTTCATTACTTGCTAGCTTAATACTGTTGCTAATACCCAGCTCTCGTTCCACTTCCTCAACCGGTTTTCCCGGCTGATATGGATGAAGCCCCTGAATACCGGGAGTCGCCAGTGCATAAAAGTCAGATGCCATAATTTTCTATTCCTGGTCAGAGTACGGCTACCGGATAAGAACCCAAAATTTTAAGCTCCACCGAATCAGATTCCAATTCCTGCAATACTTTCTGTATATGCGAATTAGCTGAATGCCCCTGAAAATCAATATAAAAAACGGAATGAGAGCTTTCTGTGCTGGCAGGACGTGTTTCTATACCAGTAAGGCTGATCTCATGTTTATGAAAGTGCTCGAGAAGCTCATAAAGCGCGCCCGCCTTATCCCTGACAGTCACTAAAATAGACGTTTTATCCTGGCCACTTTCACCTACAATCTGGTCCCCGATAATCAGATAACGGGTACTATTATCAGACTGATCATCAATATTTTTTGAAACAATATTTAACTGATAAAGATCTGCAGCCAGCTCACTGGCAATTGCTGCAGCACCGGGACCTTGCTGTAACGCCATTCGCGCCGCTTCAGAATTACTACTGACAGGTACCCGCTCAGCAGAGAGAAAATGGTTATCCAGCCAGCTACGACACTGTGACAATGTCTGTTGAGGCGAATATATATGAGTAATGCCATCCAGCCCTTCAACACCCGCTCGCAGTAAGTGATGATGAATATTCAACTTCACTTCCCCGCAAATTGTTAGCTGAAAGCGCTTAAACAGATCCAGAGTATGCCCGACCATTCCTTCAGAAGAGTTTTCAATCGGCACCACACCATAATGCGCACCACCGGCTTCCACTTCGCGGAAGACTTCATCACTGTTGCTAAATGGAATACAGTGAGCCGAATGACCAAAATGTTTACTGGCAGCCTGCTGAGTAAAGTTCCCTTCTGGCCCCAAAAAAGCAACATGCATTGGCTGTTCCAGCGCAAGACAGACCGACATTACTTCACGAAATAACCGAGCAACTTCTTTATCTGCCAGAGGACCCTCGTTTCGCGCCATCACACGGCGCAAAACCTGAGCTTCACGTTCAGGACGATAAAACACAGCATCCTGAGGCCCTTGATGCTTTTCCTTGACCTCTGCAACCTGCTGCGCGCAACGGGCACGGTCGTTCAACAGTTGGTGAATCTGTTTATCGATTGAATCGATCTGATCTCGCAGAACCTTAAGTTCTTTTTCCTGATCACTCATTCTAACGACCTCTGCTATGTCGGCTCAGCCGTGACGTTGTGAAAAATCCTGCATAAATGCGATCAAGGCATCTACACCCGCTTCAGGAACAGCATTATAGATACTCGCCCTCATACCACCAACAGACCGATGGCCAGGTAGATTCAACAAACCCAGCGCTTCCGCCTCAACGAGAAACTGTTTATCCAAATCCGCGTTATCCAGAATAAAAGGAACATTCATCCAAGACCGCACATTATGCGCTACAGGATTTGAGTAAAATGGATTCTCATCAATTGCCGCGTAAAGCTTTTCCGCCTTACGACGGTTAATTTCACTAATTGCCTCAACGCCGCCCTGAGCTTTCAACCATTTAAACACCAGACCAGCCAGATACCAGCCGTAGGTTGGCGGGGTATTAACCATAGAGCCTGCATCGGCGGTCATCTTATAGTCATACAATGAAGGTGTACCTGGCAATGTATCACCAAGCAGATCTTCCCTAACAATAACCACTGTCAGACCAGCCGGGCCAATGTTTTTCTGTGCGCCAGCATAGATCATTCCAAAACGACTCACGTCGATCGGGCGTGACAATATGTTAGAAGACAGATCAGCTACCAAGGGTACATCACCGGTTTCTGGAATATAATCAAACTCAACACCCCGAATCGTTTCATTCGGTGTGTAATGTAGATAAGCGGCATCAGGGCTAAGTTTTAACTCTTCCTGTCGCGGAGCGCTGGTAAAGTTATTTTCTTCTGAAGTAGCAATTACATTGACATCACAGTAACGCGACGCTTCTTTAATTGCTTTCTTAGACCAGTCACCCGTATTGATATAATCTGCCGTTTTTTTACCGCGCAGCAGATTCATCGGGATCATGCTGAACTGGCTGCTAGCACCACCCTGCATAAACAGGACTTTGTAGTTGTCAGGTATCTGCATCAAATCACGAAGATCCTGTTCAGCTTCTTCAGCCACACTGACAAATTCTCGGCTACGGTGGCTCATTTCCATAATGGAAAGCCCCAAACCGTGCCAGTCAAGAAGCTCTTCCTGAGCCTGCTTTAATACATCAACCGGTAGCGCAGAAGGACCGGCGCTGAAATTATAATTACGTGTCATTTGGAATATTCTGTAAAAATCTGTAAAAATCTGTAAAACGATCAGAGAGAACCAGTGCAGACCGGCTGCACAGGCTCCCAACACTTATGAATGATTACTCTTCGACATCATCTGATGACTCTGACGTCTGATCTGCTTCAGATTCTGGTGCTGAAGCAACCTCACCCTCTTCGCCGTCGACCACTTCACCTTCGATCAGATCATCTTCAGCCTCTTCAGGCTCTTCGATTCGCGCAACACCGACCAGATTTTCATCTTCAGCCACCCGAATTACTCGAACGCCCTGGGTATTACGGCCCAGCACTGAGATCTCTTCACCGCGGGTACGAACCAATGTGCCCTGATCACTGATCAGCATCACATCGTCGCCTTCAAACATCTGCACTGCACCAATAAGCTCACCATTGCGGTCAGTACACTGCATCGCAATCACACCCTGACCGCCGCGACCATAGGTCGGGAAATCAGCAATCGCCGTTTGCTTGCCAAAACCATTAATACTGGTAGTCAGAATTCGACCATCTTCCTGCGGAATAATCAGTGAGATAACCTTGGCGTCGTTCTGCAGTTTAATACCACGAACACCACGCGCCGTCCGGCCCATAGGTCTCACATCATCCTCAGGGAAACGGATCGATTTGCCCTGACTGGAAACCAGCATCACTTCAGCAGTACCATCAGTAATCGCCGCACCGATCAGGGTATCACCCTCATCCAGCGCCAAGGCAATAAGTCCGGTTGAGCGAGGACGTGAGAAATTCGTCAGTGGAGTTTTCTTTACCGTACCATCAGCAGTCGCCATAAACACATAGTGTTCATCTGCGTATTCATTCACAGGCAATATAGTGGTGATACGCTCACCTTCCTGTAACGGCAGGATATTAACGATAGGCCTGCCTCGGGCTGCACGACTCGCTTGTGGAATCTCGTACACTTTCAACCAGAACACTTTACCCATATTGGTAAAACAGAGAATAGTGTCATGAGTACTGGCAATCAGCAGTTTCTCGATAAAGTCTTCATCTTTAACCGCAGTAGCAGATTTACCTTTACCGCCACGACGTTGCGCCTGATACATCGTAAGAGGCTGTGTCTTGGCATAACCACCGTGGGAGATGGTAACTACCATGTCTTCTTCGGCAATCAGGTCAGCTACTGTAAAGTCCTGCTGAGACGCAATAACATCAGTACGACGCTCATCACCATACTCTTCGACGATCAACTCAAGCTCTTCACGGATCACTTCCATCAAACGCTCAGCGCTGTTCAGGATAGCCAACAGTTCCGCAATACGCTCCAGCAACTCACGATACTCAGCAATCAGCTTGTCGTGTTCAAGGCCGGTCAGACGATGCAGTCGCAGCTCAAGAATAGCCTGCGCCTGAGCAGGAGACAGATGATAGATACCATCATGCATTCCGTACTGCGCTTCAAGATCTTCTGGACGACACGCATGCTCCCCTGCACGAGACAGCATTTCAGTTACATCACCTGGCTGCCAGGGGGTGGCAATCAACCGTTCTTTAGCTTCAGCTGGCGTAGGTGAGGCTTTAATCATCTCGATGACAGCATCGATGTTCGCCAAAGCGATTGCCAGACCTTCAAGTATATGGCCTCGCTCACGTGCTTTGCGTAGCAAATAAACGGTACGACGGGTAACAACTTCGCGGCGATGGCGGACAAAGCATTCAAGAATGGTTTTAAGATCCAGGGTACGGGGCTGGCCATCAACCAACGCAACCATGTTGATACCAAAAACATTCTGCAGCTGAGTCTGAATAAAGAGGTTATTAACCACCACCTCAGAGACTTCACCCTTTCGCAACTCGACAACAATCCGCATACCATCTTTATCGGATTCGTCACGCAGTTCGGTAATCCCTTCCAGCTTTTTCTCTTTAACCAGCTCGGCTATTTTTTCAATCAAGCGAGCTTTGTTAACCTGATAAGGAATCTCAGTAAAGATGATCGATTCTTTACCGTTTTTATCGTTAGTTTCTATATGGTATTTAGCACGAATATAGATCCGGCCCCGACCCGTCTGATATGCCTGCAGGATACCAGCACGACCATTGATAATGGCTCCCGTAGGAAAGTCCGGCGCAGGAATATAGTGCATCAACTCATCGATAGTAAGATCAGGATTATCGATCAACGCGATACAGCCACGTACCACTTCCCCCAAATTATGCGGAGGGATATTGGTTGCCATACCTACCGCAATACCGGCAGAACCGTTTACCAACAAGGTAGGCACTTTAGTCGGCAGCACTTCAGGTATATGCTCGGTTCCATCATAGTTAGGAACGAAGTCTACCGTCTCTTTTTCAAGATCGGCTAATAGTTCATGGGAGATCTTCGCCATGCGTATTTCGGTATAACGCATCGCTGCAGCGGAGTCACCGTCAACCGAACCGAAGTTACCCTGACCGTCGACAAGCATGTAGCGCATCGAGAATGGCTGAGCCATTCGTACGATCGTATCATAAACAGCGCTATCACCATGGGGGTGATACTTACCGATTACGTCACCTACCACACGGGCAGATTTTTTATACGCTTTATTCCAGTCGTTACCCAATTCGCTCATCGCGAATAACACCCGACGGTGTACTGGTTTAAGACCATCCCGTACGTCTGGCAACGCACGCCCTACGATCACGCTCATCGCGTAATCCAGATATGACTGCTTCAGTTCATCTTCGATGTTTACTGGCAGAATCTCTCTGGCTAAATCACCCATAATAGCTCTGGCTATCCTTGAATCTGACTGCTGAGAATTTAGTGGCCTAACTCGCCATAAAAGCGGTAAACCTTAAGCGCCCGAGTATACCATAAAGAAGCGGTAATACTCTCGTAAAATTAAGGCGTTGCAGCCCTACACCCAAGTTCTTTGCGGAACCACAGCAGACGGCCTGTATTCGCCCCGTTAGCGGTGCTAGAATGTCGCACAATTTCTACCAAACTACAGCCTTTGGCAGCAGAATATGACTGATTCCCAGAATACTACCGGCGCAAACATTGACCCCCATGAGATTGCTAAGTTTGAAGAACTGGCCAGCAGATGGTGGGACCGGGAGAGTGAATTTAAGCCACTTCACGACATCAACCCTCTGAGGGTTGATTTTATCGACCAGTTCGCTTCGTTAAATGGAAAAAGAATACTTGATGTTGGTTGCGGCGGCGGCATTCTTTCAGAAGCGATGGCCCACCGCGGGGCCGAAGTAACCGGCATCGACATGGGCGAGGCTCCACTTAAAGTGGCTAAACTTCACGGACTGGAAAGCGGCGTCAGCGTTACTTATCGCCAAATAACGGTAGAAGAACTAGCATTAGAACAACCCGGTAGTTACGACATTGTCACCTGCATGGAGATGATGGAACACGTACCCGACCCCTCTTCTATTGTTGACGCCTGCAGCCAACTGGCAAAGCCCGGCGGGCATGTGTTTTTCTCTACGCTCAACCGAAACCCCAAGAGCTATATGATGGCAATTGTTGGTGCTGAGCATTTGCTGAACCTGGTCCCCAAGGGCACTCACGACTTTAAGAAATTCATCCGCCCTTCAGAACTGGCAAACTGGATCCGTAAAAGCGGATTACAAAGCAAAAAAATCACCGGATTAACATACAACCCACTAAGCAAAAGCTACAAACTTAACGATAAAGATGTTGATGTAAATTATATGATTGCTACCCGGAAGCCAGACTAAAACATGAGCCAGGCGCTACCAGCAGCAGTTCTATTCGATCTGGACGGCACCCTGATCGATACTGCGGCTGATTTCCACTATGTCATCAATCTGTTATTAGCAGAACACCAACGCCCACCTATTAGCTATAACTACCTGCGCACATATGTTTCCAACGGGGCCAGAGCAATGGTCGGCGCGGCGTTTAATAAAACAGAACAGGATCCAGAGTTTTCGGGACTTCTCGAGCGCATGTTGGAACTTTATCTCGAGCACTTAACAACCAATACCAAACCTTTTCCCGGTATCACCGAGCTACTTCACTGGCTAGGAGATAAACAGATCCCCTGGGGCATCGTTACCAATAAACCTGAAATTTACACCACCCCTATTATGCAAGGGTTAGACTTTCATCCCGCCGCCGGCACCATTATTTGCCCAGACCACGTCAAGGAAAAGAAACCTCACCCTGAAGCACTATTTCTGGCTTGCACAGAACTGGAAGTTTCCCCTGATAAAACAGTTTATATCGGCGACCATCGTCGCGATATAGAAGCCGGCCTCAGAGCTGGCATGCAAACGATTGCCGTCAGCTATGGTTATCTGGATCAAGGGGAAGACATAAACAGCTGGAACAGCCATTTCCAGACAGATCATGCGAAGAATATTCGTCCGATTCTGAAAACAATCTACAGCCACGACTAAGCCATCAATACTGAGCCACACTACAAAGGAGCACCCATGTTCGACTATCAGGCACCGGAAAACCTTTTACAAAACAAAAACATCCTGGTGACCGGCGCCGGTGAAGGTATCGGCCGAGCTGCCGCACTCAGCTACGCGTCACATGGAGCCACTGTCATATTACTAGGGCGGACAGAAGAAAAACTAGACGCTGTTTACGATCAGATAGAAGCTGAGGGTTATCCACAACCTGCAACCATAACCCTCAACCTAGAAACAGCGAACGAAACTGATTTCGACAATCTGGCCGCCACCTTAGAACAAGAATTCGGCCAGCTCGATGGCATCCTACACAACGCCAGCATTATCGGATTACGCACGCCATTAGAGAGCTATGACCCGACAGTATGGAAAAAAGTCATGCAGGTAAACGTCAATAGCGCCTTCATGCTAACCCAGGCACTTTTATCTCTTACGGAAACCTCGAAAGACGCATCTGTGATCTTCACCTCATCCAGTGTTGGACGAGTGGGCAAGGCATTCTGGGGCGCCTACGCTGTGTCTAAATTTGCTACTGAAGGGATGATGCAAGTCTTAGCAGACGAACTTGAACACAACCCTGACATCCGCATCAACTGCATCAATCCCGGCGCAACCCGCACTAATATGCGCGCCAGCGCTTACCCGGCTGAAAACCCAATGGACAATCCAGCTCCTGAAGAGATTATGCCACTCTACCTATACCTCATGGGCCACGACAGCCGTGCAATAAACGGCAAATCCCTTAACGCCCAGTAAGTACATCGCCTAACACAAAAAAACGCAGCTATAGCTGCGTTTTTTTATTAACGATAGTTAAACCATTTTAACGCTCAGAGCGCTTAGGCCCCACTTCACGACGCGTCCGCTGACGACGAACACGACGCTCCGCCTGCTCAGCCTCTTTCACCGTTGGCGCTTTATTCTTTTTCTGCTTCATATCCAACATACTCGACAGCATGTTGATCTCTTTTTGTGACAATTCTTTCCAGTGCCCCGCCTTCACCTCACTCGGCAAAAAGAACGGTCCATACCGAACTCGCTTCAGTCGACTGACCTGCACCCCCTGAGACTCCCACAAGCGCCGAACCTCTCGATTCCGTCCTTCCATGATACAGACGTGATACCATTTGTTAGCGCCCTCTCCATCAAAGAACTGCACATCTGAAAAACGCGCCATCCCATCATCCAGCAAGACACCTTCCTTAAGCCGGGCAATCATCGCCTCATCAACATCACCCAGAACTCTTACTGCGTATTCCCGATCGATATTTGCGGAAGGGTGCATAAGATTATTTGCCAGCTCACCATCCGTAGTAAACAACAATAAACCTGAAGTATTTATATCCAGTCGGCCGACAGCAATCCAACGACCCTGCTTCAACGGAGGCAGATGATCAAATACCGTCGCCCGCCCTTCTGGGTCATGGCGAGTTGCAATCTCACCCAGAGGCTTGTTGTAAACCAGGACTTTACGGTCACTATCCCGATCAAACACCATCTTTTGTGGTCGCCCGTCGACCTCCACTACATCCCGAATCGAGATTCTGTCGCCGAGCGTTGCCACCTGATCATTTACTAAAATACGACCAGCCTCAATCCAACGTTCCATCTCACGACGTGAACCCAATCCGGAACGCGCCAAAACTTTTTGCAGTTTTTCGTCTATCATCGACGCATCCTCGTATGAATTTTCTATCTACTACTTGGTATAAGGTAAAAACAAAAAAGCCCTTCGACATAGCATCGAAGAGCTTTAATTATTCTACCGGAAAATGCTTATTAAATTAAGCAGTCTTCCTTAGTTTTGCCTGCAGTGAATGCCGCCTGAAAAGCTGCTGGCGTACGACCACGACCCGACCACTGATGCAACTCACCATTTGCATCTGTCACCTGATATTTAGGCGCAACCTTTTTCTTAACCGGCGTATCAACCAGAGTCATAAGATCATTCAGATCCACACCCGCTTCCAGCATACTCTGCTTAATAGCCTCAATCTTTTCCAGACGCTCTCGCTCTTCTACTAACAGCGCATTTTCCTGCTCGAGCTTTTCTTCAAGAATCTCTGTCAGATCAGCGATCGCCTTTTCAATATCAGAACCAGCCAATGCCTGACACTGCTTACGAAGAGAATTCTTTCGAGTTAAAAGTTTTACAAAATCGGTCATTATTAATCACCAACAAAAAGGTTTTGGGGAACAGATGTGAATTATTGTTTAATAATTATTATTTTTCAATAAAAATAACATGTTTAATTATTAAAAGGATGATACATCACCGGCACCTTCTCGAATAACAACGGGAACGTCATCAACTAAATTAATAACGGATGTCGCCTCCATTCCGCAATAACCACCATCAATCACAAGATCAACTTCATGCTGCAATAGATCTCGAATCTCATAAGGGTCCATCAAAGGAAGTTCTTCACCAGGCATTATTAATGACGTACTCATAATCGGCTCGCCTAATACTTCCATTAGATGCAGCGCTATATTATTTTCCGGAATCCTTAAACCAATAGTACGCCTTTTCGGGTGCAGCAAACGACGCGGCACTTCTGTCGTCGCATTCAGTATAAAAGTATAAGCCCCCGGCGTATGCGCCTTCAATAAACGATAAACAGCGTTATCAACTTTTGCGTAGGTGCCAATTTCTGACAGATCCCGACAAACCAGCGTAAAGTTATGTTTATCATCCAATTTACGGATACGCTTTATTTTCTCTAACGCTGACTTATCACCCAGGTGACACCCAAGCGCGTAAGCACAATCGGTAGGGTAAACAACCACTCCACCTTTCTTGATTATATCAACAGCCTGATTAATCAGGCGCTGTTGTGGATTATCCGGATGAATCTGAAAAAACTGGCTCACAAGAAAACCTTCTACTCAAATATATGTAATCAATTCTACTTAATTACCGATTAATGCTGAAGCAGTTTAGAGAGTACATGAGCATTATTACTGCAATAACCGGGATATTTTCCAATACCCGTCCAGTGAAACTGCCTTTTATGGAAATCGCTACCAGCAGAAACCATTAATTTATGTTTTGCCGCGAGCTTATCCAATTGAGGAGTATGGCCTGATTCAACACCCGGATAACTTATTTCAATCGCCTCACCACCCTGACCACTAAAACTTTCGACCATAAGCCGAACTTTAGTAAATGTCATTTTGTATTTTGTTGGATGCGCTAAAACAGACACGCCACCCGACTGGCGTATAATATCAATTCCCTGTTCCATCGATGGCCATTCCACTTTTACGTCACCCACTTTCCCAGCCCCCAGATAACGGTTAAAAGCCTGCACTTCATTCTTTACCACGCCCGCTTCAACCATCGCCTGAGCAAAATGCGGCCGCCCAATCTGACCCGCCCCGGCCAGCTCTAGAGCGCGGGACAAAAGATCAGGGATATTTCGCTTGATCAATCGCTGAGCAATTAACTCTGCTCTTTCCAGTCTAAGCCGATCCAGCCCTCGCAAATATTCACCGAGTAACGAATCAGTCTCATCAAAGCCAAGCCCTATAATATGAACCATATTACGACCCCAGCTGCAGGTTAGTTCAGTTCCAGACAACACCCTGACAGAGCTATCAATAGCGGCTGCCCGAAGCTCTTGTACCCCAGCAACAGTATCATGGTCAGTTAAAGCAAATACCTCAACACCTTGTTCAGATGCACCCTGAAGCAACTCAGCCGGCGTAAGTTCACCGTCGGAATAGCAGGAATGACAATGAAGATCGCTATATGGTAATTCCCCACTACCGTCGGGTTTATAACTTAACTCGCTCACTCTATAATCAACTCACTTTTAACTACTAAAATGTTGCCATGAAACTACTTTTAGATTTTCTGCCCGTTATTATCTTCTTTATTGTTTACAAAAGCACCGATGATATTATTTTGGCAACCGCAATTCTCATTCCAGCCACTCTGTTACAGATGCTATACACCTGGATTAAGACCCATAAAATCGAAATGATTCAGCTGGTCACATTGGGACTCGTTGTGGTCCTGGGCGGGGCGACCATTATCTTTCAGGATAAAACGTTTATACAGTGGAAACCTACGGTTGTTACGTGGTTATTTGCTACAGCATTCCTGGGCAGTCAGTTCATTGGTGACAAAACAATTATACAGCGACTGATGGCGGGAACCATTGAGATGCCTGCGCACGCATGGAAGCAACTTAACCTGGCCTGGGTTATTTTCTACCTTATATTAGGAGCAATTAACCTCTACGTAGCCTACACTATGAGCGAAGAGACTTGGGTTAACTTCAAATTATTTGGCATGTTAGGGCTCACCGTTATTTTTATCCTGTTACAAGGCTTCTATATATCAAAACATATTGAGCCTGAAACAACTGAAACAAAGCACGAAAACGATAATTAAGGATCAAATAATGTTCTACGCCATTATTAGCGAAGATAAACCCAACACTTTAGAGCAACGCCTGGCTGCCCGACCCGATCACCTGGCAAGGCTTGAATCACTTCGTGATGAAGGGCGTCTTTTAGTTGCAGGCCCGCACCCGGCAATCGATAGTGAAGACCCCGGCCCCGCTGGCTTTACCGGCAGCCTGGTTATTGCTGAATTTGCTTCACTGAACGAAGCCCAAAGCTGGGCTGACGAGGATCCGTATATAAATGCGGGCGTTTATCAACAAGTGGTGGTAAAACCATACAAAAAAGTTTTACCATAGTGTCGCTTTTTAGGCTTTAATTTCCATAATAGGAATACTCAGATTCATTCTGTTTAACTTAGGTTCAGGTTGAACTGGTATAAATAGCCAAGATTAGAACACGAATAAACTAATAAGGATGTATACGATGAAGAAACTTGTACTGACAACAGCTCTGGCTCTGACTATGGGAATTTCTGCAGCAGCACAGGCTCACCCTGATCACGCAGGTTATGCTACCAGCTCTAACGACACTGTCTGGAAAACCAGCAACGGCGAATGCTGGCAGCATAGCTATTGGGAAACGGACGATAAAACTGTAGAGTGTGGCGCCGAAGCTGCTGCGCCAGCTCCAGCCCCTGCTCCAGCGCCGAAAATGACCATGAAAATGGTTGACGCTGAAGAAAACCACATTGTTTACTTTGACTTCAATAGCAGCAACGTTACAGATGTAAGCGCTATCGTAAACTACGTTGGTTCACTGGCTAAGCTTAACACTATCGAACTGAAAGGCTACACTGACTCTATCGGTAGCAATGCATACAATGATGCGCTTTCTCAGCGTCGTGTAGAAGCTGTTGATGCTGCTCTGGCTGCTGCAGGTATCGATACAGGTAAAGTAGTATCTCACGCATACGGTGAAGCAAACCCAGTTAAAGATTGTACTGATGCTGGCGCTTCTCGTAAAAGCTGCCTGGCCGATAACCGTCGTGTAGAAGTATCTATCAACGGTCAGAAGCAGATCAAAGTACAACAGTAATTATCGCTGTTAGCTTGCTGTTAATACAACAGTAAAGTCTAATATAAACCGGTATCTGCAGTATCTTATACTGGAGGTATCGGTTTTTTTGTATCTGCGAAGTAAATACTATGAAAATTAAAACTCTTTTGATGGCAACTGTATTATTAGCTACAGCCCTCAATTGTTCTGCTGAACAGTACCCGTTCCAAAAAGTCGTCTACCACGTTAACTACCACGATGAGAGCAGGATCAACGAAACCCTGGTCAATGTCTCTAATCACCTTGAAGCGCTCAGCGATGATAATGCTGACATTAAAGTGATGATTCATGGTAAAGCGATCGAATTCCTTATGGAGGCTGTAGAAAATGATGGAAAACAGATTCAATTAGATGCCCTACGCTTACGCGGAGTTCAGTTTCTAGTCTGCGGTAATACTCTGAATGGATATGATATTACCCATGAAGACCTCTATGAAGTGGAAGCAGAAGATGTCGTACAAGCCGGCCTTCCCGCTATCGTAGATCTGCAA
The DNA here is from genome assembly GCF_016592435.1 of Amphritea japonica ATCC BAA-1530. Classification (NCBI taxonomy): domain Bacteria; kingdom Pseudomonadati; phylum Pseudomonadota; class Gammaproteobacteria; order Oceanospirillales; family Oceanospirillaceae; genus Amphritea; species Amphritea japonica. The sequence continues at coordinate 866,238 of NZ_AP014545.1, read as the reverse complement.
CAGAAAGGCTATATCTACGTCCGCCCATGATTTTCGATAAGGCTCTACCCAACTGGTTAAGCTGGCTACCTCTGGGCAAAGTGCCTGCCATTACACCTGAGCAGGCAGCCCAATCAATGGAACAATACCTGTTTGTCGATGTTCGCACTCAGCTTGAATACAAAAAAAACCACATTCCAGGCGCAATATCCCTACCTCTTCAACAACTAACCACTCCCCGTATCAGACAACTACCCACAGACAAACCTATTGTCTGCATCTGCCTATCAGCCCACCGCAGCAAACCTGCTACTCGCAAGCTTATAAAAGCAGGCTTAGATACCCGGGAACTTGAGGGCGGAATGCTCGCCTGGTGGAAATTCAAACTCCCTACGGAAGCTTCACAGTAGTTAGACGTTACTTCGTAACTTGCTAGTGACTAGCAAAAAATGATGTATTTCTCTCGGAATTACCAGTCCTACCAACCCAACAGCTATCTTACAAAGCGACTTACTCTCTTCCAAATCTAACTCTAAATAAAGAAAGCTTTTATCGAGCAAAGAGCAAGCCACACTTTATTGTGACAACGAAGTAACGGTTCTTAAAAAGCAAAAAAAGCGCCCGAAGGCGCTTTTTTATTGCTTGGATTATTATCCCACCCAAACACGGGCATTACGGAACATCCGCATCCAGGCACCATCCTCATCCCAGTGATCAGGCGCCCAACTATTGGTTACCGCACGGAAAACCCGCTCAGGATGAGGCATCATCAGCGTTACCCGACCATCGGCTGATGCGATACCCGTAATCCCATCTGGTGAGCCATTCGGGTTAGCTGGATAGGTTTCTGTAACTTTGCCATAGTTATCTACATAGCGTAGAGCAACAGCCCCGGACTCTTCCAAATGACTTAGCTGAGACGGAGTAGAAAACTCAGCTCGACCCTCACCATGCGCGACAGCGATTGGCATACGAGAACCGGCCATGCCCTGAAGGAATACAGAGTTACTTTCCTGAACTTCAACCATCGCAACACGCGCTTCAAACTGCTCAGACATGTTACGCACAAAGTGCGGCCAATGCTCAGCACCAGGAATCAACTCATGCAAATTAGATAGCATCTGACAGCCGTTACAGATGCCCAGTGCAAAGGTATCTTCACGCTTAAAGAAAGCCTCAAACTGATTACGGGCTCTGGCGTTAAACAGAATTGATTTAGCCCAACCTTCTCCCGCACCCAGCACATCACCGTATGAGAAACCGCCACAGGCAACTAACCCTTTGAAACGATCCAGCTCAACCCGGCCTTCCAGAATATCACTCATGTGAACATCAACCGCAGCAAAACCAGCGCGATCAAAAGCCGCTCCCATTTCGATCTGACCGTTTACTCCCTGTTCACGAATAATTGCTACTTCAGGACGTACACCTGATTCAATCAATGCCGCGGCAAGGTTATCATTCTGATCGAAGCTCAATTCAACATTCAGGCCCGGATCTTCTTTCTCCAACAGAGTATCAAACTCCTGCTGAGCACATTCAGAGTTATCGCGAAGCGCCTGCATACGGTACGAGGTTTCGGCCCACCAGCGCTGTAGCTGGATACGTGACTCAACATAGATCTCCTCATCATCGAAATGAATCCGTAGTTCATCATCCAGATTCAGAGAGCCGATAACTTTTGTAATCTCACCCAGGCCCGCAGCATTCAGTTCAGTCAGTACTTTTTGCAAGTCATCCCGTTTAACCTGAACCACCGCCCCCAGCTCTTCAGCAAACAACGCTGCCGTAAATTCAGAGCTATCAGCCGCCAGCATATCCAGATTAATATCAACACCCGCATGCCCGGCAAAGGCCATCTCAGCAATAGTAGTAAATAAACCACCATCTGAACGGTCATGGTACGCCAACAACAACCCCTGTTTATTCAACTCCTGAATTGCTCCAAAGAAAGCCACCAGCTGACCTCCCTCATCAACATCTGGCACATCACGGCCTACTTTGTTGTACACCTGAGCTAATGCTGACAAACCCAAACGATTCTTACCATTACCCAGATCCAATAAGATCAGGTCTGTTTCACCCTGGTCAGTACGCAGCTGAGGTGTCAGAGTCTTACGTACATCCGTTACGGGAGCAAAGCCGGTGATAATCAGCGAGGTAGGCGCGGTGACAGATTTATCCTCACCGTTATCCTTCCAGACCGTACGCATCGACATAGAGTCTTTACCGACGGGGATGGTGATTCCTAGCTCAGGACAAAGCTCCATACCGACAGCTTTAACTGTTTCATAGAGCTTCTCATCTTCGCCAGGGTGACCTGCAGCACACATCCAGTTAGCCGACAGCTTGATATCGATAATGTCGTTAATCTGTACGCCAGCCAGATTAGTTACCGTTTCACCCACCGCCATACGACCAGAAGCCGGAGAGTCAACCAAGGCCAACGGGGTACGCTCACCCATTGCCATCGCCTCACCTGCATAAGTATCAAATGAAGCCGTAGTCACAGCACAGTTAGCAACTGGAACCTGCCAGGGACCAACCATCTGATCACGGGCAACCTGGCCGGTAATAGAACGATCACCAATGGTAATAAGGAAAGATTTTGAAGCAACAGCAGGCAACTTAAGCACCCGCTCAGCGGCCTCTTTAAGATCAACAGCAGCAGCATCAAATGCCGACACTTCATAGCTAATTCTTTCAACTGAACGATGCATCTTTGGCGGCTTACCAAACAGCACACTCATCGGCAGATCGACCGGTTTATTCTGGAAATGAGTATCACCCAGCGTCAGATGCTCCTCTTCAATCGCAGTACCCACAACAGCGTAGGGACAACGCTCACGGGCGCAGATAGCTTCGAAGCGCTCCATATTTTCAGGATCTACCGCGAGAACATACCGCTCCTGAGCTTCGTTACACCAGATCGCCAATGGAGACATACCTGGCTCATCGTTATTCACATTGCGCAGTTCAAAATCACCGCCGCAACCGCCATCTTTAACCAGCTCAGGGAAGGCGTTTGATAAACCGCCAGCGCCAACATCATGAATGAAAGCGATAGGGTTCGCATCACCCTGTTGCCAACACTGATCGATCACTTCCTGACAACGACGTTCCAGTTCAGGGTTATCCCGCTGGACAGAAGCAAAATCAAGATCAGCAGAGGACGTACCAGATGACATAGAAGACGCTGCACCACCACCCAGACCGATCTGCATAGCAGGCCCACCCAGACAAATTAGTTTTGCGCCAGCAGATATCTGCCCCTTATCCACATGGTCAGTTTTGATATTACCGTAACCGCCCGCAATCATAATCGGCTTGTGGTAACCGCGCATCTCTTCACCGGCAGCGCCATTAACCTTCTGTTCAAAGGTACGGAAATAACCGTTCAGCGCCGGGCGACCAAATTCATTGTTAAATGCTGCGCCACCTATTGGGCCTTCCAGCATAATATCCAAGGCAGAAACAATCCGTTCTGGCTTACCATAATCCGACTCCCAAGGCTGACTAAAGCCAGGGATATTCAGATCAGAAACAGTAAAACCAGTCAGACCAGCCTTTGGCTTAGACCCTTTACCGGTTGCTCCCTCATCACGAATTTCGCCGCCTGAACCGGTTGCAGCACCCGAATGAGGCGCAATCGCAGTTGGGTGGTTATGGGTTTCAACCTTAATCAGGATTTCGATGCTTTCCTGGTTATAGCCATACTCTTTAGTCGCAGGGTTAGGGTAGAAACGCCCCGCTTCTGACCCCACCATAACGGCGGCATTGTCGGAGTACGCTGACAGAATATTCTCGCCGCCCAACTCATTAGTATTACGAATCATGGCAAACAGGGATTTATCCTGTGCCTCACCATCAATATCCCATGACGCGTTAAAGATCTTATGGCGGCAATGCTCTGAGTTTGCCTGAGCAAACATCATCAACTCGACATCAGCAGGATTACGACCCAGTGCAATAAAACTGTCTACCAGATAATCAATCTCATCATCGGCTAATGCCATGCCCAGTGCCGTATTTGCTTCGACCAACGCCTCACGTCCACCCGCAAGAATATCAATCAGCGTTAACGGTGCGGGCTGATCTTCACGGAACAGTTGTGATGCGCTATCGATAGCGCTCAGCACAGTTTCAACCATTCGATCATGTAACTCAGCTTTTAACAGCTCCAGCTCATCATCAGTCAGTGCCTGAGAAGACTGCACAAAATAGGCAGTCCCGCGTTCCAGTCGCTTAATGCTCTGTAAGCCGCAGTTCCGGGCTATATCAGTCGCTTTCGAAGACCAGGGAGAGATCGTACCCGGACGCGGTACGACTAAAATCAATTGACCTGAAGGCTCTTCCACTTTAGCGTTAGGACCGTAACAAAGAATACGCTCCAACGTGATCTGTTCCTGGTCAGACAGACTAGTCTCCAGGTCAGCGAAGTGCATGAACTCACCGTAAACCCCTGTAACATGGGCAATTCGTGATTTCAGGACAGACAGCAGCTTATCGTGACGAAAAGCAGAAAGAGCAGGCGCTCCACGCAGTACCAGCATGTTAGTTTCAAGCCTCTTGAGTATGCCTAACAGATAGGTGTTATGTAGGAGAAAAGTAAGGCCGAATTTTACTGAAATAGCGGATTAGTTACCAGAAAAAGCCCCATTTTCTTATGCGAATAAATATATTTCACGTTAAAGAGCTACTTTTCCTATTGATCACAGTGTCTTTGTTCGCTGCGTTACTGCTTTTTAGCGAAAGCCAGCGTACTCAATTAGACGCAATTCAAAAGACAGGCGTACTCCGTGTAGCCACCCGCAACACTTCAACGACCTATTATCAGGATAACAACGGTCAACCCACAGGCTTCGAATACGAACTCGCCAAAGCCTTTGCCGACTATCTGGGGGTTGAGCTTGAGCTCATCGTCCCTGACTCCTTTGGTGAGATATTCACCCTGATAAAAAATCGCAGTGCCCACATAGGTGCCGCTGGTTTAAGTATTACCGAGGCACGAAAAAAGAACTTCCGCTTCTCGCCCGCTTACGCTTACTCCACACCTACACTTATTTATCGGGTAACCCAAGGCAAGCCGGCTCCCAAAACTCTGAGTAATCTCAAGGGAAAAACCGTTAAGATCATCGCAAATAGCAGCCATAGCGAACTACTCAAGACACTTCAGCAGCAGCATGACTTCCTTAAGTGGCAGGAAACCTCAAACAGTAGCGTGACTGAACTGTTAGAAGAAGTGTACGAACAAAAGCTTGATTACACCATTAGTGATGATCTGGTATTCGACGCGCAGAAATCCTACTTTCCTGGCCTGAAGAAATCGATTGTTCTCAGCAAACCTGAGCCCGTAGCCTGGATTTTGGTTAAACAGAATGATCAGAGTCTTCAACGGGCGCTCCGCCGTTTTTTTGCACGGCCCAGCACACAAGAACTCTTAGTTACTTTGAAAAAGAAGTACCTTACCCGACAGACTCGCTTAGGTTATGTCGATATCCAAACCTTTCGTAAAGACCTTAAAACCCGTTTCTGTAAGCTAGAGCAGTATTTCATGATGGCCGAGCAAGAAACCGGTATCGACTGGCGCCTGCTCGCCTCAATCGGCTACCAGGAATCACACTGGAAACCGGATGCGGTCTCCCCCACCGGCGTTAAAGGGATAATGATGCTCACCCAGGCAGCAGCTAAAGAGGTAGACGTAAAAGACCGGACTGACCCGATCCAAAGCGTTCTGGGTGGCGCGCGCTATCTGGAAAAAGTTATGAGCAAGATCCCTAAACGAATTGAGGGTGAGAACCGCCTGTGGTTTTCACTTGCTTCATACAATGTAGGCTACGGGCATCTTGAAGACGCCCGGATTCTAACTTCCAGAGCAGGTAAGAATCCTGACTTATGGGAGGATGTAAAACAGTTCCTCCCACTACTGACCCAACGAAAATATTACTCCACTGTACGTCATGGCTATGCCCGCGGTTATGAACCAGTGCTGTACGTTAAGAATATTCGCAACTACTTTGATCTGCTGGACTGGGAGCTCCAAAAGGCTCGAATCGAAGCCGCGAAGCCTCCACTGAAGCCCGCCGAGAACGAAGGTGAGATATTCATGTCAGGTGGCAGCACTGACAGCGCGGTTAAGGATGTTGTCGAAACCATTCCTTCTACCCTTTAAAAGTCGCGAATAACTTCTTTTCGACCTAAATAGTACAACTATCAAAGACAAGAACCCCTTTGATTGATATTAATTATCACTTCATATCTCCACATATCAGCAAAAGCAATTTACAATGCAGATCTATATTATTCAGCTGAGTAAACTCTCCCTGATGTTTCCACGATTTCTAAACACTTTCACTGTCGTATTATGCCTCTGCATAACGACAATCTGTCAGGCAGAACCCGATGACCCTCTCAGCTATTATGCATCAGAGGTTAAACACAACCAGCCTGCCCCATTGCACAAAGACATTAAGGCCATCTGCAATCAGATCGGCAATAAACTCAGCAGCGTTTCAACCAAAGACTGTCTGACAGCCAACTTCTCCCCTCCCCGATTTTATTCCAATCGGCAGCTGCCCCTACTGGAAAAGCACTTCCCCGCAAATCCTGAACTAAAAAAGGCACCCCGTATTCTTTATCTCGGCGGCATCCATGGCGATGAGTATTCCAGTGTCAGCGTCTCATTTAAATGGCTGGAAAAACTCAGGGAAAGCCATAACGGTGATTATGACTGGCACTTTATGCCTCTCGCCAACCCCGACGGTCTACTACAAAAAAAATCTACCCGGGTTAATGCCCACAAGGTAGACCTCAATCGTAATTTCAGACCCGCTGAGACATCAGTCGATCCGTTAAAGCACTGGCAAACTTATGCAAGAAAAAGGGCTCGATACTACCCGGGAACAAGCCCTTTAAGCGAACCTGAAACACAAGCAATCCATCAACTTATAGAAGAATTCAATCCTGATATCATCGTCTCGGTTCACGCCCCACACGGCATTCTGGATTACGACGGCACCATCACGCCACCCCGAAAGCTTGGACCTTTACACCTTAAACAACTGGGCACCTACCCTGGATCTCTCGGTAATTACGGCTGGTTTGTAAAACAGATACCGGTGATGACCATAGAACTCAAACATGCTGGGATAATGCCTGAACGCAAAGATATTGACCGAATGTGGGCCGATCTGAACCGCTGGATTAAATTACGCACCGAAGGAGATGGAACTTTGCTGGCGCGAAAAGAGGCGAGTCAGGAAGCTAACTCCGCCCTATAACAGATAAATGGAAATAGACTCAACCTATCACGGTTCGTTTTAAAACTACCCTAATGAAGGTTTTTCAGCTTTTCTTATGGCTTTCTTTTCAGCACGACGACGACGAAAAAAAGCACTCATCACACCACTGCATTGTTCAGCCAAAACTCCAGCCTCATAATCTGGCCAGTGATTCAGCCAGCGCTGATCAAACAACTGCACATTACTTATCACCACACCAGCCTTTGGCTCAGATGCACCGAACACCACCCGATCTATCCGGGCATGCACAATGGCCCCGGCACACATAGCACAGGGCTCAATGGTGACATAAAGCGTGGCGCCACTAAGACGGTAATTTCCCAATCGACCAGCCGCATCACGCAATGCCATAATCTCAGCATGGGCAGTAGGATCATGACCCGAGATCGGTCTATTAAAGCCTTCACCAACCACCTGATCATCCAGCACTACAACAGCCCCCACTGGCACCTCATCAGCATCTGCTGCTTGCTGTGCCAGCTTGAGCGCATGCTCCATCCACCGAACATCATCTTCTTTCGTCATAAGTCTCAATATAACAAAAAGCCCACAGAAGCAGGCTTTTTCAATTTTAAACTACGTATATATTTCATATAACCTCCTCAACACTGATTCATACTGTAAACCCAGTATCGAAGCTATCCTTACTTACACGCTACTCGGCAAGGAATCGTTATCTAGCCTGGCGCGCCAACTGCTTTAACATAGTGCGAAGTGCGCTTAAGATACCTTTTTTCTATTACGTGCCATGACAGAAACGCCATTAGTACAGTCAATACGATACTACACAACAAACCAATATAAGGGTTCCTGTCATAAAGCCCTAGATGTTCAAGCAACTGAATAGTAGGAAAATGATAAAGATAGATACCATAAGATAAATCACCAAATTTCCCAACACCAACGGCAAGCAAACTCGTATTTGCAATTGCAACTACAAACAAAGGGTACACAATCATATTGATAATTTCAGAACTGCGGCTATCTAGCTGTGACTTAAAGCCCGCGTAATAAATCAACGAAAACACAAGAATCGCAAACACATGAAATGGTCTAAATTTGACAAACCCCAGCACACTACCCAATGCGAAATAAGGAAGCTGTCCCGGAAATTGGTTTACTAAAACAGAGCTCATCGGATGGTCAAAATAATCGGAAAAAAACACAAACCAAGCAATTCCAACAACTAGCGCTATTATGAAGCCCTGTGCTTTACCTAAGCGAACATACATAAAGCATAAAATTGGCACTATAAAATACAGCATCACTTCAACTTTAATTGTCCATAGTGAGCCATTCAATGCCTGCATTTTATTATCTAGCAATGCACCTGGTAACGAGGGTTGTAGAAAATTTAGAAACATGAGATTAGATACAGCATATTTGACACTTTCGAGGCTCGTCATAAACTCATCTATTTGCATAGTACTAGTGATAGCACCAACAACAAGGCAGTAGATAATAACTGCTACATATGCAGGGTAAATTCTTCTAACTCTTTTCTCTAGATACTCCAACCAATTAGCACTTGAAAAATAGCTCTTCGTAACCAAATAACCGCTAATTGCAAAAAAGCCTTTCACCGCAAAACCAGAGTCAAAGTATTGAGTTATCCAGTCCAGCTGCTCGGCACTTGCCAGGACAGAAGTATGTGCAATCAATACTATAAAAGCCAAAAGAAAACGCACTTCGTCAAAGCAATTTATTTTATTCATTTCTCAACGTTCAGTTTTTTCGTTTAAAGGAGCGAAGCGAGCCATTCATTTAGAATATGCTACAAATTTTCGGCTAAGAAAATTAGTAGCAGGCTTCTCAAAAAATGCGTACATACCTATACCAGCAAGAACACTGCCGACAAGACACATCAAAGATAATATATCATTATTAATATCAAAATTAATGACACTCGCCAACTTATAGAACACTGGAAGAGCGAGTATCTGTACCAGATAGATACTGTAAGAAGCATCTCCTAAATAACGAACAACAGGATGAAAAACCTGTTTCGCATGCACCGCACCTAGCACGATTAAAAAAGAAGGCACCCCCCAAACCAATTCTCTCACTAATTCAAGCTGCCTAATATTTTGATTTAATGTTAAGAGCAGCAACATCGCTCCTACAAGTAAACACAACACGCCGAAACTAGTACCTAACGCTTTATTGTTGAATATATACGCAACTAACATCCCAGCAAAAAACTCAAAAACTATCAGTTGAGAGGAAGCAAAAGAAACAAGCCCTAGCAAAAGGAACACAAAAAAATACATTTTCTTCCAAGTATCAAATAACAGAGCCGCCCCAAACACAGCATAAAAAAGCATTTCCCACTCTAACGTCCACCCTACCAAAACAATTGGAGTCTCCCCAGTAAATAGACTGGAAACGAATAAGTAAGACGCCAAAGCCCTTTCAGCTGATACTACTAACTCTCTAAAAGCATTTGGGGCGACAAGGAACGCTATTATCACTACAGTTGTAAGTAACCAGTACGCAGGAAGAATTCGAATTAGGCGAGATTTATAAAACGCTCCCACACTTCGCTTTCTTTTCATCTGTGTGTGTAACATCATAAATCCCGATATTACAAAAAAAACATCTACTCCATTTGCGCCCCAGCCTTCTAATGCGCTAAAAAAATGTGTCGGTTTACCATAGCTTTGTGCTGTGCCTATTATGTGAAAAAAAACGACATTAATTGCGGCGAATGCCCTAAGCACCTGAAGGTTTTCAATCACGTCCTCTACTTCCTACCTTCTGCTAAAATGCCTTTAAACACTCGAACCATAAAACCAGATCCCTTGCACATTAACTTAATACTCCTAAACGTTTTTAGATGTTCAAGTTTTTCTTCTTCAATCATCTGCACTTCGAGTTATCCCGTTTCAGTTTCATTCTTCATCAAAACCGCGCCCTGACTTTCTATTTCAGCGAACTTCTATACCATTATCGAACAGCACTTATTATTACTATTCGCATAAAGATTTTTCATGCACTCCAATCTTTCTCAATCATGCCCTACCATCACCTCGCGAAAAAACTCAAATTTAGAGAGTATAAAATCGTGACAATTTAGTATGTACTTACTTGCCAATCTAGTCATCGATTTGATTGAGTAGGTAGAACCATATCACCTTATTTAGTCATAAGTCTCAATATAACAAAAAGCCCGCAGAAGCGGGCTTTATCGATTTTAATCTACGTATTTATTCCCACTCAATCGTTGCTGGCGGCTTAGAACTCACGTCATAAGTTACCCGGGAAACCTGAGGAATCTCATTAATAATACGGCCAGATACTGTTTCCAGCAGCTCGTATGGCAGGTGAGCCCAGCGAGCGGTCATAAAATCGATCGTTTCAACTGCACGCAGTGCAATAACATATTCGTAGCGACGACCGTCACCCACCACACCTACCGATTTAACCGGCAGGAATACAGCGAAAGACTGGCTGGTTTTATGATACCAATCGGCACGATGTAATTCTTCTAAGAAGATCGCATCCGCTTCACGCAATATATCAGCATAGGCCTTCTTCACTTCACCCAGAATACGCACGCCCAGACCTGGACCCGGGAATGGATGACGATACACCATGTCATATGGCAGACCCAGTTCCAGACCTATTTTACGTACTTCATCTTTAAACAGTTCGCGCAGTGGCTCTACCAGATCCATCTTCATATCGTCTGGCAAACCGCCAACGTTATGGTGAGATTTGATTACGTGTGCCTTACCCGTTTTAGCTGCAGCCGATTCAATAACGTCAGGATAGATAGTTCCCTGCGCCAGGAAGTTAACATCCTTAAGCTTCGTCGCTTCTTCATCGAACACTTCGATAAAGGTGTTACCGATAATTTTACGCTTTGCTTCCGGGTCACTTTCACCCAGCAGCCGTCCCAGGAACAGCTCCTCAGACTCGGAACGGATCACAGTTACACCCATGTTCTTAGCGAACATGTCCATAACCTGATCGCCTTCATTCTTTCGCAACAGCCCGTTATCAACAAAGACGCAGGTTAACTGGCTACCAATCGCTTTATGCAACAACGCAGCAACTACTGATGAGTCAACACCACCGGACAGGCCCAGCAATACTTTCTGATCTCCGACCTGGCTACGTACTTTCTCAATCAGGTCAGTAATAATATTGGCAGGATTCCACAGCGCTTCACACTCACAGATTTCCAAAACAAAACGGGATAAAATTCGACCGCCCTGCTTCGTATGAGTTACTTCTGGGTGGAACTGCACACCGTAGTAGTTCTTAACCGGGTCACACATCGCAGCAACCGGTGCACTTTCGGTACTGGCAATAACACTAAACCCTTCAGGTAGCGTACCAACCTTATCACCATGACTCATCCAAACATCTAGCAACAGAGAGCCATTGTTCGCGATATGGTCTTCAATCCCTTCTAATAAGCGGCTTGGACTATCTTCCAAACGTACCTTCGCATAACCAAATTCACGCAGATCAGAGCTGACAACGCTACCGCCCAACTGTTCGGCCATCGTCTGCATGCCGTAACAGATACCCAGCAACGGAATACCTAAATCAAACACAACCTCAGGTGCGCGAGGAGAGTCGCCTTCGGTAACGGACTCAGGCCCGCCCGCCAGAACAATACCCTTAGGATTGAATTCGCGTATCGCTGATTCTTCCATATCCCATGGGTGTATCTCACAGTACACTCCGATCTCACGTACACGACGCGCAATCAGTTGAGTATATTGAGAACCGAAATCCAAAATCAGAATTCGTTGAGCATGAATATCTTGTGACATTTCGATGACTCCGAAATCATCGCCAATACCCGTTCAGGCTTTCCTGGCGATCGGCTGTTTTAGCAGCGTGTTAAAAAAGAAAAAGTGGAAGGGCCGAAGCCATCCCACCTGTTTTATCTATTAAGCAGCAATTACCCAACGCGATAGTTAGGCGCTTCTTTTGTAATGCTGACATCATGCACATGGCTTTCTGCCATTCCCGCACTCGTGATGCGAACAAATTCAGGCACGGTACGCATAGTCGTTATATCTGCGCTACCGGTATAACCCATTGAGGAACGCAGGCCACCAACTAACTGATGAACAACACCAGCCATCGGCCCTTTACAGGCAACACGACCTTCAATACCTTCCGGCACCAACTTCTCGGCACCCTGAGAGGCATCCTGGAAGTAACGGTCAGATGAACCAGAACTTTGGGCCATCGCACCCAGAGACCCCATACCACGATAAGACTTATACGCACGGCCCTGGAATAGTTCAACTTCGCCCGGCGCCTCATCGGTACCCGCCAGCATTGAGCCAATCATAACCGCTGAAGCACCGGCAACAATTGCTTTCGACAGGTCTCCGGAAAAACGTACACCACCATCAGCGATACAAGGCACACCATATTTTTCCAAAGCCGTTGCAACATTTGCAACAGCACTAATTTGTGGCACACCAACACCAGCAACGATACGGGTAGTACAGATAGAACCCGGACCAATACCGACTTTAACACCATCAGCACCGGCTTCAGCCAGCGCAATCGCTGCATCCGCAGTAGCAATATTACCACCAATAACCTGTACATCAGGGTAGGTTGATTTCACCCAGGCAACACGATCGATAACACCTTTCGAATGGCCGTGAGCGGTATCAACAATAATCACATCGACACCGGCTTTAACCAGGGCATCAACACGTTCTGCCGTTTCAGCACCGGTACCAACGGCGGCTCCAACCAGCAGCTGACCTTTACTGTCTTTGGCCGCGATAGGATGAGTCGAAGCTTTGTTCATATCTTTTACGGTCATCATACCACGCAGACGAAACGCATCATCAACGACCAGAATCTTCTCTATACGGTGTTTACGCAGAAGATTACGCACATCATCAGGATCAGCACCTTCAACGACTGTCACCAGGCGTTCTTTAGGGGTCATGATAGAGGCAACTGACGCATCAAGTTTCTTCTCGAAACGTGCATCTCGGCCGGTCACAATACCCACCAGGTCACCATTATCAATCACAGGAAAACCCGAAAAGCCAAGGCGTGTCGACAGGGCGTTCAATTCACCTACTGACATATCAGGACTGCAGGTAACTGGATCACTGACAACGCCGGCTTCATACTTCTTCACCAGGCGAACCTGCTCAGCCTGCTGCTCGATGGTCAGATTCTTGTGGATAATACCGATACCACCTTCCTGAGCCATAGCGATAGCCAGGCCGGATTCAGTAACCGTATCCATTGCAGCGGAGACCAGAGGGATGTTTAACTCGATGCCTTTAGTCAGGCGTGTCTTCAGCGATACGTCTTTAGGTAAGACCTCGGAGTAACCGGGAACCAGTAGAACATCGTCAAAAGTAAGGGCTTCTTCAGCGATTCGTAACATGTGTGAGACTGCCTGTAATGTCTAAAAAAATAAGACGCGGGATTATAGCCTTTTGTCGAACTATCGACAATCAAAATGCACAAGTTTAATCATTTTCTAAATTATGCCTGGCGCAGGTTACAAAGCGATGATCGGTTAGTTTAATATGCTCTCTATGCAATCCTACTCAAAGCCCCAAAACATGGCCGTTCACAGACCGGACAATAAAGCACTTAGCGTCAGTGAACTTAATCGACAGGTTAAATCACTGTTAGAAAGTTCTTTTCTCACCATTCATGTAGAAGGTGAGCTATCGAATGTCGTCCGCCCCAGTTCTGGACACTGGTACTTCACCCTGAAAGACCGTGATGCCCAGGTACGCTGCGCCATGTTTCGCAATCGTAACCAATACCTGAAATACCAACCCAAAAATGGTGACCAGGTCATCGTCCGGGCCAAAGTAAGTCTCTACCCCGGGAGGGGTGATTATCAGCTGATCTGTGACTTCATGGAAGACGGTGGCGTTGGCTCCCTTCAAAAAGCCTACGAAGCACTGAAATACAAGCTCCAGCAGCAAGGTCTGTTTGACTCTGCCGTCAAAAAAACTATTCCAGATACACCCCGGCACCTTGGCATTATTACATCCGCCACCGGTGCCGCAGTCCACGATATTCTAACCGTTTTGAAACGACGATTTCCCTCACTGCCCGTTACGTTATTCCCTACTGCTGTGCAAGGTACTGAAGCCGCCGGACAGATTGCTGATGCGATTCGTCTGGCCAATGAAGATGGTCGCTGCGACGTTTTGATTGTCGGTCGTGGTGGCGGTTCTCTGGAAGATTTATGGCCTTTTAACGAAGAGATAGTCGCCCAGAGCATCTATAACAGTGAAATTCCTATCATCAGCGCTGTCGGCCATGAAGTCGATGTATCTATCGCCGATTTTGTCGCCGACCTGAGAGCAGCTACACCCTCTGCAGCTGCAGAACTTCTCAGCCCAGACCAGCAGCAAATACTACAACGCCTGAATCAGCTTCAGCAGCGACTCGAACAGGCCTGGCATCGAAGCCAGGCTCAGCGCTTACAAAAAGTAGAATGGACGCGCGCCATGCTCCGCCATCCCGGCGACAAATTAAAAGAGCAGGCACAAAAGTTGGATGATTTGGAACTGCGAATGCAAAGAGCAGTCAAAACCTCCGTCTTACAACAACGCGTACGTCTCAATAGTATTCAACAGCGTTATATACGCTGCATACCGACTTCTCGCATTGAAACCGCTAAACAGAGAACAACAGAGTTAGAACAACGGATGCTCACACTGATCCAATCGGCTCTGAAACAGAACCGCCTCAGACTGTCTGGTATGGCGGCAACACTTAACAGCGTCAGCCCGCTGGCAACACTCGACAGGGGTTACGCTATTGTTCAGGATCAGCAAGGCAAAGTAGTACAAGATATTACCCAGCTTTCGTCCGAAGACAGTGTTGAAACCCGACTAAGCAATGGTCGCTTTGTTAGCCGGGTGACAGAAATAATAATGGACTAAGGAAACCCCATGCGCTTCGTCAGCTTAGTATTCAGTCTGATTTTCAGCATTAACATCTTTGCTTTTGAGCTTCCGGAAGAATCCCGGGTACCCGGCGGCATCGCTTTGATTCCGCTTATCGGTCTTAACACAGAGGCGGCTCCCTCAGCCTGGTATCGCAGTAATCGCGTGATGGTTCTGTCGAGTCAGGATACAGTATATGCACAACAATCCCCGTGGCTCGCTGTAATCGGTATCCCGCTGTCAGCCAAAGCGACTGATGAGCAACTCATGAAAGCCAATGGCCAGCGCTTTCCCTTTCGTATACAAGATAAAGCTTACAAAGAGCAGAGACTGACAGTCACCAACAAACGTCATGTAAACCCAAACAAACAGGATCTGGAACGGTATAAGCGGGAAAAGGACGAGATGGTCGCAGCGTTCAAAAGCTGGTCTTCACCTGCGATTAATGGTCTGGACTTTGTTCTGCCCGCAAGCGGGCGATTCAGCAGCCCCTTCGGGCTCAAACGTTTTTTCAATGACCAGCCCCGTAATCCCCATAGTGGTCTGGATATAGCCGGCGGACAAGGCGGGGATATTAGTGCCCCTTCTGCTGGCAAAGTCGTCGCCGTAGGGGAGTATTTCTTTAATGGTAACACCGTCATTCTTGATCATGGTTTCGGGCTGACAACGATGTACTGCCATATGAGCAAAATTGATGTAAAAATCGGTGACCAGCTCAATACCGGCGACCGTATCGGCGCGATCGGCAAAACTGGACGGGTAACAGGCCCTCACCTCCATTGGAGTGTTAGTCTGAATAACACCCGAGTAGACCCGCTTCTTTTTGTTAAAAACTAGCTGAATATGGTAGGCTTCGCCGTTCTTAAAACCGAATCGACAGAGTAATCATGTCTGAAATTAAATATGAAACAAATGAACAGATCGCCAGCTACGGTATCGGCCGTCAAATGGGCGATCACCTGGCCACTCAAAGCTTTGAAGGCGTAGAGCTGGAAGCAGTAGTTACTGGCATCAGAGAGTCTTTCGCTGGCGAAGCACTAAGCATCGAAGGCGACAAGATCCAGGCTGCATTCAATGAGATCCAGGCACGCATGCAGGAGCAAGCTGCAAAGCTGGCTAAAGAAGCTGCCGCTGAAGGTGAGATGTTCCTGGAAAAGAACGCTCAACGTGAAGAAGTAATTGTTACCGATTCTGGTCTGCAATACGAAATCATCACAGCTGGTGAAGAAGGCGGCGAAAGCCCAACAGCTGAATCGACTGTACGCACGCACTATCACGGTACATTCCCGGACGGTAAAGTTTTCGATAGCTCTTACGAGCGCGGCCAGCCAGCTGAGTTCCCTGTTGGCGGCGTAATCGCAGGCTGGACAGAAGCGTTGCAGCTAATGACTAAAGGCGCTAAATGGAAACTGACTGTACCTTATCATTTGGCATACGGAGAGCAGGGTTCACCTGGTGGCATCCCTCCTTTCGCTACGCTGGTATTTGATGTAGAGCTGCTGGACATTCTGTAAGCACTGCACCTGGTTTGATATGATTGAATAAAGACCGGTAGCGCTTGCGCCCCGGTCTTTTTTTATGGAGAGTAATTATGCAACTCAATGTACAGATCTCCGGCAACGGTGCCCCTCTGATCATCATGCATGGTCTGTTCGGAACCCAGTCAAACTGGAGCGGACAGATCAAAGCACTGGCAGAACATTTCACAGTCTATGCAGTTGACCTGCCTAACCATGGCCGCTCACCCCATACAGACCAGACCAGCTACCCGCTAATGGCCGACAACATCATCGAACTGATGAATCAGCATGATCTGGACCGCGCCCATATTTTAGGGCATTCCATGGGCGGTAAAGTCGCCATGCAACTGGCGCTGAACAATCCTCAGCGAGTCGACAAACTGATCATCGTTGATATTGCTCCGGTTCAGTACCCTAACCATCACAACGAAGTATTTTCCGGCCTCAACGCCGTCGACCTGAACCAGCTAAAATCCAGAGGCGACGCAGATAAGCAACTAAGTATGCATGTAAAGGAGCTCAGTGTAAGACAGTTCCTGCTGACCAACCTCTACCGTACCGAAGAAAAGACTTTTGCCTGGCGGATGAATCTCCCCGTTTTAGAAGCCTGCTACGATGAAATCAGCAAAGCACCAACAGGCCCAGCATTTGAATACCCGGTTCTGTTTATCAAAGGCGAAAATTCAGATTACATCACCAGCGAATACCGTAACCCGATACTAGCGCTATTTCCAAAAGCTGATTACCGGTTAATTCAGGGCGCAGGCCACTGGCCACACGCCGAGAAAGCGTCAGTTTTTACCAAAATGGTTTTGAATTACCTTCAGAAGTAATGCGAGAGAACCTACCACTAGGCCATCCTGAATTAACTCTCCCATAGATCGCTGTTCACTTTCCTGGTCAATCAAGGATAACTTAGTAACCACTCACTTCTATTGTGCAGCGATCACCGTCAGCTCTACCAGGACATTCGGACGAGCCATGTGAGCTTCAACACAGGCACGGGCCGGTTTTGGCTTATCAGCAATCCAGTTATCCCAAACTTCATTCATAGCCGCGAAGTCCTTCATATCCCGGACATAGATAGTCACAGAGAGTAACTTATCAGTTGAAGATCCAGCTTCTAGCAACAGACCTTCAACCTGCTCCAGACATCGCCGAGTCTGCTCTGCGGTATCCCACTCGTCTGCACTGGCTGTCTGGCCACACAGATAGATAGTGTCGTTGTGTTTTACAATTTTGCTCATGCGATCAGTTGAACCGATTCGTTCAATATTCATATTGCTTCTCGTTCATTATTTAATAGACAAAAGTAACTTACAGGGTTTTCCGTTCATACCTGTTAACCCGCAACGGTTCCAGATCAAAACGGGTTTCGCCTTTGGTAATCAGGTCAGCCATCACTTCACCAATCACAGGACCCAACTGGAAACCATGGGCAGAAAATGCAAAGGCATGATAAGCCTTATCAGTACGCATACTCTTACCCAGAACAGGTAGATTGTCTGGCATGTAGGCTTCCAGACCGGACCACATACGGTTAATACAAGCGGTTTTCATAATCGGGAAAAACTCAATGGCATTTTGCGCACCAGTAGCCAATAAACTGTAATCCAGTCGGGTGATATTGTTAGCCCGATCCGCAAAGCCTTTGGCTCCTCCACCAATCAATACCGTACCGTTCTCAAACTGTTTGAACGACAAAGGGCGACTAACAGCACCAACCACCGGACCGGCAAAATGCGGCATCCGGGCAGTGATCATCAGCATCGGCGCGCTATATGACATAGGCACGTTATCACCGATCATCACCGAAATAATATCACCCCAGGCTCCGGCACAATTGACCAGATGTTCGGCCTGATATTGCTGAGTTTTCGTGTCCACCAGCCAGCTGTCACCAACCTTGCGGATCTGTTCAACCTGCTCACCTTCGCAGAAGCAAGCACCTAAACGCTCCGCAGCGATACGAAAAGCCTGAGTTGAATGAAACGGAATCGCATAGCCATCCTGTTCAGATACCACGCCACCAACACAATGGGCCGCCACGTGGGGCAAGCGTTCACGCAACTCCTGCTGATTCAGCATTACTTCATGAAAATAATCCAGGCTATGCATCTGTTGTTCACGAGCGCGCAAGCTTTCCAGGTCTTTTTCATCTGCCGCTATATTGATCAGACTTCGACGTCGAAAGCCGGTATCCGCATCCAGCTCATCATCAAGCTGCTGCCAGCGTTGCATTGCTGCTTTACTTAACTCAACTTCCGCAATATTCCGACCCAGCAGCCGAACACCGCCGGCGTTCACACCTGAGGCATGGCGGGATACTGTATCTTTCTCTACAACAATTACAGACACACCGCGCTGCGCTAAATGATAGGCGGTTGAAGCACCCTGAATACCGCCGCCGATCACCAAAACATCTGAACTTAACTTTTGGGAGGTTGTATTAATAGTCATCAGCTTGCCTCCTCAGTCTTCTTTGCCTCAGGCGTTACATCAGTAAACTGACTCAGTTCCTGCAATGTGACTAAGCGCATAGGTGATCGCAGACGATAATAGCCAACATCGGCAACCGGCTCATTACGCCAGTTTGCCAATAGTTCACTAACCGTGTGGCCACACATTCGCCCCTGACAGGGCCCCATACCGCAACGGGTCTGACTCTTCAGTTGATTAGGTTCACGACCACCTAATTCAAAACCTTTTTTCAGGTCAGCAACCGTACGTTCTTCGCAACGACAAACTACAGTATTGGGGGCTTCTGGAATTCGCTGCTGATCAAGCGGACGATAAAGACGATCAATAAAGCGTCTAAAACGCTGTTGTCTGGCAACGAATCGCAGATCATCAGCCGCTTCGGCTTCTGCCAATGAGCGACTTGTAACCCCAAGATTCACCAGTTGATTAAGCGTGACGACTCGACCCATCGCCGCGGCTGAATCGGCACCGATGATACCGCCAGAATCGCCTGCGACAGCGATGTGCGATTTAGAACTTTGGCCCCAGCGATTTATCTTTGGTTTCCAACACAACTGCTGTTGACACCAGTCATGCTCTAAACCAAGCGCCTGGGTGATATTCAGGTTGGGAATAACACCCTGATGAAGAAAAACATAACTGGCAGGCAGCGAGTGTTCTTTACCGCCACAGTTGAAGCTCAGCCCTGCGGTCTGTTCATCTCCTGTGACCTTCAGGTCTTTGGCAAAGCTATAGATATTTGTACCCGACTTGCGGATCTCATTCAGTAAACCAACGCCTTTGATCAGCATTCCTGGTGCGGTCACTGCCCCAGTCAACTCTGTCATAACGTGCAGATAATTCTCTTTCGGCGTAGTATCCACCAACGCTTTAACCTTAACCCCCAGTCGCAGGTACTGCGCCACAATGAGGTAAAGTAACGGACCGGTACCGGCAAATATTGCCCCGTCACGCACCAGCCCATCGGACTTAAGCATGACCTGCGCACTACCGGCGGACATAACACCCGGGAGATGCCAGCCCGGAATGGGAAAAGGCCGTTCCATCGCACCAGTCGCCACAATAATCTTCTGTGCCGTCAGTCTTTTTGTCGTGCCATTATCAGAGAAAAGGATCTCGCCATTATCACCTACATGCCATACGGTAACACCACTGATATGACGGGCATTACAACCTCTAAACTGGACTGTTAATTCGGCACCCTTGGTATAGTCAGGTCCCAGTACTTCAGCATCAGGCAACGGACTGGCATCGACATTGCGGTAGATCTGACCACCGCTACGGGGCTTATCATCCAGCACTACGACACTAACACCAGCCTGGCTTGCGGTAATAGCCGCTGACATACCTGCGGGACCCGCGCCGATAATAGCGATTTCATAGCTATCCGTAATGTTTTCCGGCTCATCAGGAGCCAATAATTCAGTCATTTTCAGCCCCCGTGTGAGCTAGCTGCGGGTTAGCGGCGATAGTCGCCTCGGTAATCACCTGACGGTTAACTTGCATACCTTCGCTGACTTCGGTCAGACAGGCCTGCCGATTGGGCATACCATCAATCTCGACCATACATTCGAAGCAGACGCCCATAGCACAGTAAGCGGAACGCACCTGCTGATTCACCGGAGAGACCCGGGTAGCGGTTTCCCCTGCCAGCGCCATGGCTGCCCAGACTGTTGTTCCCGGCGCGACCACAACAACGGAATCGTTGATGGTTACCTGTACTTCAGTCTTTGGGTCTTGTTGTTTTGTAACAGATCGGAACATATCCTCACCTGTTGATATCTTTTTTGAGGTAAAAAAAGCCCGGCACAGGAGTCAGCTATAAAGGGTTTAACCTATAAAAAGGCTTAACCATTCAGAAACTAAACCTATGTCGCAAAAACTACTCTTATCGAGTTGATTCGCTTTCGTTCTGGCCGACACACTCCTTCATAAAGAAGCCTGGACCGGGCTGAAAAGTCACGAATGAGTGTTTAGACCCTCAGGTCAGAGTCACTCGGGAGCAAAGGCTTTTCGATAGAAAAGCAGGAGAATTACAGCCGTGAACCTGTAACTCTCCGGGGTAAGCAGATAACGCCGATTAGTTTGCGATCTGATCCAGGATTCCCTGACCCCATTCAGCGCCAACATCTTCAAGAATCTGAGGCCATACTTCAGCACGGGCTTTCTTCGCCGCAGCTGCCAGCTGGTCATCACTCAGCTTAACGATAGTTGCACCGTAAGCTTCCAGTTTCTTCTCGTTAGCCGCCTGGTCAGATTCAGCTTTAGCCCAGCGACGTATCTCAAAGTCAGCTGCTGCTTTACGCAACGCTACCTGATCGTCAGAATCCAGATCAGACATAGACTCGTTATTGATGATCATGTACCAGACTTCAAAGTGAGTATTCACCGGAATGTAAGTCTTAGTTACGTCACGGAAAGAGGCGTAGTAACCTTCCGCACCGGAACCGATCACACCGTCAACAACACCGGTCTGTACGGCAGTGAATGCCTCAGAGAACGGGATTGGTGAACTGATATAACCCAGTGCATCAGCAGTCAGCTGGAAGCTCTTGATACCCGGCACACGTACCTTGATACCTTTATCAACACTAGGGTTGCCCGGAGATACTGCATCACGGTTCAGCGCGACACCGCCAAAGTAAACCGGGTAGGCTGCCAGCATTTCGATATCCTGCTTGGCATACAACTCTTTCATCGCCTGGTTAATCGCTCCGCCCGGACCATAGATAGACTGCGCCTGCTCCCAGTTTGCCGCGATATACGGGAATGCTGAAATCTGCATCTTACGGGATGCTGCAGTGGCTGCAGGCTGTACCGCCATATCAATTGCACCGACGGAAATACGTTCCTGAACTGTGGTGTAATCACCCAGTGCGCTGGCCGC
This sequence comes from Amphritea japonica ATCC BAA-1530, assembly GCF_016592435.1. Taxonomy (NCBI): domain Bacteria; kingdom Pseudomonadati; phylum Pseudomonadota; class Gammaproteobacteria; order Oceanospirillales; family Oceanospirillaceae; genus Amphritea; species Amphritea japonica. Next base: position 844,154 of record NZ_AP014545.1, on the reverse strand, counting down.
AAAAATCTTCAGAGAAAGATCACCGCCAGTGGCTTTTTCAATATCGGCAGACAGTTCCTTCAGTTCTACATCGATAGTTGCGCCCTGTGGACGGATATGACTGATCTTCAATTCAGCCGCTTCAGCGATAGATGTCAGAGCCAGAGTGCTGGCCAATACCGCAGTTGTTAGAAACGTTTTCTTCATTACAGATTCCTCTCTTTTTAGATTTTTTATCTATAGGTTTTTCTTAATGCGTTTAAGTAATCGAACCCGACTTCGTCTCAGTAACCGAAGTAGTTCGGAAGGTACATCGACAGGTCATCCCAGAACGATGTCAGGAACACTACCGGCAGGTAGCCAGTAATAATCAGTAGCATGGCAGGCTTAATCACCTTAGTGACCTGAACTTTACCGATGCGGGCACCGAGATACAGGATTGAAGCGTATGGCGGCGTGACTCCACCCATAGCGGTATTCACACCCATGATCGCGGCGAACTGAATTGGACTGATACCGATCGCTTCCATCAACGGCAGAAGCAGAGGGGCGATCAGAATAATTGCGGTAACATCGTTAACAACCATGCCCACCAGGAACAGCAGCACGTTAATCAGAATTAGCAGTACCACTTTATCTTCAGTGATCGAGAAGATGGCTTCAACCAAGGCCTGAGGCACAGACTCGACCACAAACATCTGCGACAGAATCATACTGAACAGAATCATCAGCATGATGGCACCCACCGCAGTCGACGCTTCCTTGCCTGCGAACAGGAAGGTTTTCAGATCCAGACCTTTATAGATCAGGAAACCAACAGGCAATGCGTAGATCACCGCGACCGCAGCTGCTTCAGTCGGCGTCATAATGCCGCCGTAGATACCACCCAGAATGATCACCGGCATCAGCAGTGCAGGGGTCGCTTTAAAGCCACGACTAGTCGCTTCAGCTACAAACTCTTTGCCTTTTGGTCGCTCGTCCAATACAAGTGGGAACTTACGCGCCAGCCAGACGTTGACCACCGAGAAGTTCAGCATGATCAGCAAGCCAGGGCCTAAAGTCGCCAGGAAACACGCCAGAATGGAAGTATCCGTCACCCAACCATAAACAATCATGGTTACGCTTGGCGGAATCAACAATCCTAGCAGTGATGCGTTAGCGATCAGAGCAGTCGCGTATTCACGGGGATAGCCCTGTTTTTCCATTTCAGGAATCAACAAAGGACCGATCGCTGCCACACCGGTCAGACCGGAACCGGAGATTGCACCTATTAACGCACAACTAATCGTTGCAACAACACCCAGACCACCACGCAGATGACCAACAAAAATGTTAACGAAGTTAAGTAGACTGGCGGCTATCCCGCTGACACTCATAATGGTGCCGGCCAGTACAAACAAGGGGATCGCAAGCAGTACCGGATTACCCAGCTGCTGGAAGCCCCACAGCATATTGCCTTTCATTATCACGTCGCCGAGGAAATACATCACCATCAGGCCGCCGCCAAAACAGTAGGGTAATGGCAGGCCCAGGGTCAGCAAAACGACCAGAACCGCCACTGCAATCAGTGCAATTTCAACCATCTTATTGCTCCTTATTATCAGTAGTCAGGTCGCGGATGTGATTCCACAGGTGCCACGCGGTATAGATCATCATCAGAACCATACCGGTGAGCAGAGCAACATCTACGTAAAAAGTGGGGATATACAGGGTCGGACTCTCTTTCCAGACCCGCAGGGAATACTTAGTAAAATCCCAGGCCCAGTACATCAGCCAGCAGCCGATAATCAGACTCAGTACTTCACCAACAATGGCCAGTGACACAACCTGACGCTTGGTTTTCAGGAAGATCTCCAGCACATTGGCACGAATGTGGGTATTTTCACGAGAGGCGTTTACCGCCCCGAGGATATACAGCCACATCGTTGGGTAGAGCAACGTTTCCTCTAACCCCATTACCGGGATTTCGAGAACGTAGCGGGTCACTACCTGGACAAACTGGCCACCCGCTACCAGACATATCAGTCCAGTCAGCAGATAGCTGGCAAACTTGTTCATTCGGGTTTCCTCAGATACTTCTTATTATTCCAGCGGCTCTCATCCGGACCATATAATCTCTTACGAGATTCATTCCTTTACACACTGGTAGCCTTAATATTTGTTCAACGCAGGTATAAAATCAATTTCAAAATATTGATACCTCCATAATCTTAAGTTATGGTTAGTCATAAAACATATGAGTAACAATGAGTTACAAATCCGACAAAATTGAGGGTTAACAGTAACAAAATGAATATCACCGTTCGACAGCTGCAATGTTTTCGTGAAGTCATGCGTACTGGCTCAATTTCAGAGGCGGCACGTACCCTGCAACGAACCCAACCGGCGGTCAGTAATATGGTCGCCACCCTGGAAGATGAACTGGGAGTTGAGTTATTCGAACGGCAGCGAGGTCGTTTGATCCGTAAGCCAGAAGCCCATTACTTTCTGGAAGAATCAGAGCAGATACTGGAACGACTGAATAAAACAGCCCGTACCATGAAGGAGATTGCCGGACTGGAGCTTGGCCGCCTGAAGATCGCCTGTATGCCCGCAGCCTCTAACTATTTGATGCCACGCCTGATTGCAGAATTTGTAAGGGATAAGCCCCGGGTAAATGTATCGATGATGATGCGGGACTCTTCTGTGATTGAGGAGTGGGTTGCTTCTCAGCAATACGATATCGGCCTGGCAGAAACACCACCACCTAACCGGGCGCTATCAGCGCTGACCTTTGATCTTAAGTGTGTTTGCGCCCTTCCCATCAATGACCCCTTAGCCAACAAAGCCGTAATCACTCCGAAAGATCTGGACAACCTGCCACTGGCAACACTCCAGGAGGGACACCCGAACTATCAGTCCGCTCTGAAAGCATTTAGAAGTCAGGGAGCAACATTGAATCAGCGCTTTGAGCTACTGACATTCCAGCCCGCGTTAAAGCTGGTAGAAGAAAACCTCTGCTACTGCATCTGTGACCCAATGACGGCCAGCGGCTATCTACAACGTTTTGATGACCGGGCAAGATTAGTATTCAGACCCTTTATACCCGAAGTTATTCTGTCGGTATCAGTTCTGACACCAGCACATCGCCCGGCATCCGTACTAGCCAGCAGTTTTACTGAGCTGGTTACCCAGCAGTTAGAAGAGTTGAATGCGCAGTTCTATTCAGAGTGAGGAACTTCTAAATGTTCAACAAGCAAGCATTCATTAAATAGCAAGCCGTGACTGATCACTCAATCGTTGGAACCAATTGTAATGCGGTTCAGTTGCCGCATTATCAACATTAATCGGCATGTGTGTCCGCGCAATATCATCAAGATTAAAGGTTCTCAGCTCGTAACTGTAACGTGTCTGACCTGAGCTATTAGGTACACTGGCATGGAGGTGCGCACTTGAAAAGCAGAGCAGATCACCGGGTTCTACAACGACAATCTGTTCTCGGGTGGTTTCTATCGGCTCCAATACTTGTGGCGCATATGGGTAATCGATGGAACCGTCCTCCCCCGCTTGATCTCTTGCAGTACAAAAAGCCTCAAACGACCAGCGATCAGTGCTATTCGCCACGGCTCTATCCCAGTAGTCCGGATAGAACACTATCGCGCTCTGTTCAGTAACCGGATATACCGGACTCCACCAGTTTATCTGCTGTTGAATGTTGCTCCCCCAGGTATCCCGGTGAGGTTTGATACTCCCTCTGAACATAGGACTATCCGGTTGTTCACTCTCTCTTGGAGGGACTGAACGCAAAAACAGTTTATCAGCGTAGCTAAGGTTGAGCTCTACCCCGCACTGGCGCAACGCCAGACAAAAGAATCTGGCGAATTGAGGATTCTCAGAAAAGCTTTGCTGTATCCGCTGCAGGTATTTATTGCCGCTCTCCCTGCCCGTCACCTGACCTGATATCTGATCTGAGGTGACCAAATACTTTGCACTTAAGCCTTCATTTACTAGGGCATCTACCTGACTATTTAATTCAGATAACACTGATAGCTGTTTAAACACAATCAGATCACCATTAAACAGAATCTCACTCCGCTCGGCATCGGTAATAGCGGTGCTATATTCATGAATCTGCATCAACCTGCTCTACTTCGACCTAGTAATTCGTTCTGAGAATGGCGTTCTGGGTTGAGTCACACTGCCCTGATAAGAGTGGCTTGACAGCAGCAACTGTTTCGCAGCCTGTTTAAGGTCTTCTATCTGTGAGAATGCAACAGAATTGAAGCCACAACGTAACAGGTAGGCTATCTGATCCGGTAGCACAGAGCCGAATGCACGCAACTCCCCATGAAAATTAAACTTTTCCCGGATCAGTGATGCGGTCGAAAAGCCCGATCCATCCACAAAGCTATCAAACGCCACAGCGACAAGGTCGGTCAGTATAAAGACCTCATGCAAAACCTCTAAATCAGCACTTCCGCTTATCCAGACACCGGGCACTTCTGCATAGTCTCTGAACTCCGGCGCAGCTTTCAACCAACACTCAACGGGCAAAATATAACGATAGCCCGGCTCTGGTTTAAACTCAGAGTTCATTTCTAATACAGGCTCTGATACAGCCCTATTATCTCCAGCCTTCAGGTTATCATCCGGCTTATCGTTTACAGGCCAGCCAACTAAGATAGCTCTGTCTTCCTGTATCCGGTTATCTCTAATTATTTGCTGCATAGACAGACTCCTTGAACAGGGATTTTCCAATACGCAGATATACAGCACTGAAGGATTCAGACGGGGTGGATCGGTTTGCAATATATACCCCGATAATTTTTCCTATCGCGGGAACAACCTTTTCCATGGGCAACGAGGGCCCCAGCACTTTACCTATGGCATTTACCTTTCCGCTCATTCCACCCAGGGTAATCTGATAATACTCCTGACCATTTTTATCGACGCCAAGAATGCCAATATTGGCTATATGATGATGTGCGCAGGCGTTAATGCAACCGGATATCCGCAGACTCAGATCACCCAGTTCATACAGCTGGTTGAGGTCGTTGAAGCGTTGCTGAATCGCAGCATTTACCGTTAAAGATCGCGCATTAGCTAAGTTACAAAAATCAGCACCAGGACAGCATACCGTATCGCTAAGCGTCCCAACTGTCGGCGTATCAAGCTTGAGCTGACGAAGCGCCAACCAGAGACTATAAAGGTCCGTGCTTTTAACATCGGTAAGAATAATATTCTGCTGCTGAGTGGTGCGAATTTCGGCGAAGGAGTACTGTTCGGCCAGATCTGCTAACTGCTCTAACTGCTGAGTTGAAATATCACCCGGCGCAGTCCCCTGATATTTCAGGGATAACGTCACTATTCGATAACCTTCAATTTTATGCGACCGCACATTGCGTTCCAGCCAACGAGCATATTCAGAATATAGATCTGCATCGATTATGCGGCTTTTATCTGTAACCTCCGTAGCCGACTCATAATCTGGTGCGGTAAAGAACGACTGGGCATAACTTATCTCTTCCTGAGTGAGTAACCTATCTACTCCCTCATTTCGATCAAATTCCTGTTCAACCTGACGAGAGAACTCTTCAACCCCCAGGTTTGCCACCAGAATTTTGATTCGGGCTTTATACTTATTATCGCGACGTCCATAGCGGTTATAAACCCGGATAATCGCTTTCAAAAAGCCCAGCAGTTGCTCTTGAGGTAAAAACGCTCTGATCAGGCGACCCAACATCGGAGTGCGCCCCAGGCCGCCACCTGCCCAGACTTTAAAACCGATATCCCCTGCATCAGATTTGATTAACTGCAGCCCAATATCATGCAGCCGAATAGACGCGCGATCTTCTTCGGCACCAATAACTGCAATTTTGAATTTTCGCGGCAAATAAGCAAATTCAGGATGCAATGTAGACCACTGACGTATGATTTCACAATAGGGGCGAGGGTCTGAGACCTCCCCATGCACAACACCAGCCAACGGATCTGAGGTGGTATTGCGAATACAATTACCGCTGGTTTGAATCGCATGCATTTCAACACTGGCCAGCCGGTCTAGTATTTCTGGCACATCTGCTAACTCAACCCAGTTAAACTGAATATTCTGCCTTGTCGTAATGTGGCAATAATCACGATCAAACTCCCGACAGATCCGGGCCAACATTCGCAGCTGAATGGAAGAAAGCATTCCGTAGGGAACGGCGACCCGAAGCATAGGCGCATGCTTTTGAATATAGAGACCATTTTGTAACCGCAGAGGCAGAAACGCCTCTTCACTGATCAAACCACTCTGATAGCGCTCTATCTGATTCTTAAACTGTGAGACCCGGCCTCTGACAACCTGATAGTCGACTTCATCATATTGATACATACTACAAAAAATCTCTCTAATACTGATTAGATACAGTCTAGAGAGGGTTCATTTAGGATCACAGATACAAAAAATTAATTATCTATAAGTACAGATTTAGGCAAATATAACTCAAACAGATAAGAACGTTGAATCGACACACTTCCTGCTTAAACTTAATCCTGATTCGATATCAGACTATTCAGGTAAGCCGCTACCTCCTCGCCTCCTTTGAGTTGCTGAGCCTTCATGCCCAGACTACGGGCAGTTACTACATTCTCTTTCATATCATCCAGAAACAGAACCTGTTCAGGCTCTGCCTGAAGTTGATCCAGCACATAAATAAAAGCTTCAGGATCTGGCTTAGCCAGACGAATCAGGTGGGAGGCAAAAACTAGTTCTTTATCAAAATACTTATCCAGATCGAACTCATTAAACAAGCGAGGGTAATGAAGTTCATTAGTATTGCTTAGAACAGCAAGCTGATAGCATTGTCGTAATTTAATCAATAGCGCAGGCAATTGCGGGTAGATTCGTAAGGGCCATTTTCTAAACTCTGCCACGACCAGTTCAGGCGAGACATCCAGATTCAGATCGCGTTGCAAATATTCAGCCAGTTCAAGAGCAGACAATTCACCCCGTTCAAATGCTAAAGCCACATCAGAATGAAACCATTGTTTCAAATCGAAAGACTGGCCGGCACTCAACCAGTGCGCTGGCAACGGGCCGGCACCCAGCTCAACAACAACATTACCAAGGTCAAACAGAACAACCTCTGCTTTTCTTTTAGAAGTAGTCATGGTGGAGTTTTTAGAATCCAGAAAATGAAATACTGCATCCTACAGCATTCTCATGAAAACAATTTTTTTAACATGCTTAGAAAACAGCCTCAATATATCTGAACCACCGGGCGCCTAAACTAATAACAGCCAAAGCCTGATCAACAAGCCTGAACTTAATATCAACCGCTTATTCCGCCCGCACTTTCAGAACATTGATCTTGCGGCTTTGTAACAAGATAAAACCACCGCTAAGAACAATAATAAACCCACCAGACAGAGTCATCATATCCGGGCGCTCAGCAAATATTACAATACCTAATACAAGGGCAAACAGTAACCGGGTATAGCGAAATGGCGCCACAACCGAAACATCACCACTGCGCATCGCTATCGTCAGGCAGTTATAGGCTGCTACACCAAAAATAACCGCCGCAAGAATCTGCACACCCGCCGGGGTGTTGATAGAAATCGGCTCGTTATAATAAAGTTGCAATATCAGACCACTGACTATCAGAATAAAAAAACCATAAATACCCAACTGCACATTGGAAAGTACCGGAGGAGCTGCACGGGTCGCCAGATCACGGCCTGCAAAACCCAGCATTCCAATCACCGCAAACAACGAGGCCGGATTAAAACTATCCAGCCCGGGACGTATAATCATCAGCACACCGAAAAAACCAGTCAGAATAGCTAACCAGCGTACCCCTCCTACTTTTTCTCTGAAGATCAATGCGGCACCCAATACAACAACAAGAGGCGTTGCCTGTAGAATAGCCGAGGCACTGGATAGAGGCGTCAGGGTAATCGCCAGAGCAAAAAAAAGACGACCCACTATCTCGCAAACTGACCGAATTAATAAAGGTTTTGATAATATGGCTGGATGAAAAACAGACTCACCTTTTTGCAATGTCAGCAGAATAAAAACCAGCATTCCACCAGCACCGAACAGCATCAATATCAGTCCTATAGCCATACTCTCTGCCGCTGCTTTAATGAACATATCCTCTATAGCAAAAGCTGCCATTGCCAGCACCATAAAGATGCTACCGCGAGTATTATCCAAATGTATCGTCTCCTACTAGAAATCAATAAAAATAGTAAACCGCTATATCATTCCACGAAAACAGAACTCTTTTTCACGGCCCAAAACACCTGCTGATTTAGCTATAGACCGAGCTTTCAACATCTACTAACAACCTCATCGGGCAACCTGTGAAGATAGAACTCAATTCTGATGATAAGAGTAAGGTTAAAAGATTAAAACGATCTCACATGTAAAGACAGATACAGAATCTAAAAAATGAATAGGCATAGATAAGCTAATGATAAAGATTGAAGTTAGTACCTGAAAACGACGCGCTTCAACCTTGTAACATCAACACATAATCAACCCACAAATATAGATCCACCAACGGAGAAGCCGCTTTCTATTGATAATACGACTTGATTTTAGGATCGCCTTCCACCCTTTCCTGGTGAGCTAACAGGTCGGGGGTTATATCATGCACCAATGCTGTGGGTATATGATCAAGCATGCCCGAGCACAGCCACTGGACAAAAACCAAGACCTTCAGATCTGCGATGGTTAAACGGTTATCCGCAAAGTATTCACCACCCTGTTTTGCTAAGCGCTCATCCAGCCATTTAAGCGTCCAGGTGACTGGTCCCGCGACTAATTGATCTCGCGCATTTTTCAATGCATCACCATCCAGGCCCAGTGTTCCACCTAACTTATGACTAACATCTTCGATGGCATCCATAACCTCATCACATAGCAACGCTTGATAAGTATCGTCCGGATAGAGCCCAGCCTGCTTTCCGAAATAGCGACCCAAAGCATTACATTGGGTAATTTGCTCGCCATCAATATCAACAACAGGGACCTGACCAAAAGGAGTTTTCTTGCGCACTTCAGCGAACTCATTGAATGAGAAGCGGTGATCCTCGAACTTCTGTTCCATATAATGCAGAATCAGACGGATAGGCTCTCCACGTCCGCCATTCATATCAAAGTAAGTGACCTTAATCTTTGTCATAAGAATTTCCCGATTCACAATCGCTAAGTTTTAATCCGCTTTTGAACAAGCCCGAACTAATTTTATAGTCCATAGAACCTATTACGTCGATAAATTCAGGTATCAGAAAATGAAGATGAACGAAGGGAAGTAAAAAAAACCTTTGCTAACGATTGATAGCAGAAAGGTATGAAGAGTTGCCTTTAAACAGTTTCATCAAAAATAAAGCCTTCGGCGAAGAGCTTTTTAAACACACCTGCATCAATCAACTTCTGATTTATCTCGGCAAACTGCTCATTCACTGCTTCCAGCTGTCTATTGAAATCCTGAAGCTTTTCCGATTGAGAATCGCTTTGTTCCTGCTGATCTTTTATACGATTTTGCAGCTCTTCAGTACGACGGGATTCTCGCAACTGATCAGCTTCTCGTTGTGTTCCGGCATTCTCTTGCGACTCCTGATTTTGTTGTGCAAGCTCAGCACGGGCTTCAGAAGCCATCGCTGCAGCACGGGCAGCGATCGCCCGATCTTGTGGTGAGGGATCAGCAACAGCCAGTGCCGCTCTTAGAATAACTTCTGCTTTTTCCAAAGTTGCTTCAGGATCATTAGGTATCGGGGAGGTATCTATACTAACTTCGCCACCAACAGCATAGAGCCTGCCGTCGGGCCCTCGCTCATACTCAAAGGAAGGCGCCCCGGCATACTGGCCACCTGCAGCCGCATGACTAAGTTCATGTTGCCGTACTTCCTGATCACGAGCAGCCAGTTCACGTATCAGCTGCTGTTCTTCGCTCTGAGGATCTGTTTCGGATGATTTTCTCGACTCACTACGCTGATCGCGACTGAGCTGTTGCTCTTCTGTATAGGGGTCTATGGATGCACCAGCACCAGAGGGGGGTACCGGTTTTGTTACGGGAGAAGCTTGAAGCACTTCAGAAGAGGATAATGAAGAAGGTAATACCGTGCCTGATACCGCAGGTTGATTCCGGCCGGCAGTATTAAGTGACTCATTTGTATTCAGAGTAAGCGCATTGGCAGTTATCTGTAACTGCATCACTCTCACCTCCTTTACATTACTTCCGACTCCTTATCTGGAAATAATAATCTGATAAAGCCGTACCCTAAGCACGAATATCAATTAGTGTACCCAAAGTAGCATCCGCAGACTGCACCACTTTAGTGGATGCCGCAACGGCATTCTTTTCAACGGCGAGTTCACCTAAGGCCTGATTCAGGTCTTTACCGGTGCCTTCTTCAGGTGTATCAGTTTTACCTGCTCCGGCTATATCAGACGCCGCTTTCTGTACACCATCGAGTCCCCGATTGATGCCCAAAACACCTGTATTTAATGCTGATGTAACATTCATAAAACACACCTACTGCTTACTTGATTGCCTGTAGTTTTTCTTAAACCGACCTAAAATTCAGGCCTCAGACACTCAACAATATGAACTTAGAGACAAAACTTATTAGGGACTATTATAGCGCAAACAGCAAAACAGTTCATTTATTGACCACTGAGAAGCGGCTCCAAATCAATGTATTTGGCCACACTTACAGCAGAACAGTCCTCAATATGGGGAATTTCAGCCAATAAGGGTGCTGAAAGCATCGATTTGAGGGTTTCCAGATTCTCGTCGTAACAACTCATGTCAGCATCTGCCCGGTTCGCCACCCACCCAGCTAATCGCAAACCATCTTTTACAATCGCTTCGACCGTCAACAACGTATGACTGATACACCCCAGCTTCATTCCCACCACCAGAATAACCGGGGTTCGCAATAGCTTTGGCAGATCCGCCAGTGTTTGACGACTATTCAGCGGGACACGCCATCCACCCGCACCTTCAATTATCATAAAGTCAGCCGGTTGCATCATCACACCCCGACATAGGGCAGCCATCCGATCAGCATCCAGTCGGCGGCCAATTTGAGTTGCCGCAATATGAGGCGCAATAGCGGGTTCCAGTGCGATCGGATTAACCTGCTCATAGGACAACGTAATCGATGACGTTTGCTGCAACAACAAGGCATCGCTATTACGTAATCCATCAGGCGTCTGCTCACAACCCGCTGCAACCGGTTTGTGGGCAATGGTCGATAAGCCGCGCTGGTTTGCGGCTTCCAGTAACCCTGCTGACACCACGGTTTTACCCACATCGGTATCAGTGCCTGCAACGAAAAAGGTACGTTTAGCCATTTATATAGTCACCATAAAAAACCTGGTAGGTTGCAGGTAGTTTCCCCTCTGCCCCTCGAAACTGTTCATAAGCCTGTTTAAAAGCAGAGATCCTCGCTTTACCAGTCAGGCCACTCTGTCGTCCTGCACTGATATTATGCGCGCCTATCCCTTTCAATTCAGTCGTCAGTTCACGCAACTGATCGTAAAGCAGTACTTCTCTATCCTCCCTCAGGCTAACTTCTTGCAGATACTCAGTTGCCTGTGCCTGAAGGGTTTCAAAACTGATAAATCGATTAACATGCTGGAACTTATCAACCTCTGACCAGGCATCTCGTAATTCAAACAGCGTGTCAGGGCCCAGTGTACTGAACAGGAAACGTCCTCCGGGCTTAAGCACCCGGGCCACCTCACTGAACAGAGAAGGCAAATTCTCACACCATTGAATAGCCAGGCTAGAGAAAATCAGATCAACGGAACTATCTGCCAGAGGAATATTTTCTGCATCACCGCAAAGCCATAGAGTATTAGCCGTGACACGAGTTTGTTTAGCATACTCAAGCATTCCCTGGGCCAGGTCGAAACAGATCAAATGCTCAGGACGCAGTTGCTCGGTCAGCAAGGGAGCGAAGTACCCGGTGCCACATCCAAGATCCATTACCAGTGGAACCGATTTTTGATCCAGACTTTCCAATAGATTATGGCCAATCCTTCGTTGCAATTGCGCTACATTATCGTAACTCACTGCTGCCCGACTAAATGATTCAGCGATCTGCGGCTTAAGAAACTGAGCACTCATAACGGCAGCATCCGAATTTTGTCCGCCAGCAGTTTCGGCTCAGAGAGAAACCCCACATGGGACTGCCCCGCCAGCACTTCAATCTGAGCCAGGGGCGGCAGCTTATCTAACACGCCAATCATCGCTGCGGGGGCCAAAGTATCCAGCTCACAAAGAAGATGCAGAGCAGGTATTTGAGTGTGCTGATATAGCCCCCGGTAATCGCCCCGTAAAATAGACAAACTATCGATCAATCCCCGTGCACTGAAATCAGTTCCAGACTTGATTTTTTTCAATAATTTCAAATCTGAACGAGCAGTTTCACCGCCCTTTATCTGTAGTAGATTAAAGCGCTGCAGGGTTTTCTCCGGGGTTGCTTCCAGATCGCTTTCAAACTGGCTGTAGACCCTTTCATCCATTCCGTAAGACCAGTCTGAACGTTCAACAAAACAGGGACTACTCGCCAATGTAATCAGTCTGGAAACCCGGGCAGGATAACGCTGCGCAAAAGCCATTGTGATAATACCGCCTAAAGACCAACCCAGCCATAGTGCTGCCGGAGGGGCCACTTCTGCCAGCAAGCCGGTTACCGCATCAATATCATAAGGTTCAGGTAAACAGCTTGCACTTTTTCCAAGGCCGGGCAGATCGATCAGTGTAATCTGAAACTCCGCTTCAAGTTCGGGCAACAACGTTTGCCAGATACCACTATGCATACCCCAGCCATGAATCAGTACCAAAGGTTTCCCTTCCGGGTTACCTCTTTTCTCAACAAACAGCATCAGGCGTCTTCCCTCTGCTTTATTTGCGTCATCACGTCCGATAAGGCATCCAGCAAACGGTCTAGCTGTTCATCGGTGTGGGCTGCACTGAGCGTGACCCTCAAGCGGGCTTCTCCCTGAGGCACCGTTGGCGGTCGAATCGCACCGATGAAGATTCCCTTTGCTTCCAGCGCAGCACTGATAGCCATCGCCCGATCAGCCTCACCCACCATAATAGGTTGAATAGGTGTCGGTGATTCCATTAATGGCACTCCCAGCTGTGCACAACCCTTTTGGAAACGAGTAATCAAATGCTGTAGCTTTTCCCGGCGCCATTCGTCCTGCTGCACCAGTTTCAGGCTGGCTCGGGTCGCTTCGGCAATAGCCGGTGACATACTGGTGGTATAGATATAGGTACGGGCATGTTGAATCAGCGTTTCAATCAGTTCTTCAGAACCCGCCACAAATGCCCCGGAGGTACCAAAAGCTTTTCCCAGAGTACCCATTAAAACTTGAACCTGATCACCGCCCAAATCAAAGTGATCTACCGTGCCTCGCCCCTGCTTACCGATGCAACCGATGCCGTGAGCATCATCCACCATCACCCAGGCATTATGATCAGCCGCTGTCTGACAGATGTCAGGCAGCTCAGCCAGGTCACCATCCATACTGAAAACACCATCACAAACGACTAATTTTCGACGGGCTTCAGTACGTTTCAGTCGGGTAGCGAGATTCTCTGAGTCGTTATGCAAAAAACGTTGAAAACGAGCCCCACTGAGCAGCCCTGCATCCAGTAGAGATGCGTGATTAACGCGGTCCTGAAACACCGCATCGCGCTTATCCAATAGCGCATTCACCGCCCCGATATTAGCCATGTAACCCGTGGAAAACAGCAACGCTCTCGGGCGCCCGGTGAATTCTGCTAACTCCTCTTCCAACGCATGGTGTGCCTGACTATGGCCGTTCACCAAATGAGAAGCTCCACCACCGACGCCGAAGCTGTCTGCACCTTTCTTCAGCGCGGTAATCACATCAGGGTGGTTTGCCAAACCCAGATAATCATTAGAACAGAACGCCAGGCAAGCCTTACCATCAACGATAACTTCAGGCGATTGCGGACTTTGTAATATACGTCGCTGACGGTATAGAGACTGCTCTTTACGCGCTTGCAATTCAGCGTTCAGCTGATCAAAAGACATGGTCAGATCCTTAATAGGCTGTCAGGAACAGCCCGGCGGGTAAGGTAACTCAGGCTTCGTAAAAAACAGAACTGTCTTTCTGCTTTTGCAAATCACTGATAATCGTCTGTTCCTGTGTTTCATCAGCCTCAGAAATACGTTGTTCAGGATTAATACCCAAACGTTTAAACAGCTGAAGATCACGATGAGTTTCAGGGTTCGGCGTAGTCAGCAGACACTCGCCGTAGAAAATGGAATTGGCGCCCGCTAAAAATGTCATCGCTTGCATCTCGTCACTCATGCTTTCACGCCCCGCAGACAAACGAACGTGGGATTGCGGCATCATAATACGGGCAACCGCAATATTACGGACAAAATCAAGGTGATCCAGATCCTCCACGTTTTCCATCGGAGTGCCGGCTACTTTTACCAGCATATTGATCGGCACACTTTCCGGCTGCTTAGGCATATTGGCTAATTGTCGTAACAAGCCAATACGGTCAGTCGCCGTTTCACCCATACCTAAAATACCGCCAGAGCAGATTTTCATACCTGACTCACGCACATGGTGCAGTGTATCCAGTCGATCCTGATAAGTACGGGTGGTGATAATCTTATCGTAGAACTCCGGTGAGGTATCCAGGTTATGATTGTAATAATCAAGACCCGCATCAGCCAGCTGATCAGCTTTACCTTCATCCAACATGCCCAGTGTCATGCAGGTTTCCAGACCAAGCTCTTTAACACTTTTAACCATCTCGATCACATACGGCATATCTTTATCCGCAGGATGCTTCCAGGCCGCGCCCATACAAAAACGAGTTGAGCCCGACGCTTTAGCTTTTTTAGCCTTTTCTATAACGGCATCAACTTGCATCAATCGTTCTTTCTCAAGACCGGTGTTGTAGTGACCGCTTTGAGGGCAGTATTTACAATCTTCCGGACAGGCGCCTGTTTTGATCGACAACAGCGTACTGACTTGAACCTCATTCGGATTGAAAAACTGGCGATGTACAAGTTGTGCCTGAAAGAGCAGATCATTAAAAGGCAGATCAAATAATGCCTGCACTTCCTGTTCTGTCCAGTCGTGTCTGATCTCTGTCTGGTTTTGTTGCATCGCCGCGTCTATCCTGTGTTAATACTGAAAGATAAGGATTTTTTTTAAGGACCTAATTTTAACCCGACAGAAGGATCTGTCAACCTATGATAACAAAAATCAAAAACAACTGGTTATTTTTTAAGCAGCCAGAAGACTGTATTCTCTGCGGGATAAACCCTGCTAACGAAACCTCTCTCTGTCAGCACTGCTATACAGACCTCCCCTGGATCAGGTATGCCTGCAAACGTTGCGGCATCCCACTAAATACTTGCGACCAAATTGATTTAACCTGCCCTGCATGTCTGCACAGCCCCCCAATTTTTGATCAGGCGGTGGCGCCATTTGAATATCGTTTCCCTATTGATCAGCTTATCCAACTAGCCAAATTCAGTAACCAGTCTCATTATCTGAATCCATTAGCGGCGCTACTCTGCTCGCACTTATTGAAACCAGATTCATCTACAGTGAAATATCCGATGCCTGAGATGATCATTCCGGTACCTATACACCCAAAACGTTTACAGCAGCGGCAATACAATCAGGCCGCACTACTCGGTCGTGAAATAGCTAAAAGGTTACAGATCCCTTTTAATACCAAACTGGTAATTAAAACCACAAACACACCCCATCAGGCAGACCTTAACCGTAAAGCACGAAAGAAAAACCTTCGTAACAGTTTCCGCTGTACTCATAAACCACCCTCCAGCGTCGCCATTATCGATGACGTCATGACAACCGGTACCACCGCAGCAGAAATCAGCAGGATCTTAAAGGCCTCCGGCTGCCTTAACATCTATATATGGACAATTGCTCATACGGCAAAACAGTTGCATTTAGGTTGATTTGCCGCCTTTATTACTGTTGAATCAGAAACTTAAGATAACTGATACCCAATCGGCTGTTTTAAAACCGGCATAAAAAACCGCCCGCAACACCCTGTAAGGAGTACGCATGGATCTGAGTAGCATCGGCAACCTTATCGGAGGCTTAGGCCTTTTTCTCCTGGGTATGCAGCTGATGACCAATGGCTTGAAGCGTGCCGCGGGTCAAACTCTGCGTAAAGCACTGGAAGCCGCAACAAAATCACGCTTGCGCGGACTTATATCCGGTACCGCGATTACAGCTTTGGTTCAATCATCCAGTGCTGTCACCGTTGCAACAATTGGCTTTGTGAATGCCGGCTTACTGAACCTTGGTCAATCGGTCGCTGTAATATATGGCTGCAATATCGGCACCACGATGACCGGCTGGCTGGTTGCCACTATCGGTTTTAAATTTAAGATCAGTGCGTTTGCCCTGCCAATGATAGGCCTTGGGGTAGTCATGAGCCTGATTGGTGGCGAAAAGCGCTATGCTCACCTAGGCACCAGCTTAACCGGTTTTGGTCTGTTTTTTATCGGCCTTTCCTTCCTTAAGGGAACCTTTACCGGACTGGAAAACAGCATCCCTTTTGAAGCAATCGGTGCAACCAGTTATGGACTGGCCTTGTTTGTTCTGGCGGGCTTTATGATGACAGTACTGATTCAGTCATCCAGCGCAGCTATGGCAATCACCTTATCAATGGCCTCTACCGGCGCCATCCCTCTGGCTGCAGCAGGCGCTCTGGTGATAGGTGCAAACCTTGGGACAACCTCTACCGCCGCCTTGTCAGTTATTGGTGCAACCTCTAACGCTAAGCGAATCGCCTGCGCACATGTATTCTTCAACCTGATTACCGGTACAGTCGGGTTACTCTTACTGGTCGGCATGGCTGGCATCATTAACCGTTCAGAACTGGCCCAGAGCTTTGACCTGGTTATCTTACTAGCACTGTTTCACACCCTGTTTAATGGCGTTGGTGTGCTGATAATGTGGCCCATCACCACCCCGATGGTAAGCTTTCTAAATACACGCTTCCGTCGTAGCGACGAAGATCAGGCTAAAGCCCGTTACTTAGACAAGAATATTCTTGAAACTCCAGCGCTGGCTATCGATGCAATGACCCGCGAACTGGGCAGAGTCAGTCGCATGACCTCTACATTAGCCAAACAGGCAATTAGCGCCGAAGTATCTGATAGTGCCCACATCAGAGCCCAGACCCTCACCATCAACAAACTCATTGTTGACATTGGCAAGTTCAATCAGAAACTTGCGCAGCAACAACTGAGCGAAGAAAGCTCACAAATTCTACCCAGTGCAATGCGAGTTGCCCGCTACTTTAATGAGATGGCCCGACTCTCCAGCCTGATTGTCGAGTACAGTGAGCGTTTCGATCAGATCAATGACAGTAATACTCAGAAAGATATCTATGAGCTGAAAAAAATCACTACAAAAATGCTGGATGCAGCCATCGTAGAGGACGAGCTATATGCCTCTTCCTCTGAGACCCGGGCCGTTCTGCGTCAGCTGGAAAATAAATACCAAAAAATTAAGCAACACGTACTGGATGCAATGATTGCTGGGCGCCTCACCCCGGATGAAGGAACTAATCTATTAGACTCACTCAGCCATATTCACCGACTAGGCGAGCAAGCAGAGAAGAGCTCCCGTTACTGGAGTAGTCTCAGCCCTGTTGAACACCGATCCCCTATCCATGACCGACCACATAAGTCGGACAAAGAGACCTCTGAGGACTCTTCAATAGAGGAAAAAAACGCTAAGACTTCAGATGAATCGCTGGCAGTAAACTAAAACTGAGAGCAGAATAGAGCCTGCTCAATTCAGCGCGCCTGCCCCGTTGTAGACAGCGCTGTTTTCACTTCAACGGCCAGTTGTAAAAGATGACTTCCAGCATAACATTTGAACCAGTAGCGGTTATCCACAGCGGATATAAAGAAAAATTTGGCATCCCTCGCCAGCCAGGTCTGGCCCGTTCGATGACCGCCACTATCGAGCTATTACCACCTTACAACACCCTCGATGCTGTCAGAGGCCTGGAACAGTGCAGTCATATATGGCTGCTGTTTATTTTTAGCGCTTGCGTTGGCAAAGGCTGGTCTCCGCTGGTTCGCCCGCCCCGCCTTGGAGGCAATGAGAAATTAGGGGTACTGGCTTCCCGCTCTCCTTTCCGGCCAAATCCTATCGGCCTGTCACCAGTTAAGCTTGAGAGAATACGCTCAGAAGGCTCCCGAATTCTATTGGACGTCGAAGGTGCAGACCTGTTAGATCAAACCCCAATTATCGATATTAAACCCTATCTGCCCTATGCTGATATTATTTCAGAGGCAGAGTTCGGTCTGGCCAGTTCAATTGAAACCCTGGACCTTCCGGTCAATTTCAGTCCAGCTGCCGAACTCCAATTAGCCGAACACAGCAGTCGTCTGAATCAACCACTGAAACAGCAAATCAGTGAAGTATTACTCTGTGACCCCCGTCCTGCCTACCATAAGAACAAACCTGAAACACGAGAATACGGCATTCGCTTACATGACCTGAATATCCGCTGGAACGTCAGCGAATCCTCAGTACAAGTAACAGTGATAGTGTTAGATTCTTAAAAATTTCAGACAAAAAAATAGCAGCGCGAGCGCTGCCAAAGAGGGTACTAAATATCAGTACTAGAGAGCCTTGCATTTCAATCTTTACTTAAACCACGATTCTTCAATTACATTTTACTCCTTATCTGTCGCAGGAAATGTCTCGCCATCCACTAGTCGAGCTTCCCCTAAGAAGTTGTGACCACTATAAAATTCCAACCTGAAATAATGCTGAAAGGATGAATAATATTTCATTAGATTTTAATTTTAAGATAAACTAATATATTAGATTATTCTAATTAAACGAATCAGCGGGGCTCTCAGGCAGAGTTACCCAATTAAGCATTCTTTACTTAACTCTTCTAACTGAGATTTAAATGCATGAGCGAATTGTCAGAACAGACCTCAGCCTCAAAGCTGGAACACTTCCCAATCACCTTTTTCGCGATGATTATGGGCATGACTGGACTGACGCTTGCCTGGGAAAAAGCAGTCAGTGTGTTTTCCGCTCCCCCTATTATTAGCCATGTACTGCTGACCCTGACAGCTTGCCTGTTTCTGATCATTGTCTTAATTTACCTGCTAAAGATAATGCTAAAAACACGCGCAGTGTTAGGTGAGTTTAATCATCCAATCAAACTCAGCTTCTTTCCCGCCTTCAGCATCAGTCTGATCCTACTGAGCGTAGCAACACTAGAGATATCAAAGACGTTATCACTGTTTGTCTGGGCTAGCGGCAGTGCTCTACACTTACTATTTACTGTATACGTTCTGAACCAGTGGATCCATCACCCAAAATTTCAGATCGCACATATAACTCCCGCTTGGTTTATCCCGGTTGTAGGCAACATTCTGGTCCCCATTGCCGGCGTTGAGCACGGCTATTCCGAGGTAAGCTGGTTCTTTTTTTCGATCGGTCTGGTCTACTGGATCATTTTAAAAACACTCGTGCTTAACCGAATGATCTTTCATGATCCTCTTTCTGGCAAAATGCTACCAACACTCTTTATTCTTATCGCCCCTCCTGCGGTCGGATTTATCTCATACCTGAAACTCAACGGTGAACTGGATAGCTTTGCCCGCGTTTTGTTTTACTCCGCCATGTTTCTGATACTACTTTTGCTAAGTCAGCTACCACGCTTCGCCCGGATCAAATTCTTTATGTCCTGGTGGGCCTATTCCTTCCCGCTGGCCGCTTCTGCCATTGCTGCTCAGGTCATGTATACCACTCTGGAGCAACCTTTTTTCTATTACCTGGCCATGATCCTCATAGGTTTAGCCAGCGCCGTCATTTCCCTGTTGCTCTTCCGTACGCTGCTAGCGGTCATACGTAATGAGATCTGTCAGCCAGAATAAATTGCTTTAGTTGATTTGCTTTCTGTTTAAAACCGGGCTGTAATAGCCCGGTTTTTATTCAGTGTATTTTTTCACAACGGCATTATTCACGGGGTATAAGTATGAGCATTTCCAGCGAACAGGTCCGCTTTGACCAGCAGCATATCTGGCACCCATACTCTTCAATGATTAACCCACCCGCCGCTTACCCTGTAATTTCAGCCCAAGGGGTACGTCTAACACTGGAAGATGGAACAGAGCTGATCGACGGCATGGCATCCTGGTGGTCAGTCATTCACGGTTACAGTAATCCCGCCCTGAATGCCGCGGCACATGAACAGATAGATAAAGTCTCCCACCTCATGTTTGGTGGCTTGACCCATCAGCCAGCCATCGAGCTTTGCCAACAGCTGGTCGAGATGACCGCCGAGCCTCTGCAAAAAGTTTTTCTTGCAGACTCCGGCTCTGTAGCTGTCGAAGTCGCTTTAAAAATGGCGATTCAATACTGGCACGCCAAGGGCAAACCTGAAAAACATAAGCTACTCACTATCCGTAACGGTTATCACGGCGATACCTTCGGGGCTATGTCGGTCTGCGACCCGATAACCGGTATGCATGAAATTTTTAGCGGTGCACTGCCGCAACAGTTTTTTGCTCCTGCTCCGACAATAAAATTTGACCAGCCCTGGGATGAGAATGATTGCTCAGAACTAGAGCAAATGATTATTGAACACCATCATGAGATCGCCGCGCTAATTTTAGAGCCTATTGTTCAAGGCGCCGGCGGCATGCGGTTTTATCACCCCCAATACCTGAAAAAAGCTCGCGTGCTTTGTGATCAATATAACTTGCTGCTTATCGCTGATGAGATCGCCACTGGTTTTGGCCGCAGCGGTAAACTGTTTGCCTGCGACCACGCAGACATCACCCCTGACATTCTCTGCCTGGGCAAAGCAATTACCGGTGGCTATATGACACTGGCTGCCACACTTACTACGACGGAAGTAGGTGAAACGATCTCTGCTGGCGGCGCAGGTTGCTTTATGCACGGCCCCACCTTTATGGGAAATCCGTTAGCTTGCGCGGTCGCCAATGCCAGCTTGAAACTACTGCGGGAATCCGACTGGCAAAGTAATATCGGCCGTATCGAAGAACAATTGAAGCAGGGACTGGCTCCTTGCGCTGAACTGGACTCAGTTGCTGAAGTCCGTTGTTTGGGCGCTATTGGTGTCGTCGAGCTAAAAGAGCCCGTAGTGACTGCAGAAATTCAGCCCCTGTTTGTCGAGCAGGGTATCTGGATACGCCCCTTTGGCAAACTAGTCTACGTTATGCCGCCTTATGTCATGTCCAATGATGATTTGCAGATACTGACAACGGGGATGCTTGAGGTTATTCGAGAGTATTCTGCAAAGCAGTAAGGCATCCTTGCTCGCTTCACCAAAAAAACAAAGCCGCCCATGGCGGCTTTTTTGTGCTGGCTCTGGCAAGGAAAACAAAGTTCCCGTTTAGTAAGTCGCAGAACTAAAGCAAGTATCTACTTAGTTATCTCTCTTTCGTAGCTCAAACGTTTTGCCGCATCCAGCGTCAGCATCTGCATAAAGGCTTTGGTTTCAGCATCATTACCAACCGGCGCACCGCCCGCTCCTCCGCCAAAAACATTCTGTGGCACTTTACGCTTAGCAAACGCATCAGCCCAAAGCCGTTGAATCTGAACTTCAGCGTCTAGCTTTTGCGCCAGTGCGTTATCCGCTTGCAGGATAACTTTCTTCTGATAGGCTTCAGCATCTGCCAATGTACGCTGAGTCTGAGCTTCTATCTTTGCTTTTTCCAGATTAATCTCAGCCGTTTCTCTGGAAATTGCAGCTTCAGCCTTTAGCTTTTCAGCCCCCGTTATCGCAAGTTGTTTCTCAGTTTCAGCTTCCGTCGTTTTCTGGATTTGCTCCACTTTAGCCTGCGCCTGACGCTCAGCCACTTCTCGCTCACCCCGGGCTATAGCAAGCAAGCGCTGCTCCTCTTCCTGAACCCTTTGTTCACGGGCAATCGCCCGATCAGCAGAAGCTTTTTGCTTAAGCTGCATACGTTCAATAAATTTCTGATTAGGTTTCATATCTGTTACTAACGCAGAGACCACCGTAATACCAAAATCAATAAAGCGCTGGGATTTACGGCGGGGCTGACCATCAGCATCCATCACTTTCTTAACCAGGAATACCGTTTTTGTATCTTCACCATAAGCCTCCTGATCGGTACCCAGCGCAGCATTTGCTGAACCCGATGTCCCGCGCGTAGACCTAACCGATACTTCTTCCCGTTTTACCAGAAAAATACCATTGCTCATCTGGTTTTCAAATTCTGAGTTAAACTCTGTACGTCCACCTCCGTAATACTCTTCTGCAGCCATCAATGATGCATTAGCTTGCAGGGTTTCTTTGAATGCCGGTAGAAGCGCAGTTCTTAAAAGGTTTTCCGGAGAACGGTATTCGTGTGCTAACTTAAGGAAAGACTCTTCGTCAGAGGGAATAGAAAAACGCACAGTTGCTTCCGCATGCGCATCCACCTGATCCAGGAACATAATGCTTAACGGTGGCAGACTGGCTGAAGCATTATCGGTATCTTTTTCAGCGCTAATCGCGTTGATACTTGCTCCGGTAGCCGCCTGAACCGTCATCGCGCGCTTCCAGGAGTTATATCGCCCAAACGGATAGAACTTATACCCTACCTCAGTAACGACTGCCTCATTACCGGTAACAGTACGTACATGATAGATATAACCTGGCTCAGCATAGAAAAATGATTTAGACAGGACGTAAAACAATATAAGTAGTGCAATAACCCCCAACACTGTTTTAGCCATCAGCGATGAGTTAGATTTAATTTTTTCGGTAACATCGGTCATGAAAATCCCTTTCGTCGATTTTAAGTCATTATTTATTAATGATCGATTTTACACCAACCAATTGATTTATATAAAATTATTTTCACATGAATTTGAATAATTCTTGTAAATTTCATAAGAACTAAAGCAGATTTCAGCACACATAAAAAAATCGCCTGACAGCGATTCTTTAATTATCAAATAGGCATATTACAACGCCAGGCTTTACATCTTTATTTCACTAATTTGAATAACAGGCTGGGCATCAGTGAAGTTGGGCAGATCCGCCATTATTTGCTTGGCGTGTGGGCCAAAGGCTTTTTGAAAAGTCCCGACTGACTCATATGTCATATGCCCCATAGCAACAAAAGCTGGCGCTTCTCCAGGTGCTCCGCCCGCCATTCCATAATCTACCGCACTCTCTTTTAATGCATCACCCAACAGTTCTGCAACCAAAGGCATATGAGTCTGACAATAGTAATCAATATCAAATTTCACATCAGCAGAGTTGGCGTACATGACACTTACTTTAATCATCTCTTATCCTTGTTCTTTATACATAGTGTTAAAAGGATTGTAGCTTATTAACCCGATTCATTTAGCCCTGATTAACCTCTTTCACTAAACCTGTTATCGCCATCGTTCTGCAAATAAGGTTCACCTCTCTAAAGCTTCACCTCTTTGCTATGACTCACACTACCAGCTAAGGCTTTACTGCTACTCCGGTTACTAGCTGACGAACTAAAACCGGAAACAAGTCGTGCTGATATCGTTGCGCTTCCTGGATATCAAATCCCGCCTGCCGAATATACTCTGCCGTGTCCCTATTCAGCTGACAGCCCCCTGCACAACGATGCCAATACGGGTTAAGACGGTGTTGCCAGCGTTGCACCTTCTCACTGTCGGCTAACACATGTTCAAAAAATAACAGGCTTCCGCCAGGCTTCAACACCCGCGCTATCTCAGACAGTACCTGTAAGGGCTCTGGTACCGAGCAGAGAACCAGAAAACAGACCACTGTATCGCAGCTGCTATCCGGTAGCGGTATCGCCATCGCATCAGCTACCAACAACTCAATTTTAGCTTGCTGCTTAGGTGGCAAAGCTGACAGCACCTTCCTTGCCCTGGCAACAACACTTGTATCGGGCTCTAACGCCAACAGTTGAGTCACTTGATGCTGGTAACAGGAAAAACTAGTACCGGTGCCCGCCCCCACCTCAAGAACCACACCCTCGGCCCGAGCAAGTAACTGATCCCGTTCCGGCGCAACCACCTTCGACACCCGGTCCAGCAACCAGGGGAATAACCAGCGATGATACGGGTTTATTCTGCGTAGACTCATCTCAGTGCATCCACTATTATTGGACTGTAACAACAAAAAATTCTTTTATTTTTCAGGAGCTTTACCTATGGCACGTATCAAAATTGATATGCCCGACAATTATAGCTTCAGCACCGAAATGCCGGTACGCATTAGCGATATTAACTACGGCGGACACCTGGGTAACGATGCCGTTCTGGCCATGGTACATGAAGCCAGGGTACGTTTTCTAAATTCATATAATTATGGTGAGCTGGATATCGAAGGGGCCGGCATTGTTATGACCGATTCAGCGATCGTCTATAAAGCTGAAGGCTTCCATGCCGACTTGGTGCAGATCGATATTGCGGTTGGTGACTTTAATAAATACGGTTGCGATATCTACTACCTATTAAGCAACAAAAAGACCGCCGTTGAGATCGCTCATGCTAAAACCGGCATCATCTTCTTCGACTACAATGAGCGTAAAGTTATCCCAGTACCTGAAGAGTTTCAGAACCGAATTGTAAAAATTGCCGAATAATTGCGCACTAAGCACACAATTTGTAACGCCGACTGATTAAGCTTTATACAGGAAAATAATCACTGAATGGTTTTTAACCCATAACCTAAAAGCCCCATGCTACGGGCTTTAGAATGGTTATCCCAGAGTTACACACAGCTTTGTGGCCCTGTTTCTGTTTATAACTAAAGATTAAAACGGCTGTGCATAAAACACCTACCTCTTAGGCAGGTGCAAATAAAAAAACCGCCATTTGGGCGGTTTTTTTTAACGTCAACTTAAGCCTTACTTATTCATACTCCTGGTATGCCATCGGCGCCAGGTTCTCAAATTTAGTAAACTGACCAATGAAGGCCAGACGATTACTACCGATCGGCCCGTTACGCTGCTTACCGATAATAATTTCAGCGATACCTTTATCTGGTGAGTCTTCGTTATAGACCTCATCCCGATAGATAAACATAATCACGTCAGCATCCTGCTCGATAGCACCCGATTCTCGCAAGTCCGAGTTAACCGGACGCTTATTCGGCCGTTGCTCCAAAGCTCGGTTAAGCTGTGACAGAGCAATTACCGGACACTCAAGCTCTTTCGCTAAAGCCTTAAGAGAGCGGGAAATCTCTGAAATCTCCGCAGTACGACCCTCACTATTCCCCCCCTTGAGTTGCATCAACTGAAGGTAATCGACCATGATCATAGCGATACCACCATGCTCACGAACAATCCGACGCGCCCGGTTACGCATCTCTGTTGGGCTAATTCCCGCAGTATCATCGATGAACAGAGGCTTATCCCGCAACATATTTACGGCAGTGGTCAGACGCGGCCAATCATCCTCTTCCAGCTTACCGGAACGTACCTTAGTCTGGTTAATTCGCCCCAACGAGGACAACATCCGCGTTACCAACTGATCCGCGGGCATCTCAAGACTGAAGACTAATACCGGCTTATCCTGCGCCATCAGCGCATTTTCAACCAGGTTCATTGCAAAAGTGGTTTTACCCATAGACGGTCGTGCCGCGACAATAATCAGATCAGAAGGCTGCATACCACCGGTCGCCTTATCCAGCTCATCAAAGCCAGTGGTCACTCCCGTCATCGCACCATCGGAATTAAACAGTTCATCAATTTTATCCACTGCTTTTTTCAGCAGTGGGTTTACGCCAATAGGGCCACCTTCATTGGGACGATCTTCAGCGATCTGGAAGATCATCTGTTCCGCTTCACTCAGAAGGTCACCACTGGCCCGACCTTCAGGCATAAAGGCGTTATCAGCAATTTCATGCGCAACATTGATCATCTTACGCAGTAACGCACGATCCCGGACAATCTCAGCATAAGCACGGATGTTAGAAGCACTGGGGGTGTTTCGAGCCAGTTCGACCAGATAGTCTAATCCACCCGCCGCATCAAGGTTACCGGTACGGTCCAGTTCTTCAGAGATAGTAACAACATCGATTGGCTGCATGTTGCCAACCAGTTTTTCGATGGTGCGGAAGATCAAACGGTGGTCATGACGATAGAACTGATCTTCCATCACGATTTCTGAAACAGTATCCCAGGCGTTGTTATCCAGCATCAATCCACCCAGCACAGACTGCTCGGCTTCCTGTGAATGGGGCGGGACTTTTACACCCTCCATATCTGCTGAATCAGGATCCAGATAATCCATAAAACCTTATACCTCGACAGAAACCAATAGCCGCTGAACAACTCAACA
This sequence comes from Amphritea japonica ATCC BAA-1530, assembly GCF_016592435.1. Classification (NCBI taxonomy): domain Bacteria; kingdom Pseudomonadati; phylum Pseudomonadota; class Gammaproteobacteria; order Oceanospirillales; family Oceanospirillaceae; genus Amphritea; species Amphritea japonica. The sequence continues at coordinate 817,837 of NZ_AP014545.1, read as the reverse complement.
GCCCTAAAACAAAAAAAGCACTGCGCAGTATAATACTACGCAGTGCTTCTTAACTCACCTGATCTGATTAAATCAGATCAAAAGTAATGCTTAGTCGCCAACAACAATGATGCCGACATGAGCAGTTACTTCAGGGTGAAGCTGGATAGCAACTTCGAATTCACCAGTGTGACGCAATGCGCCTTCTGGCAAACGAACTTCGCTCTTAGAAATTTCGATGCCTGCCGCTGTGATCGCATCAGCGATATCAGCAGTACCGATAGATCCGAACAGCTTACCTTCGTCACCAGCTTTGGCTACGATAGACAGTTCGATTTCGTTCAGCTGGTCAGCACGAGCCTGAGCAGAGCTCAGTTTTTCAGAAGCAGCAGCTTCCAACTCAGCACGACGCGCTTCAAAAGTTTCCAGGTTACCAGCGTTAGCAGGAACAGCTTTGCCGAAAGGGATCAGGTAATTACGACCATAACCACGCTTAACGGAAACCTTGTCACCCAGGCCACCCAGTTTGCCAATTTTCTCGAGCAGAATAACTTCCATCTCGCAAACCTCTATATTTACTCTTGCCCATCAATGCATAACATCAACGGGCTGAAACTTGTTTAATCACCTGCACATCAAATAATGCAGGTTAACCGTAATTACTGGTGGCTGTCAGTGTATGGCAGCAGCGCAACGTAACGTGCACGCTTGATAGCAGTCGCCAGCTGACGCTGGTAACGAGCTTTAGTACCAGTGATACGGCTAGGAACGATTTTACCGGTTTCAGTGATGTAACCTTTAAGGGTATCCAGATCTTTGTAATCGATCTCAGTAACACCTTCAGCGGTAAAACGGCAGAATTTTCTACGACGGAAAAAACGAGCCATGGTATATCTCCTCTAAATAAATGTTAAACCGATTACTCGGCAGCAGCTTCTTTAGCAGCTGGAGCTTCAGCAACAGGTGCCTCTGCAGCAGGTGCTTCAGCAGCTGGAGCTTCTGCAGCAGGTGCAGGAGCTGGCTTCTCAGAACGATCATCGCGACGTGGACGACGCTCTTCACGGCCTTCGGCAGCTTTAATAGGAGATACATCTGTAACTGCATCTTTACGACGTACAACCATGTTACGGATAACCGCATCGTTGTAACGGAAGATGTTAGTTAACTCGTCCAGAGTTTCCTGAGCACATTCAACGTTCATCAGAACGTAGTGAGCTTTATGGATCTTGTTAATTGGGTAAGCCAGGTGACGACGGCCCCAATCTTCCAGACGATGAATTTGACCTTCAGATTCTTCAATCAGCTTGGTGTAACGCTCGACCATAGCTGGAACCTGTTCACTCTGATTCGGATGAACCAGAAAAACGATTTCGTAATGACGCATTATTGCTCCTTACGGTTTATGCAGCTTTCGCACCGTATCGAAAAACGGAAGAAAGCAAGGAGTTAAAGTTAGTTTCCTCTATGGCAAAGCCAAAGGGAGGCGAAATTATACGCGAATAATCGTAAAACACAAACCTGACAAAGGGTATCAGGCCAATAGAAAGGGCATTCGGATCAGATTTTGAAGCCTGCTTGCTTTGAAGACCCTATTTCACCGTCTGACTCATCTTGGCACAGAACAGTTGCCGGCTATGTTTATCCGGATCTTTACGGATCGAAGCCCAACAACTATTGGTATCCTTGAAGAGAGTAAACTTGTGCCCCTTACGCAGATCAATCAAATAAACCTGCTTATAAAAATCATGATCATTCCAATGACTAACCTTTAGATCCGTCTCAAGACAGGTATACCGGGAAACAATATTCACCCCTTTACGTTCAATCCGAACATAATGACGAAAGTAATTTTTACCGCGTTCATTGCCACGGATCTGAAAACGGACGAAGTCCTGACATTGATCAAGCGTCATAACCCGCTTATCTTCTAAAAGCACAGCGGTTGTTATGGGCGTACCTTTATAAGTAAAACCACCTAGCAGATAGATTTGAGACGGGTCTGCCAGCAACGGCTGAGCAACACACAGTAACCCCAATAATATCCATTTGCGTAACATTATTTTCCCCTTTATAAGCCGCAAAGCCGCTTTAAGAAAAAAGAGTATATATAAAAACCCTAATATAGGCACAAACTATTTTGTCTACTACCTATATAGAATTCACAAGCTAATTATTTCTACAGATCGCTGTCAATCTAAAAGAACTCTAATTGACCTATGGTTAACTTCATTCGATTGAGCTAAATCGGCCCCGGAACTCTCGCGGTGTCAGACCGATAATTTTAATAAATACTTTTCGAAAAGCACTAACATCGTCATACCCCACATTAAGCGATATCACTTCAATGCTATCAGACGACTCCTCTAAAGCCTCGCAGGCCTTACTAATCCGTAAATGTTGTATGTATTCCTTAGGCCTATATCCGGTCGCCTGAACAAAGCGACGAAGAAAAGTCCGCTCAGTCAAATAGCTGTCAGTTGCCAGCTGTTTCACTGTAACCGAGGTATCACTACAACTTTGCAGATAGTGCTGACTCTTAAGAATCACTTTATCACCGTGATCGAATGGGGGAATAAAACAACGATAGTAGCGTTGCTGACGAGGAGCAGTATCAACAACTAATCGCTTTCCCAGCAGTCTCATTAGCGCAGGGCTACCAAACTGTGCAACCAGCTCTAAGCCCATATCCAGCCAAGCCATCAGCCCACCAGCGGTAATCAAATCACCATCATTAATCAGTATTTTATTATCATCCACCTGCACTTCAGGAAAACTATTTGCCAGACGCTCAGCCAATATCCAGTGTGTTGTTGCCGGGCGCTGATTTAACAGACCTGTCTGCGCCAAAATAAAGGCTCCGGCACAAACGGAGCAAAGTATTGAACCTGAAGCGTGCATCTCTTTAAGCCAACGAGTTATCTGCTGTTGTTCATCGGTGTAGAAACTACCCGTGATACATGGAGGTATAATAACCACCTGCGGAATGCTCTTAAACTGATTATCTGCGCGACATGCCTGATCAACGTCTTCTAACTCAGAGCTTTCTAACACCTGTATATTAAACAACAGCGCCAGCGGCTGCTCCTGACCGAAACGACTCGCCAACTCGAATAACTCCCGCAGTCCCTCTATTGCAGACCTCATAACTCCGGGGTAGTACAAAATCACAATATTAATACTTTTCATAAAAGCCACAGATCTTGTCAGTTATTGCCTTAAATATGTCAAATATGACTCCAGTATAAAACTATGATCCGCTTGATAATAGCCATATCAACTGACGCTGACCGAAGAGAGATAGATATGACACAACCACAAACTGCCCTGCTGTTAATCGACTTTCAGAACGACTATTTTCCTAATGGAAAATGGGAGCTGGAGAACATCCAATCTGCGGCAGAAAACGGAGCCAAACTACTCGCCGTTTTCCGTGAGCAGAACAGACCCATCGTGCATGTTCGTCATGAGTTTAAGTCGGATGACGCCCCCTTCTTTCTCCCGGGATCAGAAGGAGCGAAGATTCACGCCAGCGTTGCAGCCCAGGGCAATGAAGCGATCGTTTTAAAGCACTCAGCTAACAGTTTTAAAGAGACAAGCCTAAAAGAGATTCTGGATACTCTAAAGGTAGAAAACCTGATTATTGCCGGAGCGATGAGCCATATGTGTATTGATGCCGGCGCCCGCGCGGCTGCAGACCTGGGTTACAACGTAATAATCGCTCAAGACGCCTGCGCCACCCGCGCCCAAGAATTTAACGGTGTAACAGTACCCGCCGAACAGGTGCATGCATCTTTTATGGCAGCACTAGCGTTTGCCTATGCCCGGGTTGAAAATACTCACGTATTGCTAAGCGAATTAGTTTAATAAAAAATCTAAAAAAACCGCCTTTATCGGCGGTTTTTAACTTTAGCCTTTCCTGCAAGAAAATCTTATTCGACTTCTACAATCTCAAAGCTATGGGTAATCTCTACCCCGCCTTTTTCCAGCATGAGCGAAGCTGAGCAGTACTGTTCGGCCGAAAGTTTAACGGCACGTTCCACCTTCTTCTCATTCAGGCCCCGGCCAGAAACAACAAACTTCACATGAATTTTTGTAAATACCGCAGGAACTTCATCGGCTCGTTCAGCATCGATTTCAGCAACACAATCCACGACATCCTGACGAGTCTTCTTCAGAATACCGATCACATCATAAGAGGTGCAACCGCCCAAGCCTAACAGCAACAATTCCATCGGACGAGGGCCTTGCTTCAGTTCACCATCAAGGGTGATATCAAAACCGGAACCGGTCGTTCCTTTGAAACGAACATCGCCGTCCCATTTTACTTTTGCTTGCATAGTCTCTGTATCTTCTTAATTAAAACTTTATTATTTAAATAGCTCAGCTAATTTGGCACCCGGATCTTCAGCCCGCATAAAGGTTTCACCCACCAAAAAACTATCAACATTGTGTTCCCGCATCGCAATAACATCTTCGCGACCCAAAATACCACTTTCAGTAATAACAATACGATCTTCGGGAACCATATCCAACAGGTCAAAAGTATGACTCAGTGAAAGTTCGAAGCTGTGCAGGTCACGATTATTAATTCCAACCAAGCGATTACCCAGCGGCAATGAACGTTCTAGCTCAGCCTTATTATGAACTTCGATCAGGACATCCATACCCAACTCAATGGCCAACGCATTGAGGTCAGCCATCTGCTGGTCACCGAGTGCAGCCACAATCAACAGGATACAATCAGCTCCAATAGCACGGGCTTCATACACCTGATAAGGATCAACAATAAAATCTTTACGTATAACGGGCAGGGAACAGGCAGCTCGGGCTTCCATTAGATAAGCCTCGCTCCCCTGAAAGTAATCCGCATCAGTCAGTACCGACAAACAGCTGGCACCACCTGCTTCGTATGACTGGGCAATATCTGCAGGAATAAATGAATCTCGAATCACCCCTTTAGACGGGCTGGCTTTCTTTGCCTCAGCAATAATCGCTGAACGACCTTCAGTCAAAGCCTTAGCCATGCTCGCGACAAAACCACGAGGGTCCGTAGCACTGCCCCGCTGTTCATCAATCTGCTTTTTAAGATCATCGATGCTAACTTTTGCCTGACGCTCGGCAACTTCTTCGTGCTTGCGGGCAATTATTTTCTTCAGAATAGTGGGAGTATCAGGATTGTTCATTATTCGCCCTTAAAGCCTTGCGTAAAGTCGGCCAGTTGTTTCATTTTTGCGGCCGCTGCGCCACTTAGTATTGTCTCTTTCGCTTTGGCCACCCCGGCCTTCAGGTCTTCAGCCAGATCAGCCGCGTAAAGTGCTGCACCTGCATTCAGTGCAATCATATCGACCGCTTTCATATTGTCACCGGCAAAGGCCGCTTCAATCAAAGCCCGGCTCTCAGCAGAGCTACTGACCTGTAAGCCGTCAAGCGATTGCACATCCAACCCAGCGTCAACTGCATTTATTCTGTATTCGTGGATTGCACCATTTTTCAGTTCAGCAACATAGCTATCCGTCGCCAGACTTAGTTCATCCAGACCATCACACGCATGAACCACCAGCGCGTGTTTGGCTCCCAGCGCCAACAAAGCTTCAGCCATGGGAAGACACAATGACTTATCAAAAACACCCAGAAGATAATGCTTAGCAGAGGCTGGATTAGTCAGCGGCCCAAGAATATTAAACAAAGTACGCAGGCCCATCTCTTTACGCGGGCCAATTGCATACTTCATCGCACTATGGTGTTGCGGCGCAAACATAAAGCCCACACCCACTTCATCAATACAACGCCCCACCTGTTCAGGTGTAATGGCCAGATTCACGCCTGCCGCTTCAAGCAGATCTGCAGCGCCAGAGCTTGAAGACACTGAACGATTACCGTGTTTTGCAACATTGCCTCCAGCGGCCGCAACAACGAAAGAAGACGCACTGGAAACGTTAAACAGATTAGATTCATCTCCCCCCGTTCCAACGATATCCACTGCATTGTTTGCTTTGACGCTGACAGGAATCGCCAAAGCGCGCATAGCTTCCGCGGCACCGGTGATCTCATCGACCGCTTCACCCTTCATCCGCAGGGCGATCAGTAATCCACCGATCTGCGCATCGGTCGCATTTCCCGTCATAATCTGGTTCATAACAGCTTTCATCTGCTCAGCCGTCAGATCCTGACGATCAACAGTTACCGTCAGCGCTTGTTGAATATCCATCGCATGATTACCTGCTTCAATAATTATTTTTTTCGCTTAATAAAATTAGCCAGAAGATCATGACCCTGCTGGGTCAGAATAGACTCTGGATGAAACTGAACGCCTTCGATATCCAGCTCTTTATGCCGTACACCCATAATTTCGTCCATAGATCCATCTTCATTCTGAGTCCAGGCAGTCATTTCAAGGCAATCTGGCAGAGTCTTTTTATCAATCACCAGCGAGTGATAACGGGTGACCGAGACAGGATTTTCCAACCCCTTAAATACGCCGGTATTGTTATGAAACACAGGAGAGACCTTACCGTGCATCACTTGCCGTGCGCGGACAATATCCCCACCAAAGGCCTGAGCCATGCTCTGATGACCAAGACAGATGCCGAAGATAGGCAGCTTACCGGCAAAGTGATTGATCGCAGCAACCGAGATACCCGCTTCATTAGGAGTACAGGGGCCTGGTGAGATAACCAGCTGCTCCGGATTCAACGCTTCAATCTGTTCAATCGTAATCTCATCATTACGATGGACCTGAACATCAGCACCTAATTCACCCAGATACTGTACGACGTTATAGGTAAACGAGTCGTAGTTATCTATCATTAACAACATATTGGACCTGACCTGTTGGATTCAGAACATTACACAAAAGAGCCGATAATATTACCGCAAGCAGCAGCAGGATCATATATAAGGGAAAAGCCTTAACGAAATATTATTCCCGATCCGGAATAAATTTTACCCTGATATCAAATAGGTTCTATACCGTTGTTATGATTCTTCCACGCTAAATATAAGATATTCATTAACTTTTTGGGAAAGTTTCAGCTTAATTTCATGTTCGCTGGATATAGTTAGCCCACATTGAGTGAGTCTCCAGACAGGTGACCACTGTAGCAACCAAAATATGAATATTAACTAAACATCAGGGGCCGTCAGCATGAAATCATTCGTTAACCAAAAAAACACTTTCAGCTCGCTGTTTACACTATTGCTCGTGATGTTCTCTTTCCAGGCACAAGCCAAAAATGCAATCTATACATCCTTCTTCAGTAATGTCGCTGTTTCAGGCTACGACACTGTTGCCTATTTTACTGACGACAAAGCCACTAAAGGCAGCAGCCAATATTCAACCGAGTACAAGGGCGTTAAGTGGCAGTTCAAAAACGCGGAAAACCTGGCAGCATTTAAGCAGGCTCCTGAAAAGTATGCACCCCAGTACGGCGGCTACTGCGCCTGGGCCGTTGCCAATAATGATACAGCCTCCGGTGATCCGCAGCAGTGGACTATTGAAGATGGCAAATTATATCTCAACTACGATGCCAGCATTCAGGCCAAATGGCTGAAAGACAAATCCAACCTGATTCAACAAGCTGACAACAACTGGCCTGCGGTTATTCGATAAGCCGACGAACTGTTACTCACATTTTTTAAAAAGGATTTACCATGAAATCTCGAATTATCTCTATCGCCAGCTGGGTCATTATTCTCTGGATAGCAAAAGTATTCTTAAGCTCTCTGCCCTATAAGTTCACAGGTCACCCGGATACTCAGCATATCTTTTCCACTATCGGTGGCTGGATGAGCAATACAATTTCTACTGGTCTGGGTCACTGGTTTACTCAATACGGCGCTTACGCTGTAGGCTCTGCCGAACTGATTGTATCTATAATCCTGTTGTCGCCAGCAGTGTTCTTTCTCCTTAAAAAGTTGAACCTGATAAGCAAGACGCCTGCTCGGGAAATTATTCACAGCATCGGTGGAGTTATGGCTTCATCGGTTATGTTGGGAGCCGTATTTTTCCATCTGGCAACACCCCTGGGCATTGTTGTGCTGCATAACGGGCAGAGCGATAACGGCTCGTTGTTTTTTGCCGCAGTATCAATTCTGATTCTGGGTATTACAATGGCTCTGGTTAACTATACTCACTGGCGTTCGCTGAAATCTGCCAGCTGAACAACGTTACTTAGGTTAACCTGCTTACATTAAGCACCGGTCCACTGGTCATACATTACTTACTGAGAGCTAACGGGCTTTTATGATTATTCGAATAGTACTGGTAATTTCATACATTGCTTCCTGCATCCGATTGAGAGCTAAGCCCTGGCGCTACTTTCAGCTTAATGCTGACTATTTCAATAAAGCGAAAGGCCTCTATTCGAAGCAGGATATAAATGACCTGATCCCTGAACAGTGGCGCTTATCTCAATGGATAGATAAGCCCACAACAGAGACTACAGACAACCCGAACATTACCGCTGAGTCCTATCCTCTTTTTGTGAAGCCCGAATGGGGACAAAACTCGCAAGGCATACTGCGGGCTGATAATGCTGAAGAGTTAGCCCGAATACGCGCGCAACGTAATACCAAACAGCCAATGCAATACCTGATTCAGGAAGGGGCTAAAGGCAAAATTGAGTTTGAAATTTTTGCTATTCCCAGTGATAAGTCAGCTGTTCGTTACGCCATGCTATCAGTCACTCAGGTTATAAATCATAGCGATGATGATTATCCGATCAACGGCATCTACAACCAGCAAACTGAGTATCTGGATATCACTGAAAAGTTAAGTCAGGATCAACGCGATCAGCTCTGGGATTATATCAAGGCGATAGGCCGCTTTAGAATATCCCGGGTCGGCGTACGCGCTGATTCTATCAATCAACTGATCGCTGGCGATTTTAAAGTGATTGAGATCAATCTGTTCCTGCCAATGCCATTGGTTCTATTGACCTCAAACACAAGCACTCGCGACAAGTACAAAGCCGCGCTGAAATGTACCTGGTTACTGGCTAGAAACACTAAAACGTTGCCAAGCATTAAAAAAGAGCCGGTTATATTTTTTAAGAAGCTCGCTTTTATCCGACGCACTAACCGGACTGATTAAGGACATATTTGATGCAAGCAATAAAAAAAGCGGTCTACAGCTGGATCAGCCAGAAATTTATGGATGGCTGTAGCAGCTATAACAATCTTGATGTCAGAAAGAGTTGCCGTTCTAAAGAGCAGGCACGGGCGGTGTTTGACCAGGGTAATGTTCCCCATGCCAAAGGGCTGATCTTTTTTAACCCGTTCAAAGCCCATAATTTTGCTAAGCAACACGGCTTCCCTCTGGTCATTAAGCCAAATGTAAGTGGCTATTCCCGTGGCAGTTACTTTCCGATCAATAACTACCGCGAGCTCTGGAAAGCGATACTCCTGGCTAAGATCTGGTGGCCCACAACGGTAGTCGAGCAGTACCTAAAGGGCTGCAACTATCGGGTTGTCGCCATTAAGGGGGAATTGATGTCTGTCATTGAACGTTATCCGCCAACGGTAACCGGTAATGGCGCACTCAGCATCGAGGCGCTAATTGATGAAGAGAATGCAGTACGGACAGCAATGAAGCTGTATCCAACTATCTACCCGATTCAGAAAAACGAGCAGACGATTAACTTTCTGAAAAAACAGAACCTTAGCCTGGACTCTGTCCCCGCTTCAGGTGAGGTGATCACTTTGTTCTATCGTATTTCACTGGCCCCTGGCGGCACTGTGAGAACAATCGATAAAAGTACTATCCCAGAAGACAATAAACAGTTGTTTCTCAATGTACTGGAAATGTTCGACGCTAACATTCTGGGTATCGACGTTATTTTTGAAAAAGGTATCGAGCACTCCTATAAAGATCAGAAGTGTATCTTCCTCGAGGTGAATTCCCGCCCCTATCTGAAGATGCATGACTACCCCCGCTTTGGTGAAAAAGAGGATCTGACACCTTATTACCAAAAGCTGGATCAACTCGACATCAGTAACGCAGACACCTACTGATGAATACTATCGCGCGTAATTTCTTCCAGTTTGCCGGGGTCCATTCCCTATTGATAGGCCTGCTGCCTTTTTTTATCCCCGTGCTGCTGTTGCAGCGGGGTAATACGATAGAGGCCATCGCCCTGTTTATCGCATTAACCGGCCTGAGTTTTATCTTTTCGCTGAAACTCTGGGAAAAAGTCTATCAAAAAGCCAACTGGCGGCTGATTACCGCAGCCTCTTTTATGACAGAAATTTGTCTGGTCGCCGCACTACTGTATATCGATGGTATTCAGTTACTGGTGTTAGCGGCCCTGCTGAATGGCGCCTACAACTGTTTCTACTGGACCACTCAGCGGGTGCTATTCAGCACCATGACCACCGAACCAGCTCAATCCTCTGACTCAGCATCCGATGGGCAGCCATCAGCCAATCACCAGACCGGCCGCCACTATGGCAACTTTCAGATTATGGTCGTGGTACTGTTAAAACTGGGGATTCTGATAAGTGTATTCCTGCTCGAAGGTGGCTATGAATTTCAGCTATTCGTACTGAGCACCGTAATTTCTGGCGGCGCTATGTTGTGGTTTTTACGCACCAGTAATACTACAACCCTAGCCACCATCAACGAGACTTTAAGCCGCTCATCCAGCAGGCATGATAGCTTAACCGAATCAGCCACAACCAGCGGCTCTGTACAGGCCCAAAGCCACTACCAGTCTATTTTTAAATTCAAAGATAACCATAACTCAGCGGTCGTTTTTTATCTTGATGGCGTATTCCTGTTCCTGGAAAGTTATTTCTGGATAATCTCTCTGTATTACATTACCCAGGAAAATATTAAGCAGTTAGGCCTGATTGTCGTGTTACTGACGGTATTCTTGTCGGTTATATTCTTCCTGCTGAAAAACAGAATCGACGCGATCGACCGCAACAAAATCTATGTCATTGCAGTCGTGTTCTATGCGGCTTCCTGGTTATTACGCAGCATGCTGGATAACAGCATGCCGGATTACTGGATCTACCCGGCGATTTTGGTTATCGCCTTCCTGACGACCTTCTTCCGATTAAGCTTTAATAAGCGTTTCTTCGATAACGCCCGCCAGCTACGTCCGCTTAATTATCTGCTAGCGAAAAGCTATCTGTCACAAACAGGCATCGTCATTTTCTTCACTCTAATCGCCCTGCTTGCTTCTTATTTTGAGGATGTTCAGTCTGCGTTGGCATCAACCTATCTGATACTCACTCCTATCGCATTAATATATCTGGTCTATAGCGTACCTAAAGAAGCGGTAAACAGATCTCCCACTGAAGAAGAAAGCAGGGCTTCAGTCACAGCACCACCCCAGAATTTACAGTTTAGTAAGACGGAAAATTAACATGGAAAAAATGATCAGTAGTACTGTGAATATCCTGGATCAACTACAGGATTTCATCAGCAGCATAGACGCCGCAACCTATCAGGCAAGTCACAAACCGATGTTTGACAGCAGCATCGGCCAACATCTGCGCCATATCCTCGATATGTTTCAGGCCCTGATTCAGAATAGCGATGCATCGGTCATAAACTACGACATTCGTCAGCGCGGTATCCCACTGGAAACCATCCAGCAGGAAGGTATTGTCGCGTTAGACAGTGTGCGGCAATGGCTAACGGGCTTAACGACTGCTGACCTTCAACGTAACGTTACAATACTAACTGAGGTGGATATTGACGAGCAGTTCAGCGTTCAGCTCTCATCCTCTTTTGGCCGTGAACTGGCATTTGCATCAACCCATGCGATCCATCACCTGGCGCTCATGGCCACTATTGCAAAAGTGCTGGGCTGCCAGGTTGATGCTCAATACGGTACAGCGCCTGCTACCGCTACTTATCTGCGTTCTTTAGCGGCAGAAGCGGAACTTACGACACAACCTGAAGCGTCCGCACAGCCGGCATAAGCTCAAAGGAATCGCCGCATGTGCACAGTAAGCTGGTTAGTTGATTCTGATGGTTATCAGTTATTCTTTAACCGTGACGAACAACGCAGTCGTAGCCGGGCACTGGCTCCCCAGCCATTGCAACAGACAGACTGCAAAGTCTTGATGCCGATCGACCCGGATGGCGGAGGCAGCTGGATCTCGGTAAATGACCAGGGTCTTAGCTTGTGCTTACTGAATTTTTATCAGGGTAAGATGCCAGAAGGCGTATTAAAAAGCCGCGGCCAGTTACTCAAGTCTTTATCGGCCTTACCAACACAGCCTGACATCGCGACTGAGCTCAGTATGGCCAACCTACACCAGTACGCTCCGTTCACCCTGCTAACCTTTGCATTAGATCAGCAACCCCAGGGCTTTCAATGGGACGGTAAAACCTTGTTAATCCTAAGCATTAAAAGCCCGATGACATCCTCATCAGTTGCGTTTGATGCTGTATATTCAGCCCGTCAGCACAACTTCGCCCGCTTAGGCCACGTACCCGATGCCAATCAGTTGCTGGCTTTCCATCAAAGCCACCAATCGGCGAATCCGACAGGTAAACATAGTCTGTCAGATAAATATCAGAGTGAAGAAAATGGCCAGGCAATACAGGGAGAACTGTCCGTTTGCATGCACCGGGACGATGCCAGGACAGTCAGTTTAAGTTACATCGAAGTGACTCTTGAAAAAGCGACCTTTAATTACCTGGATGGCTCACCTTGTGCACACCAGTTAACAAGTATCGAAGCGCTCAGAAAGACCGCAGAGCAAAGCAGCCTGTATCGGGTATCAAAGGGGTTTAATCCAGTCGTCCCTAACCCACAAGAAGCCCTGGCCTGAAGCTCTGATTACCGTTTGAATTAATATATACGCGGCTCAGCTCTTAGTGATCCTGACAACAATGCTTTTCTAATGTCAGTGAGACTGAGTCGGCGAAGCGCAATGCATGAGGTTTATCAATAGTCACACTCGCAAAGCTAACCCAGGGGTGCGCAGTAGCGATATCCAGCACATCCCCCACCAGCTTTTCCAGTAGTAGAAAATGCCCTTCCTCTACATGCTGGATGATCTCTTTACACACCACCTTATAGTTCAGCGCCTTCTCCACATCATCGGTGATAGCCGCTTTCTCCGCCGGATAATGGATCTCGATATTAATCACCACATCCTGCAGTTTCTCCCGCTCTTCCGGGTTGAAACCGATATAGGTGCGCAGACGCAGATTAGTGATACGGATGATGGCATTACTGACACTCGGCATTGGCAGTCCTTTTATGTTGTGTGGCTCAGTTGTTTTTGTAGTCTATCAGAAGAAAACGTTAGCACATCGTTGACAATAAAAGCATATCCGACTGCCATCAAACTCGTGCATAATACTTTAAATGAGAGTCATTCAAACTAGCTTTATCGGGATAATCGTATGACAACCCTCGTTGTAGGTGCAAGTGGAGAAACAGGTCGATTATTGGTTGAACAACTACTTAATCGGGGCGAGCTGGTAAGAATTATCGTCCGTTCAGGCTCTAATCTGCCAGAGGCTGTCAGAAACCACCCTAATCTGAGCATTACTCAGGCCAGCATCACCGAGATGAACGACACTGATTTAACCCAGCTGGTAACAGGCTGCGAAGCGGTGGCCTCCTGCCTGGGGCATACCTTGAGCCTCAAGGGGATCTATGGACAACCCCGCCGACTGGTGACTGATACAGCTCGTCGCATATGCTCTGTCATACAGGAAAACACCTCTGAACAACCTGTAAAGTATGTACTGATGAATACCACAGGTAATAAAAACCGGGATCTTAAAGAGCCTACCTCTTTTCGCCATAACGCTGTCATTGGGTTATTACGCCTATTACTACCGCCCCATGTGGACAACGAAAAAGCTGCTAATTTTCTTCGCACTGAGATCGGTCAGAATCACCCGGCCATTGAGTGGGTTGCTGTCCGCCCCGATGGCTTGATTGATAACCCCGACGTAAGCGAATACGACCTGCATCCATCACCAATCCGGGACCCCATATTTAATTCGGGGCAGACCAGCCGCATTAATGTTGCTCACTTTATGGCGACGTTAATTAACGACGCCGATAGTTGGACTCGCTGGCAAGGACAGATGCCGGTAATTTATAACCGCAGCTAAACTTTTAATGATGAGATCGGTTCCAATCGACACTCTGCTATATTTTGTATGTGCTGTGACAGGTATGATGGCGCTTCGTACACTTTATTCGATATTTTAGACCCTTTGCCGGACACGATTATGACTGATGAAATCAATTACAAGAACAACCCACTACACGGTCTGGGTTTAAAAGAGCTGTTGACGCAAATAGTCGAGCATTACGGCTTTGATATCTTGTACGCCTATCTGAACATCAACTGCTTTAAGACCAACCCCAGCATTGAGTCCAGCGTGAAGTTTCTCAAGAAAACAGAGTGGGCACGGGAAAAAGTAGAACAGTTCTATCTGTATAAATTTAAAAACCTGCCAAGAGTTTCATCCGAGCAGTTTGCCCTGTCACCCCGAGATCGTATTATGCCTGAGGGACAAACGCCGCGAGATCCTGTCGAGCTAAGCCTTGAAGATGCCGAGGTAGAACGCGAGCAGAAAGCTAAAAAGGCCGCTGAGTTCAGCAAAAGTAACCGCAATAACTCTGGCAAAAGCTATGGTGCGAAACGTGGCGGCTATTCCAGCAGGCAGGAAGACGCGCGCGATAAACAAGATCGCTGGAAATCTGAACGCAAAACTTCCGCTTCTCAAAGCTCCTCATCTGATAACGATGATGATCCATGGGCAAAGTGGAGAAAATAAGGCCACTGACCTATTTATGAATTCCACAAACAACCGATACGGCGAAGGCGACAACTCCTATAAAGCAGCTGGCGAACTGGCCGGTCTGACTCTACTGGTCAACGACTTCTACGACATTATGGATGACATTCCGGAATCTAAACGAATCCGGGATATGCACCCTAACGACCTGAGCGAATCCAGAAAGAAGCTAATCTATTTCCTGTCTGGCTGGCTTGGCGGCCCCAGACGCTACGCCGAAACCTTCGGCCCCATCAGCATCCCCGCCTCCCACAGCCACCTGGATATCGGCCACAGCGAAAGCGACGCCTGGATCCTCTGCATGCAAAAAGCAGTTGAACTGCAACCTTATGATGCATTGTTTAAAGAATACCTGATCACCCAGCTACGGGTACCTGCCGAACGGATCAGAATCGTTTGTAATAGATAGTTCGTATCTTATATTGGATCGCAGTTTAGCTAATCGCAAGATGTTGAATCACTAGCGGCTAGAAACACCCAACTCTACTCGCAATCTTTCCTTACAAAAAAAGGCGTATCGATTACTCGATACGCCTGAGAGCCAAAGGCAAGGGACAACCTGGAATAAAGCACTAAAACCAAAAGGCTTTTTCTAGCAAGGAAAACGCAGTTTTCCATCTAGCCACTAGCAGGAGCCGAAGGCTCCGTTCTAGCTACTGTCGCGTAATTAAGCAGCCGGAACGGTGGCGTATGCGACGATCTCACAAAGCATCTCTTCACGCGCCAGACCGGCAACGATCATCGCTGCACGGTTCGGGTACGGTGCTTCAAAGTAGTCAGCGTAAACTTTATTGAATACTGGTAACTGGGAACGGTCTGTTACGTAGATCAGTACCTGAGTCACATCAGCCATCGTCAGCTCAGCGGCTTCAATCGTGTGCTTAAAGTTCTCCATGGTCTGACGCGCCTGGGCCTCGATACCACCCTCAACAACCTGACCTTCAGCATTGATTGGAATCTGTGCAGTCGACAACTGGCCATTAGCGATAACCGCCCATTCCAGTGGAGCCTTAGAGGCAAACAGTTCAGTCTTTACAGCTTGTTTCATAGTCATTCACTTATAAAAATAGAAAAATATTTAAAACATTGTCACCACAGAGAACTCGGAGCACACAGAGGAAAATTAAAAACTACTTAAAGGCGCCTTATACAGTAGCCTGATTAGTAGCGTTTTTCTCAATGCCCTCTGTGTTCTCTGTGGTAATCATTTCTCAAAACAAAAGAGCAGCGACAATCGCCGCTGCTCTTTTCAACCTTGATTTACAGTCCCTGCTCGTCGGCCATCTTGCGGGCGATCTGTGGTGCCGTCCAAAGCGAGGGCAACAAGACTAGCGATACCGGTACCGCCGTCACGACGATAAAGGATTGCAGCGCAGAGATACCGCCTGATCCGATTGAGATCAACAGCGCAGCAACAACACCCATCATGATGCCCCAGAAAACACGGACAAACGCCTGAGGATGGTCAGTACCGGTCATTACCATGGATACAGCGTAAGTCATGGAGTCACCGGTAGTTGCCACAAAGATAGTGGTCAGAATCAGGAACAGAACCGAAATCATAAAGCCCATCGGCAGCTGTTCTGTAATTGCCAGTAGCGCAGCCGGTAGGTTAAAGCCAGTGAATGGCTCGGATATTACACCCGGTGTTGCCAGCTCGTATGCCAGACCGCTACCACCCACGATAGTAAACCAGAAGCAGGTAATAATCGGTGCGACCACTGAGATCAGCAGTACCATTTCACGGATAGTGCGGCCTTTAGATATGCGGGCAACAAACATCGCCATCAAAGGACCGTAACCCAGGAACCAGCCCCAGAAGAACACAGTCCACCAGTCCAACCAGCCAGGACTAGAACGGAAAGTCGCCATCGGAATAAACTGATCCAGATAGATACCGAAAGAGTGTAGGTAGCCATCAATAATGAATGCGGTTGGTCCGAAGATCAGGATAAACGCCATCAGGATAACAGCCAGAATCACGTTAGCCCGGCTGAGGATCTGGATACCTTTGGTCACACCGCTTACCGCAGAGATCGTGTAGATACCGATCAAACCGACCAGAATCATTACCTGAGTCGCGTAGGTATTAGGGATACCGAACAGTTTCTCCAGACCAAAGCTCACTTGCAGTCCCAGAAAACCGATCGGGCCTACCGTACCGGCAACCACCGCCAGAACACAGCTTGAATCAACAATTGCACCCAACGGGCCGGTCATAACCTTGTCACCAAATACCGGATACAACAATGTACGCGGCTTAAGCGGCAGACCTTTCTCATAATGCAGATACATGAATACGATGCCGGTCAGACTACCCAGAATCGCCCAGGCCAGGAAGCCCCAGTGCATGAAGCTCTGCGCTAATGCGTTGTAAGCCGCATCAATAGTACCGGCTTCAGTACCTGAAAATAGCGGTGGTGCTGAAGTAAAGTGCGCCATTGGCTCAGCTGCCGCCCAGAACACACCGCCACCCGCAAGCAGGGTACACATGATCACCGAGATCCACTGGAACGTTGGCATTTCAGGCGCTTTAACACCACCTAATACAACGGAACCGGTACGACCGATAGTCAGGAAAAGGCCGATAACAAAAGTTAACAGCAGCAGAATTTGCCAGTAAGCGCCAAAGTATTTTGTCGAGGTAGCAAATGCACTGTTAACCCAGCCAGACATCATTTCAATGTCATATAGGGCAAAGGCTGCGAACAGCACCAGTACACCACCACTGATTAGGAATACTGGCAGATCTACGCCTGCCAATAGCTTGTTGTCGGCCATAGAAGCCTCTTGATTGGCTGACTGTTGCCCGGCAACAGCAGCTTGGGTTGTGTTACTCATTTTAGTCTCCTGACGGATCTTTATATTTATTAGTTATCAGGTAAATCTATGGTGCATGCCGGACTCTCATTGGCCTGCACCATAAAGGGTTATAAAACTATTCATCGGGATTACAGCGCTGAATTCAGCGAGCCTTCAGCCCTTCATCTAAAAAGTTGAGCCAGTTCAGACCCATGATCTTTGCCACCTCTTCATCGCTGAAGCCCCGCGCCTGCAGACCATCTGTCAGATTCGGAAAATCACGACTATCACGGAACCATGACAGTGGACGTGGCCAGTCAGCATTTGCCTTAGAGCCTTCGCCATAGTCCATAGCTTTCGACCAGCGACCATTGCGCATCCATTCCAGAATCGACAAGGGTTGTTCCTGGCACAGATCGGTACCAATCCCGATCTGATCGATCCCCATCAGGTCAGCAGTGCTGGCCACCATGTCGCAGAAATCTTCCAGGGTACAATCCGGGCCGTTCTTAAGATGGAACGGATACAGACTGAAGCCCAGCAGACCGCCAGATTCACCCAGTGCTTTCAGTACTTTGTCAGACTTATTACGCTTGGCTTCATGGAAGCTCAATGGGTTCGCATGGGAGATAACAATCGGACGTTCAGAAATCTCGATCGCGTCGAGCGTACTGCGCTCACCGCTGTGGCTCATATCCACAATCATGCCGACCCGGTTCATCTCTTTGATCGCCTGGCGACCAAAGCGGGTTACACCGCTATCTTCAGCTTCATAGCAACCGCAAGCCAACAGACTCTGATTGTTATAGGTCAGCTGCATGATCATCAGGTTCAGCTCACGCATCACCTCGACCATGCCGATATCATCCTCAATCGGCGAGCAGTTCTGAGCGCCGAACATGATGCCCACTTTACCCAGCTGCTTCGCCAGACGAATATCATCCGCGCTTCTGACCGGCATGATCAGATCGCTGTTCATCTCAAAGTGACGATTCCACTCAGAGATACGCATCAAAGTTTCACGAATCTGCTCGTGGTAAACGATGGTGGCATGCACCATCGTTACACCACCTTCGCGCAGCTGTTCGAAGATCTTGCGGTTCCAGTTGGAGTACTGGAGCCCGTCAATTACGATCATTTCGTTATGCATAGCAATACCTCCAGACCTAAGCTCGTAAATAAATAAAGCGTTAAGCGCTGATGTAGGTTGTCTTCACAACGGTGTAGAACTCTTTGGCATAAGTTCCCTGTTCACGTGGTCCAAAGCTGGAATCTTTACGCCCACCGAATGGAACGTGGTAATCGGTACCGGCCGTTGGCAGGTTAACCATCACACAACCTGTTTTGGCATTACGTTTGAAGTCAGTTGCATATTTCAGAGACTGTGTGCAGATACCGCCGGTCAGACCGAAGTTTGTATCATTCAGCGTCGCCAGTGCTTCATCGTAATCTTTAACCTTGATAATGCAGGCGATCGGTGCAAACGCTTCTTCACGGTTGATAGTCATCGCGTTAGTTGTTTCAGTGAACAACGCTGGCTGCATGTAGTAACCTTCGGTCTCTTCGGTTAGCACCTCGCCACCACAGACCAGCCTGCCACCTTCGCTCTTAGCCGTTTCCAGGTATTGCAGGTTCTGCTCCATCTGGCGGGCATCAGCAACTGCACCGATATTTACACCAGCCTTCATCGGATGACCGACAACCAGCTTCTTCATACGCTCAACCATCGCCTCAACGAAACGATCGTGAATTCCTTCGGTCACAATCAAACGGGAAGACGCAGTACACTTCTGACCCGTACCGCCGAAAGCACCACCTACGGCACACTCAACAGCGTTAGCCAGATCAGCATCATCCAGTACAACCAGCGCGTTCTTGCTACCCATTTCTAACTGGCACTTAACCAGATTTACCGCTGTTGCAGCCGCTACTTTGCGGCCTGTATCCAGCGAACCGGTAAAGGTCAGCGCATTAATACCGCGGGAATTAATCAGTACATCACCGACTTCAGCACCCGGACCCATCACCAGGTTCATAGTGCCTGCAGGTAATCCCTGACGAGAGATAATTTCAGTCAAAGCCCAAGCAGATGCTGGCACCTGGTTAGCAGGCTTCCAAACTACCGCGTTACCGAATGCCAGTGCCGGTGCAATTTTCCATGCGCCGGTAGCCGTCGGGAAGTTCCACGGAGTGATGATGCCTACAACGCCTACTGGCTCACGACGGGTTTCAATTTCGATGCCCGGACGAACTGATTCAGCGGTTTCACCCATCTGACGCAGTACTTCAGCAGCGTAGTAATGGAAGAACTGACCGGAGCGATAAGTTTCACCTACCCCTTCAGCCAGTGTCTTGCCCTCTTCACGTGCCAGTAATTCACCCAACTCATCTTTACGGGCGATTAGCTCATCACCGATCGCCATCAATACAGAATAACGCTGTTCCAGACCACTCTTCTGCCACTCAATCTGGCCGACTGCTGCTGCAGCGATAGCCGCTTCCGTCTGAGCTTTATCAGCCTGAGCATATTGGCCGATCACATCGCTGATATCAGCAGGGCTGATGTTTGCCACGCTGCCTTTGTTACCTTCGACCCACTCACCTGCAATGTAATTTTGAAAAACTGAATCAGACATTTTTGACCTCCTGCATGTATATGGATCAATCATAGACTTCGTGCTTTAATAATAAAAATTAATAAATAATATTCCGCGATAAGATTTTCTTATCTAGATATTTCAGAGGTGCATCATGCTGCCAGAGTTTAAGATTGCTCAACTGCGTCACTTTGTCTGGGTTGCCGAGCTAAAAGGCTTTCACGCTGCCGCAGAGAAAGCTCATCGCACCCAGCCCGCCATCTCTCTCTCAATTCGTGATCTGGAAAATAAACTCGGGGAATCACTCTTTGAAAAGCGCAACGCCAAGACCGCCAAAACAGAACTGACACCTTTCGGTCAGTATTTCCTGCCAAAAGCCAAAGAGCTTATCGAACATCACGATCGGATTTCGCAGGACATGACGCTGCTGGCAGAGCACAAGACCGGCCACCTGCGCCTGGCTTCCGTGCCTTCCATTGCCAGCCAGGTATTGCCCGAGCTATTACTGGAGTTCGTCAACGACACACCTGAGCTGCATATCAGCTTCTTTGACGATAACTCCGATGCGGTCTATCGAATGGTTGAGAATCAACAGGTAGATTTCGGTATCGCCCATCTGTTTCATGAACAGGAGCACAGCGATAAAACCTTTATCCCTATATGGGAAGATCAGATCGGCGTCGTCTGCCCCAAAGATCACCCACTAGCTGCACATGAAGAGCTTCACTGGAAGGAACTGCGCAAGCACCGCCTGATCGGAAACGGCACCTCCCGTCTATTAGAGGACAGTGAAGCACGACCACTGCTGGGCCACTCTCAATTCTATATCTCTAACATGATTTCACTGATTGCTATGTTGGAAGCTGGCTTTGGTGTGACAACACTGCCCCGCTATGCAGTGCCAAAAGAGAGCGATACCCTGTGCTTTATTCCACTAAGCACACCCGTCGTAACCCGCCGTATCGGCATCGTAAAGCTGACTAATAAATCACTGACTCCACCGGCACAGGCTTTAGTCGATTTCATTCTGGCACGCAGTAATTCAGGAAAATAACAGCAAAAAATAAAAAACATTCACCCCTAACAACCTGTTCTACAGGCCTACACCTATAGAAAAAATAATAGTTTGCGGTGTTTTGATAAGTTTCTCTTATTAGCCGATATAACCTTCTGATTTGTGTGCTCTCCGCTTTTTACCCCATGATAAGTGGTATACCGGAAGGGCAGCCAATCAGATTTTTATGCACCCTCAGATCTGAGCCATACTTAACTCAATTGCGTATGGGACAGCTTCACCCTTCCTCGTATAGCTCTGCATATAACCATTACAACCGAAACCAGCAGAGCAAATAAAAAAGAGGTTTCGAACATATCTATGCTGTTGTCGGTCATTAAGCGCCGAACTTATAAACGATGTATAGAGAACGTTTGAAAGTGTTACACAATAGCTTTCATGCTGTCTCAAGTAGCTATTTAACGAGGATAATAATAATGACCACGCCAGCTGCTATAAAAGCTGCCCTGAGAGGCGACAACGCACTACCGCTACGGCCAATCAATCAGGTAATGGACCTGGAACGATTAGGCGCCATTCACCAGAGCCGGCTGAGTTTTATGCGTACTTTGGTACGCCGGATTATGCGTGAGCGGTGGCAGATAGAACCCGCTCGCTTTGAGCTGGACGAACAAGGCTATGGCACCGTAGTCTACGAAATCAACACTCCAAACAAACTATACAGTTTTGTATTATTTTCCGATTATCTGTCTCCAGACGAACGAAACGATCGGGTCATTGCTACCAAGTGGGACCTGACTATGGCCCTGGTTGATGGTGAAGTTGATGATCTTTATCTGGAAAAACTACGTCAGAACGTGCCTAAACAAGAAGCCGGAAGAGTTGATGCCCGGGTATTTGTTCTGTCACGTGCCAACCGTAGTGCCCGTAACTTTGACTATGTTGTTGATCAGCTGGCCAACAGCAAACAGCCAGATGTGGCACAGATTGCTAAAGTCGGTTATCTGTACCGGACCACCGCCGTATACGGCAGCGGAAAACTGGGTATGGCCGACTGGGAAAAAGTAGCCAGCCGTCATGCCGACTTTGCCCGCCCCTTTGCAGCGGAGATGTTTGTCTGCTTAATGCTGCGTAACTTCAGCCTGCTACAGGCAGAACATATCGCCCAACACAAAGCGCCGGAAAGCTATAACCCGATGCTGCCTGAGATCAAACGTTTCTTCGGTATTGGCAACTCAACCGGTCTGGGCATGGCCCCTTATCTGATCAACCATCCGTTATTGATCAACCAATGGGTGGAGATGCGAGAGCTGGCACTGGCAAGGGTCCGCGTATTAGGCAATATCAATCATCGCATCCAACAGCAGTTCCCTGAATTACTGGAACGCTGCGCAGTCCATACCGCAGAAACCGTAACCGAAGATGATTGGCAAACAGCCAACAACCAACAGGTACTGAAAGATCTGGACGCGATTCGCGAACATACCCGAAACGGCTTCGACAGCTGGGAAACCTTATTGCAGTGGAGTGAGAAGAACTGCTCGCTACAGGGACAGGAAATGCTGGTGTCTGTGATGCTGGAACTCTATCCAGAGTTGGTCGACGACCTGGAAGATTATCATACGGCAGAAGAGTTTCAGGATCTTGATCCGATAATGCCACTACAAGAATTAAAGCAAGTGATCGAAGACCGCTATCAATGGGCACTCAGTTTCGACTTCGCAGCTGAAGGCGCCAAAGATACGTTCTGGTACCGTTCTGAGGAGAAGATGGAGCCGCGTCTGGGTAATGCCCGTGACGAAGATGGTAAAGATAAAGAGATGGCTCTGGGTGTCGCTTATGCCGTACGCAGATGCTACGACCAGCTCTCTGAATATATGGCAGAGAACCCAGAACACAGCACTGCCCGCTTTATGGTTGCACAACCCAAGCTTCGTGGAATCGTACGTCGTATTCAAAGCATGAATCGCTGTATCTACGGTGATATTCAGGCAAACCTGTTGGATCGTGAAATCCTACCGATGCACCTTTTGCGTGCCAAACTGGCATTCTTTGGTGTCGGTAAGTTTGATCCACGATCCAAACTCTGGGTTCGTAACACGATGTTCCAGGGCGCTCCGCTTCTGGAAGATATAGGCAAAACATTCAACGACGACTGGTTTATGCCTCTGGCACCACAGCAGCAAGGAGAATTCTGATGCATGTCTCTATGATCGAACTAAAAGCCGCTCTGCGACGCTGCTTTGAAGCCACTGGTTACTTTGTAGGTAACTATGAAGATGCTGCTAATATGATTCTATGGCTGGAAAAGCACGGACTTAACGGTCTGAGCGAATTAGAACGGGCATTACCTTTTATCGGCGAAGACAGCACAAAAGAGGCAAGCTCTGTTATCTATGAAGACAGCACATCAGCAATTATCGATAGCAACGGCCGCAGCGCATTAAACTGTATTGCAGCCTCTGTCGATCTGGCACATGCTAAGGCGCTGGAGAATGGGATTGCAACCGTGACGGTACATAACTGTCATAACCGGATGTTTATTCTCAAAGCACTGACCGATTGCGGTCGTCGGGGCATCAGTGTTGCAGCCTACTGGCAGAACGGTAGCCAAACGGTTACCGAGCATACCGCTGCCATCAAAGCCGGTGAACGTTACCCGAGTTATAGCGAAGCCACGACCACGCTGTCTTCTAATGAAGAAGATAAGCAGGCACTGACTATTATCTGTAGCTCCCGCGTCGACCTCACTTCGTCTCTGCAGCGCTCAAAAGGCAACCAGAATGCGCGCTATATCAGTGCTAAGCAGGTTGAATTGAACAAAGAATACAGCGTTGATAACGGTATCGATATCGATGAAGCGCTCTGGGCTCAAATCAACAAAATCGGTGAAGGCGTACTGGTCGAGAACAACGAGCGGTCCCGCCAGGGCGCAGGTGGCCGCTGAGGTTAGCAATTAATCACCACAAAAATTAGGTGCTATCGGTACTATAGAGGTGTAGCGATATCACTTGATACAAACGACCCTGCTTCTGGTTAGCACCACCGGAAACGGGGTCTTTTTTTACATACACGACGGCAGTAAATAAAACCTTCTCAGATTAATACAGCCAGACGTCGCTACGTGACTTACTGGACGGGAACTTCGTTCCCTTGCTAGTCGCTAGATGCTTTTCTTTATTCGCACAGTAGTATTCATAACAATAAACGTTGTAGGCTGAATTTCTGCTAGTGCCATTTTGAGCTGCGGGGTATGCTCCAGGCTCGCCTAGCCACTATTACGGACTCTATTCCTACATGCTCTACACCCAACCCGAACTCCTGGCATTGCTGATTGTGACCTGCGGTATCGTCATGCAAACCTGGTTTGGCATCGGCTTTGGTTTAGTTGCGGCCCCACTGCTTTTTCTGATCAACCCTTCCTATGTGCCCGGCCCAGTTCTGATTCTGGGGACTAGCTTATCGGTTCTGGTCGTATCAAGGCTGACCCTGATGAAAAATCAAGGCGAGTTAAGTTGGCGCAGAATAACCCCGGCAATCATCGCTCGTCTGCCCGGCGCATGGTTTGGGGCGCTGCTACTAGTCTCTATTCCCGCCTGGAGCCTGAGCCTGCTATTTGGTATCACACTCCTATTAGCTGTGTTACTGACCTGGAAAGTTTTTCGAGTACAGACAACAAAGCTCAGCCTGATCATTGCAGGATTCTTCTCAGGATTGATCGGCACGGCAACCTCAGTGGGTGGCCCACCCATGGCGCTGGTGTATCAGGAACAAAACCGCATCACCATCCGTAACGAACTCGCCGCGTTCTTTATGATCGGCACACCCTTCTCTATCCTCGCCTTAGTTCAGCAAGGAAATATCGATGCGGATATAGCGATGCTTAGCCTGAAAATGCTACCCGGCGTATTGATCGGTTTTTGGCTGGCCCATAAAGTCGATGGGAAAATTCGCGCCGATAGCGCTAAACCGGTATTGCTTACCGTATCGGCCGTATCGGCGATTTTTGTTATTTATAAAGGTTTCACGGGTTGGCTTGGATAAGTTGCTAGACGTCGCTTCTCAACTTGCTCGTGGCTCGACAAGGCTTCGCCGCTTGCTCGATAAAAAAAGAGATTCATCAATTGAAGATAAAAACCTTTACTCATGAACTATGGCTTTTTGGCCTAAAACAAGCGAACGCCTGTATATTTGGTGGTTTTCTCCTGGCGGTGATGATTGCAACCAGCTTCTGGTATCCGCTAGATAGTATCCATCGCTATGATTTCATCTTCTTGTCAGCCATCGCTTTTCAAGTTTTTCTATTGGCTTTCAAATTTGAAACAGCTCGAGAGTCTGTTGTTATTATTGTTTTTCATCTCGTTGCCACAATTATGGAGCTATTTAAAACATCAGATGCCATTGGTTCATGGACCTACCCTGAAGCCTATTTTTTTGGCATCGGCAACGTGCCCCTGTTCACCGGATTTATGTATAGCGCCGTAGGAAGTTACATCGCCAGAGTCTGGCGCATCTTTGAGTTTGAGTACTCTTATTACCCGCCCAGGCTGGCAACTATTTTGCTGGTTAGCTTAATTTATGCGAACTTCTTTACCCATCACTATATATGGGACCTGAGATGGGTACTCTTGGCTGCCACAATACTTCTTTTTTATAAGACAGACATCTACTTCAGGGTTATCAATACACACCGCAAAATGCCAATCCTGCTCGGATGGTTTCTGGTGGCCCTATTCATCTGGTTTGCTGAAAACATTGCCACTTACACCAACGTCTGGATCTACCCAAATCAGGCCGATGAATGGCAGATGGTATCAATAGCAAAACTCAGCTCCTGGTTCTTACTGATGCTGCTGAGTTTTGTCTTAGTCTCAATCATTAACAATATTCAAATACGTAAAGCCGTAGCTAAAAAAGCGGTAATAGCTGTATCACTAAATGATACTGATCATTAACAAAAAACCGCCTTACGGCGGTTTTAAAAGTACTTGTTCTAGCAAGAAAAACGAAGTTTTTCGTCTAGCCGCGAGCAAGTCGCGAAGCGACGTTCTAGCCACTTACGAGCTATCCCGCCTTCCTCTCAGCCTCATCTACCAACTCAGCATCAGGTGATTCATTCCCCAGTACTTCTGCCAGGGTACTCCGCGAGAGTCTGCCGGTATATTGCCCGTCATCATCCACTACAGGTAATGAATACTCAGAGTTCAGCGTGTCAGGAATGACCGTTTCCAGTACCGCATCGGGCGAGATTGCATCCAGCTCTTCACAGCATTCAACAGTCATTTCAGCAGCATTGTCTTCCGCATAAGCTTCCTGCAACGCCTCTTCTGTAACAACCCCCTGATATCCGTCATCATTAACGTAATAACCGTAATCCTCTTTGAAGCCGCGCATCTGTTTCAACGCTTCTTCTATCGTATCAGCAGTAATCCGATAAGCAGGATCTTTCATGACGGTCTCAACCGTCAGCGCCCGGGCCCGGTTTACATCACGAACAAACGCTTCTACATAATCTGTCGCAGGATTGAGCAAGATATCTTCTGGCTCACCCTGCTGTACCATCTCACCATCTTTCAGGATCGCAATCCGGTCACCGATACGCAGTGCTTCATCCAAGTCATGAGTAATAAAAATGATAGTCTTGTGCAGTTTTTCCTGCAGCTCAATAAGCTGATCCTGCATCTCAGAACGAATCAAAGGATCCAGTGCGGAAAAGGCTTCATCCATCAACAGGATTTCTGCGTCGGTACACAATGCTCGTGCCAGGCCAACACGCTGTTGCTGACCACCGGAGAGTTGCGCAGGATACTGTTCTTCATAGCCTGCCAGGCCTACCGTTTCCAGCCACTCTTTAGCTTTTGCTTTGCTTTCACTTTTGCTGACACCCTGTATCGACAAGCCGTAAGCAACATTATCCACAACCGTGTTATGCGGTAACAAACCGAAACGCTGGAAGACCATGGACATCTTATGACGACGGAAGTTCTGCAACTCCTTGTCGCCCAACTTCATCACATCAGTGCCTTCGATTTCGATCACCCCTTCCGTAGGGTCAATCAAGCGATTGAAGTGACGAATCAGGGTGGATTTACCCGAGCCGGATAACCCCATGATGACAAAAATCTCACCCTTATTAATGGTCATGTTGATGTCTTTCAGACCCAGGGTGTGCCCGGTAGCGGCAAGGATTTCATCCTTACTCTTGCCCTGATGTACCAGCGGCATGTGCTTCTGCGGATTACTACCAAACAGCTTATACAAGCCTTCAATCCGAATCAGTGCCTGTTGATCTTGAACTGGCTCAGCCATTTTCCAGACCCTCCATATGCTGTTGACTCCGTTTCGCATACGCCTGTGATACCCGGTCAAAGATAATCGCCAGCGCAACAATCGCCAAGCCATTCAAAAGACCCAGGGTAAAGTACTGATTAGTAATTGATTTCAATACAGGCTGCCCCAAACCTTTCACGCCGATCATCGAAGCGATTACCACCATCGACAACGCCATCATAATGGTCTGGTTAATACCGGCCATAATGGTCGGCATCGCCAGAGGCAGCTGCACGCCCATCAACCGCTGTATCGGACTGGCACCATAAGCGGTTGCGGCCTCCAGTACATCTTTATCCACCAGCCTGATACCCAGGTTGGTTAAGCGAATCACCGGGGGTATCGCATAAATGATTACCGCGATAACACCCGGAATCTTACCAATACCCAGCAACATCACTACGGGTATCAGATAAACAAATGCAGGCATGGTCTGCATAATGTCGAGCATCGGCGTGACTGTTGATTGAATTCGGTCAGAGCGGGCCATCGCAATACCAATGGGAACCCCGAGCGCTATGGCCATCAAGGTACACACAAGAATGATACTCATGGTGCGCATGGTATCGTCCCACATACCGAAGTAGCCGATCATAAAGAATGAGACTACAACCCCCAGAACGAGTTTCCAGGAACGGCTGGCTACCCATGCCAGAGCAGCAATAACGGCGATAATTACAAACCATGGACTCGCCAGTAACAACTTCTCAAACCACACCAGAAACGCAAGCAGCGGATCAAACAACGCTTCTATTGTTTCACCGTACTCCCGGGAAAAGTCCCGGTAAATACCATCAAGGCCTTTACGGATATCCCGCAGTTCACCCCGGCTCAGCTGAGGAATTTCACTCAACCAGCTTGTTTCAGCCATACAACACCCCTTTCAAACAACGCCTCTGCAAACAACACCTCTGCAAACTACGTTTCTTTAAATACAATTCGTTAAACACAACAAAGCCCGGTTACCTGTGGATAACCGGGCTATTCTTAACACGATTTAGCGATAACTCACTGAAGAGCAGCTTTAACTTTAGCGGCTACTTCAGGGCTTACCCAGGCAGTCCAGCTCGCTTCATACTCAGTCAGGAAATGTTCCGCAGCAACTTCACCATCAGCCTGGTTATCTTCCATCCAGGCAAGCAAGCCATTCATCTGACTATTGGTAAAGGAGCGATTCGCTACATAGTCATACGCCATTGGCGACTTAGCAGCAAAATCTTCAATGGTCACTGTTTGTACAACCGACGGTGGGTACATTGTTGGCTTTGGATCTTCACAGTCTTCGGCAGAGGTACAGTTAACGAACTCGTCCTTATCAACACCGGTGCCAAAGTCTACTTTCACCATTTTGTACTTACCCAGTACAGCGGTTGGCGCCCAGTAGTAACCAAACCAAGCTTCTTCACGAGTGAATGCCTTAGCAATAGAACCGGCAAGGCCAGCGCCTGAACCTGGATCAATCATCTCAAAACCTGAATCTGCCAGGTTCATTGCATTAAACAGGTTTCCGGCAGAAATCTGACAGTTCCAGCCTGCAGGACAACCGTAAAAAGCAGACTTCGTATCATCTTCCGGATGAGTAAACAGCTTAGCGTGTTTCTTTACACCTTCAATGGTGGCCAGCTCAGGGTATTTCTTAACCAGATACTCCGGTACCCAAAAACCTTCTTCACCACCATCGGACAGGGAATTACCGGCGTAGCGAAGACGCTTCTCAGCAACACCTTTATCCAGCGCATCCTTCATGGAGTTACTCCACATCTCAGGCGCGATATCCGGCTCATTCTTTTCAATCATAGAGGTACCCGTCGGCATTGTATCGCCAGGCACCAATTCAGCTTCACAACCGTAGCCATGTTCCAGAATAAATTTATCAACATTGGCAATCAGTGTGGCTGAACTCCAGTTCATGTCCGCAATGGTTACTTTTCCGCACTCGTCCGCAGCTTGTACCTGACCTACAGCCAGTAGCATTGCAGAAGCAGCTATCAGTTTCCTCATGACATCTCCAAGTTAATTTAATCTACTAAAAATTAATCTAATATAATTTGATCTGAATATATTAGTCTTCTAATATTTAGAACTCAAACTAATTTCGATCTATTTCAGCTACTACTAGTCTGGGCTATACTCGCCCAGCTTTTTGAGATGATTGAATAGCCGAAGTTTCAATGGTTCAGATATTAACCAGAGTATAGAAATCCCATGACAGACAACGCTCCCTGCTGGCAGGATGTTCTCATTGAATTAAGGAAGATCATCCGCGCAACCGACCTGCAATCAAAGCGGGTTGTGAAGGCCTGCGGCTTAACAATTCCGCAAGTGATGGTGTTACGTGCAATCCAGGAATTGGGGGATGTCACCGTCAAACGCATCTCGGACAATGTATCCCTTAGTCAGGCAACCGTTTCAACTATTATGAATCGACTGGAGGAACGCCAGCTGGTCGAGCGGATTCGTAGTAATACCGACCGTCGTATCGTCAATGCCCGACTGACCACACAAGGTAATGAGGTACTGGATACTGTGCCTTCATTGTTACATGAATCATTTATCAATCGTTTTGATAATCTCGGCTCAACACAACAGCAACAGATACTCGCGGCTCTGCAAGACGTAGCAGGAATGATGGACGCAGAATCACTCGATGCGGCGCCTCTGTTAGATATTGCCGCGCCAACCCGAGACACTCAGGAGGTCTAACATCGGGTCGCCATGGCAAGCAACTGCGCCTCAAGTCCGGTCCAATTGGCAGGCGTCTCACCGATGACTTCAATTCGACTGTCCATCACTTCATCCAATGCTTGAACTTTCAGTATGGAGTCCGCCAGATTAAAGGCATATATGCCCTCGTCCGTGATAAAGACCGCTTTAAGTCTCTCGGCCGTGATACCTGTCAATAACAACTCTAGTCTGGCAAAATCGAATTCAAATTCCGGGCTAAAAATCCAGCCACTACTGCTATAGCCCTCTCCTTTGTTATCTTTACGCAGAAAGCCACTCTCTGGGAAAACATCTTCTTCAAGTGAATGATCATGAAAATGTGCAGCCTTTTCTTTAGTCTTAACGGTCAATGTAAAGCCTGAGGGCTGATCCAGCCAATCGAGTTTTAACTGACCATTACTACAACTTTCTACCGGTGTGTTAATGGAATGCCCAGAGAGATACTCTTCCAACTCAGGTATAGCACTCGCAGTGTAGAGATCAGTTTTATTCGCTACGATCAGATCAGCGACCTGTAGCTGCTGGTTGAAAGTTTCATGACTGGTATATCGATTGTCCCTGAGCTTACGAATATCAACCAGTGTAATAGTGCAACGCAGATCCAAGACGCCGGAATATTCTGGCTGCCGAAGCGTTTCAACGACCTCTTTAGG
This sequence comes from Amphritea japonica ATCC BAA-1530, assembly GCF_016592435.1. Lineage (NCBI taxonomy): Bacteria > Pseudomonadati > Pseudomonadota > Gammaproteobacteria > Oceanospirillales > Oceanospirillaceae > Amphritea > Amphritea japonica. The sequence continues at coordinate 786,952 of NZ_AP014545.1, read as the reverse complement.
GTGACCTAATCCAGTCGGTTCGATCAGCAAACGATCAGGTCGTGACTGGCGAATCAGTTGATTTAGTGCGATCTGCATTGGTACCCCGGCAGTACAACACATGCAACCACCGGGCAGCTCTTTTATAAAAACACCGGGAACTTCACTTTCATTGTTCATCAGTCCGGCATCAATACCCACTTCGCCAAACTCATTGACCAACACAGCCCAGCGTTCATTTTCAGGTTTATTCGCAAGGAGATACTGAATTGCGGTTGTTTTACCGACACCGAGAAATCCGGTGATGATATTGGTGGGGATCTGACTGAACATCAATAAAGTCTGCAGCTGGTTAATTTGTTATAAGGTAACAAATTAACCTTTAGCCGTCACTGCCATGAGGGTTCATTTCAACATTATGTAAAATGAAAAAACGCCCAACAGTCCGTAAGATAACCGATTGCTAAAGCCTATATGACTTGATCCATGTACGACTCATTAAGCGAGTGAGCTAGATAACAGAACTTACGACGCCTTAGAAAACAATAGCCAACCTGTAGACTTACTGAAGTTATAAGAACCACCTACTTCAAATAAATGAAGCACTATATAAAGCTGATACAGATGGCTAAAAATTCTCTCAGCGGCAGTTACCACATCTCTCGTTTAGGAATACAGCGAGCCCGCCGGAAAAAGCCAATTTTTATCTCTTCGTCAGTGAATCTAATATATGACCGAAGTAAACTGAAATCAGAAGCACTACGCTTTTCCATCATGACAGAAGCAGCGACAGCGCATCTACCTGACTGTGCATTCCCCAAATCAACACCTTCTTGCCAGGCATTATATTGGGATCTGTGTGACGCACACCCAGCCAGTAATACAGCTACAAAGAGTATGCTTAAAGTTTTCATCTTCTTAACCTCTAAACGAAGATGAGCACCCCCCACTGTTATGGCGTTCCCTGAAACTATCTAGCTATCGTTCCCTGATACTTTCAATCTATGCCCCAAGCCATGACACAACTAAAGTTTACGAATAGAGATTGAGGATGAACAGAAAACCACTACCCAAGTTGGGTTTTTGTTATAAATCAAGCCATTAGCAAGTAATTAAAGTGTTTTGAAAAAACTAATCCTTATAAAACAAGCGGTTAATAATATTAGTCTGAGGCTATAGCAAGCGCAATAAACCCAAAGTGGGTATATTGCTATCTAATCAGGATCGTAGCCCTATAATTTCCAGAGTTCAGACTCACAAATCATCCGATTCTGATCAGCCGTATCATTATCCTGTTTCTAAGCTCCCGGGCCCTTTAATCTCGTAACGCCTGCTCCATCTGCCGGAGTTTATCAACCATCGGTTTATCCTGATCGGCTTCGGCCAGGGCCTGATAGATATGGATGGAGTCCAGAAATTGATGATAACGGCTGTCTGAATGCAATAAATCATCATCTGCAACGGACCTTTCTTTCAGCAACGCTAGATAGCTATCTATATCGGCAACCGTCCACCGCTCTTGTTCGAGTAACAGGTACATATTCACTAATAGCGGTCGCGGCGTTGTATCCTCAGTAACAATACCCCGGTTATCTACTGGCAGCTCTCGCTCTGTTACGCCCCCGAAGCGCCAAACGGATATACTAGCAATCAATAGCAGCAGGCATAAACCAGCAATCCAACCTTTTCGCCCGTTGTTTTCCTGTTCTGGCTTAGCACTTTGAGTACCCATTCCAATAGAGGGATTCAATGTTGACGTATTGTTGACCGCTGGCGCTACCGGCATAGTTCGCTTTGGCTGCGTCACATCCGTAACAAACAAATCACTTAGCGGCTGAGTCTGATCACCGCTTTTAATTATTGAATTAATAAACTGTCGTCGTTGACGTCGATACTCGCTTATTTCCAGTTCCCCATCAGAATAACGGCGACACAGTTCATATAAACTCCGACTCATAACCCTCTCCATTCGAGATCTCCATTAAAGCTCTCTGACTAGGCGAAATCCGGTCGCCTTATCCGTAATCCCGCTTACAGAAACCGATAACGAAACAGAACAGTCCGACATTTTCACCCTGTAACTGCCACCCACTGCCTCAAGGCCCGACCCGCTTTTCACCAATTCCTGGGCATTCCCAAGGTAGTTCACCAACCCCCAGGCATTAGGCCTGCCCTGCTGCACGCTCACAAGATCACGCCCTTTTAGAATCTGAGCACCGCGTGATAACCGGCAGTTATAGTTTTGTGGTTGGTTACCACCCGTCGCTTTCGCTGCGTGCACCCATTGATCTTTACTCGGTAAGTGATACTGATAACCGGTCGTGCTACTTAACCATGCTATATATTTATCTATCTGTGCCTGATTCAAGCCGGTTATGGGAAGCTTTTGAGCCCCACCAACGGCACTGCAACTCCCTGATAATTTACAGTACTGGTTATAGTCGTTGCGGGATATTTCGAATTTACTGATCGCATATGAACGGCTACTTCCAGGGACAACAATCATAAAAGGAGCCTTGCTCTTTTCAGTTAGCATATCCCAGCATACCGCCGCAGAACGTATCCCTTTGCCGGCCAGACCAGCAGTACAAATACGATCTGACGCTATCCGAGCAACTGAGTCTGGTTTGGGCACTGATACGTCAGAAGACTCCTGATCTGAGCTCCTGTTTGCGTTACCTGCGTTCTGATTAGATAAAGTAGAACTTGCAGGCTTCGGGGCAGTTTGCCTTGACGTACTTGGTTTTACAGTGCTTAGTTTTAATTGCTGCAACGAACGATTCTCAGGGAATAACTGTTGCGCCGTCTGGAGTAGCTGGTTTGCCTGAACAGGAGATCGGGCCATTAAACTATTAACCTGACCGATCACAGCATCTTGCAAATCTCGACTCAGCTGTTGGTATTTTTCTGCGTTCAACTGCGGCTGCAACTCTGACAATAAGCCCGCCGCTTTGACGACTCTGTCAATATCAGGCTTCTTGATTGCTTGTGTAACATGATATAAACGCGCACCGTTCTGATACTCAGCTATTCGCTGATCGACAATCTCTGGATCCGCAAGCAGATCCCGGGCGCTTAGCATCAGTTTCTCGGCCTGAGAAAAACGTTTACGGGCGGCGAGTTGATCTGCCAGGCGAAGGTATACCGCCTGGAACGTCTTTGGTGCCTGCTGAGTGACAAAAGAGTCCCCCTCTCCCAGTTCACTTTTCAGACGCGTGAAAGTTTGCCGGGCAGCACTCAGATCATTAGCCTGAATTTGAGTATCAAACGTTTGCTTCAAACCACTGATAAGTGCCTCACTCTTACGTTCAGCCTGCTCCTGTTGAAACAAGATTTCTGCCTCAGAGATCCCCTCATCCGTTGCATTCAAAGTACCGAGACTTGAATCATACTGTGCAGCACGCTGCAGAAAGTCTCTGGCCGCGTCAAAGTCATTCAGCCTGGTCAGGCGCTTAGCTTCTCCGTCATAGGCAATAGCAAGGCGGGTGTTAATGCCCTGAATATACGCAGGGTCATTCTGCTCAATTTTTAGCCTGGATAACAACGTCACCACACGTTTCTCCCATTCGGGGGTAACCTCAGGGTCAGTTAATAACTGATCAAGCTGCTGTTTCAGAGATTCAAGCTGTGCAACTTTTTCCTGTTCAGACACACTCTCCTGACGAGCCTGTAACTTAGCTAGCAGATCGGTAATTTCAGAACTTTCGGGAAGCAGGCGTTTACCGTCCTGCAGAATACCGATAGCCCCGATAACATCCGAATCGGCAGCAGCAACGGCTTGTTCCGTGTAACGCTGAACCATACGCTTCCGGCCTTGCGTGACGATAACTTGATCCCCTTTGAGAACATCAATTCGATCAAGTAAGCTCAGTGCTTTACGGGTTGTACTATCCGATAATTCGACGGACTCCAGCAAACTTGCAAGTTCAGACTGAAGCGTCTGCAGCTCTGCCTGCCTTGCCGAATTCTCTCCGGCTAACACCGAAGCTGCCAGCTCCTGTTCCGTCATCTGCTTTACCTGTTCCAGATGCTGCTGCTCGTAAGCTATGGTCTGTTGCAGTTCCGGACTGACGTCAAGGGTAACGATCCGCGCCAGCGCTGCAGAAGACGCCTCCCAGTTATGTTGATCTCGCTCGCTTCGGGATTGTTTAATCCAGGCCGATGCCAGCCGATCAGACACTGCGATAATGGTTCGCTGATCAGCAATAGTGGGCTTAAGTCGGACAATTTTTTGCTCAGCACTCTCAAGCCGTTGCTCGAGAATATCTGCATCAATACCCGCGACCTGCTCATCAATAAAACGCTGATATTGCTCCTGTGATTGCTTCAGCGTCAGCTCCATGCCGACAAGATCCGCAGGAATGAGAACCCCGACAAAGGGTACCAGAAGGTCTTCGGCCTCTTGCCAGGCGTGGGCATCGATAAAGCGTTGTTGCTCGTCAACCAATAACCTGGAGAGCTGTTGTTGCAACTGATTTAACCTGTCATTACCTGGTTCAAGCTGTTGTAGTTCCTTTATAACCGGTAGCACATCAGTATAATTATCCAGATTATTCAGTGACTCACTGTTCAGCTGCCGTTGTAGTTCACTAATCCGGGTTGCCCGGTTGAAGCGTAGTCTTTCCAACTCGAGCTTCCGAGTCGTGTTATTTAATTCCTGATTATCGGGAAACAGTTCCATGGCCACCTGCCCCACCTGTTGCGCTGAACTAAACTGATGCAGATCGATCAGTTCAACCATCGTTTCAGCCAATTTAACCGGAATACGGGCATCACCCAGCATTGCACTGCCGGCATCAACACGCCGAATACTGGCCAGTAAAGCTTTCAGCTCTATCAAAGCGGTAACAAACGCCGTTGTTGGCAATTCCAGAGCTCTGTTCAGCTCATTATTCAGAACATTCAGCCGCTCAGCTTTCTGCTTGGTCAGTTGTTCCTGTTTATCGGACAGACGGCGGGAATCTTCATAAATCTGTAGCGCTCTATCGGCCAACTGCTGCGCTTGGTTATAAGCATCGGCATCAGCATTTTCAGCCACCTGATTAAGAAAATACCGGGTTAACTCACGTTTAACCTGAGTATCATTGTAAAACGTGTTTTGCTGCTCAGTCTCCATCGACTGGATCTTATCCAGCCACGCCTTCACCGCCTCATTATTCCGATTTTTCAGATCATCAACAAAATCGTCAATCTGACGTTGATGCAATAAATTTAGCAACGGAAAGTATGCAATACCGCAGACAAACAACAGCATCATCACCCAGACATACCACCGGCTTACTAAGCCGTGACGCTGATGCTGCGGCAAAAACTGCTGAAGAAAGGTCTCAACACTGGCGGTCCGTTGCTGTTCATCAAAGGCCAGTAACTGCCGGAGAGCTTTATTCTGATTTCGGTTGAGCTGTTTAAGCTCCACCATTTTCATGCCTGCTAACCGGGCCTCATCGGCGGGAACTTTTTTTCCATTGCGGATAAATGGATGTTTGCCACAAACCAATTCATAAATGATACAACCCAGGGCATACAGATCATCTCTGGCATCAACCGTTGCAGCCCCATCTAACATGGCAGGTGATGCATAACTGGGTGTCAGAGCCCCCAGATCTCCGGCATCGAAACTGTCTTCCGGTGCCGCTGCAGATTTAGCCGCGCGTGCAATGCCAAAATCGAACACTTTAATCTGGCCATTATTCAGAAAAACATTACTGGGTTTAAAGTCTGAATGAACAATACCCTGTTGATGAGCATATCCCAGCGCACCTGCCATACCAGCAACGTATTCCAGTACTCTATCGAGCGATAGCCCGGCAGGATTTGCTTTAATAACCGTACTCAACGGAGCTCCCTGCATCAGCTCCATCGTCATAAAGACATTATCCCGATCCCGATCAAAATCAAATACATTAACAATATTCGGGTGGGCAAGATTTTGAGTCTTCCGCGCTTCACGCTGCAGTGAGCGAAGTGACTCCGGGTGCTCCCGAAACGTTTTATTCAGGACTTTAATGGCAACCAGAGAATCGTGATCATGGGCATCGAGACGACGCTGATCTTCAGCTTTATAAACATCACCCATCCCCCCGCAACCGATAAACTCTACTAACCGGAAGCGCTCTTTAATGACGGAGCCAACGCCCATGGCTGTCTCGTCTGTGGCATGTTCGGCAAAGGGCTTCTTCCAACGCGACGTACTGGTGCCAGTACTGGTTACCGTTGGGGCAGGCGAGGCCGCGCCCGCCGAATTAATCCGGCTGCTGTCCTCCTGATTATGCAATACCGATGATAACGCCCCGTTTTCGGTGGCAGGACTCAACGGCGCATGTATCGATTCTGTTAGCCGGGTTTTATCTTCGCCTTGCGGCAAAACACCCTGGCCAGACGGCAACAGCACAGCGGTTTTATCATCGGGCTCTGAACGGACAACCGTCGCGTCATCCAGTGCAGCTGACGTTATTCCTGTACGGTGCTGGTTGATGACCTCAACCAACTCACTATGATCATCAGAGCTAATCAGCTGTTGGCTTGCCATCTGCTGCAGGCCCTGAATAATTTTGTCGGCCAGCTCCGGCTGCTCTGATACCAGAACAGCCATCGTTTGCGATAACTGCTCCCGTTGGATCTGTCCCTGTAGATACAGTTTAAGCTGCTGTTTAAAGTCCTTCATAAAAGCGCGATCATTCCTTTATTCAGGCAGCGGTTAAATTGTCGATAAGAATAAGGGTGATATTGTCCCGACCGCCCCGTTCCAGACAACAATCCATCATCTGTTGTGTCAGCTGATCCAGTGGCAAATCACGTTGTTCCATAAAAGTGGCAATATCGGTATCAGAGAGTTCTTTATCTAAACCATCACTACAGATCAGGAAGCGGTCGCCGGCTTGTAGGTTACGAATGTCCATATCCACGAATAGCTCGTCTGACGCACCCACTGCCCGGGTAATAACGTTCCGTTCTGGATGCACTAATGCCTGTTCAGGCGTGAGCATCCCTTGAGCCACCAGCTCCTGAGTATAAGTATGATCCACCGTTTCCTGAACCAGCACACCATTTCGATATAGATAAACCCGACTATCGCCACACCAGTAAATCAGATAATGAGCTGGAAGAAGTACAACTCCAGCCACGGTTGAGCCGATGATTTTATGCGATTCACCGGCCAGATTTCGCAGCTTTCTGTTGGTCTCCAGCAATAGATCTTCAAGCAGATCAACAGCGTCTGGAAACTCTGGCCTGAGTTCAAAATTTTCAAGCGTTTCAACAATCGACTGGCTGGCTACATCTCCGGCAGAATGCCCTCCCATACCATCGGCAACGGCCCAATGGCACTGTGCTGACTGACTTAAATAGGCGTCCTCATTATGCTTTCTTACATGACCGACAGCGGTCATGGCATAACTGTTTACTCTATTTGAAGGTAGCTGCGTATCATCCGACATAAACCACTCCATGGTTCAGATTCATTTACATTCCTTCGAGATAAAAACGAAACTGCGCGGCATCCGGCAAACCATCATCAAACCAAAGCTGAGAAGCGATCGAGTCTGATCCCTCACTCCACCAAACCGACGGCCGGCTAAACTCAGACAATAGATCCAGATGACGATAGTCAGCCCGCTGCTGTTCAAGGTTAACCATTTTAGATACCGGCTTTGCTGCTTTATAGAGATCAACAGAAGGGTAAGCTGGCAATAACCGAAGATTACTGACCTGGCGACAAAACAGAGAGAAGTCAAAACCATCACCCAGTGATTCTAATAGCAAATCTTCAATCTGCATCAGCAACTCTTCCTGATCTTCCAGTTGCTTCAAGCAGATAAACGGCGATAACACTGGCACGGCAAGCAGACATGGAAATTTTCGACCCACGCTATCAATACTGGGAATAAAAACCCCCAGCCAGCCGTTGCTATCGACAATCCCCGGCGATAGATAAAACTGCCATACCGGGGCCACCATATACAGCTCGGACCAACGTTCAGCCAGATAGTTTTTACTACTGCTCATCCCCTGCTGCAGCCAACGATCCAGATTAGTAATACACCCCCGGCTAAGCCCACGGCTAACAAAATCCCCTTTACAGGGCACCTTGCCATAGAAGCCACTCTGAACAACGCTCATATCACAGCGAATCCTGACAGCGGAAACCTGACAACAGATCACCAGCAAATGGATTAATCACACTGCGAGCCCGTAGTTCATATGTTGCACTAAGCCCTCCCTCACTGAAGTTAACTTCATACACGGCCCGATTCTCAGTGCTCTTTAGTTGCGATTGATTCAGCAATCGAAACCAGGCCCAGGGCCCCTCTTCGGTGCTGGATTTACTATCGCCATTGAGGCTTTCGAAACGCAGCCGAACGGTATCACTATCCAGAGAGGGCCATGTCACCGCACTGGAGCGACGTGGGCCGTGACGATAGATAACCTCCTGAGAACCAATACTGAGGAAGAACTTAGATGCATCTGTATCCAAGCGTACGGGGCGCATAACAAAGGGGACTGACAATTCACTGTTACGGAAGAATGTCTCCTTGATATCGTTGGCTTTCTGCAGTTGCGAAAGTGTCGCTTTACCCAACCCCAGTTTCTGACCATCCACTTCCCGTTCGACCCAGATCCGACCTTTAGTATCGATAAAGTCTTTCAGATAGGTATTCACAAAACTATCTAAGGTGCCATCCGGGCCGAAGAAACGGCTAAAATCCTCCAGCGTCACTTCAGAACGAGCATTAGATTTAACCGGATAGCGACCCTCCAAAAAGTTCTTACACTCGTAAACAACCTGGGATTGCCACAACTGATTCAACTCTGTTTTAGTATTATCCAGAACCACCGACCAGTTTTGCGCACCTAATGCTCCCAACCACCCCTGCATCATTTGTGGCATATCGGCCTGATAGCTGTTCACCTTGGCCAGAGGATCGGCCTGATTCCGGGCGATACGCCCCTGGACCGCATCGATAGCGCCGGTACTGGAAAAAGAAGAGTTAGCCGCATCATCCATATAGTTGCTCAACTCAGCCAGATCCCGGCTAAGACGATCTAACAATGACGAACTACCGCGCTTCTCCAGCAATTTATAATAAGGGGTATAATAACGTTCCACCTGCTGTCCCAGGTCCCCCCCCAGATTGTCCAACAAGCCCGCTTTCTTTGCGTTCCGCATCAACCGACTGACCTTTTGTTGCTTAACCGCCAACCCCTGACTCACACTGGAAACATCCCGGGCGAGCTGGTCAGAACTTTCCTCCTGCTTTGCTGAAAACGGCTTACTCAGCGTTGTCTCTTTATTCAGGGTTTCCACCAGATGGCGCAGCGGACTATCCAACCCGGCAGCGACCGAGATCTGACGAATACTCTCTTCTGCATTCGTCGGGCGCTGCATCGTCATATCATTGATCATGTCATCCCAGTGCTGAATAAAATCATCGTAATAGAGACCCAACACTTTGCGCTGCAGGGCGTCGCTGTCCATATAGTGACGGGATTGATAGCGCTCTCCCATCACCCAGTTATTATCAATGTATTCTTTAGACAGACTCGCACTGTTTGGCAGAAACAAAGTGTAGAATCCCTGTTTAGTAAAGACGCCGGGCATAACGAAACGAGTCAGATCAGCACCATTTCTACTTTTGAAAAGATCAAACGCATAGGGTCCAAACACCTCGTCCAACGCAAGGTCATACTTGCGCTCCTGGCTCAACTCCCGTTTAACTGCCTGATACACCTGTTTCTCTAATGAGTCTTTTGATAAGTAGCGGCGCGCTTGGGAAACAATATCCTGATTTAACGTTACTGGCAGAAAGCCATGCTCCATTAAAACATCCATATGCCCCTGAAGATCGGCAACGGTCTGCTCATCTAATGCGTAAGTTTCCTGCCAATCAAGTATCGCCCAGGTGGTTAGAAGCTCAGCATCGTAAGGTTTCACCCCGCCATACATAAGGTAGGTTTTAAGTAGTTCATAGAGACTGTCAGTCTGATTCGGATCGCTGGCAATAATCAACTCTTCTATCCGTGCGACCAGTACGGGAAGAAAGGCATTTTGTAGCTGTTTCAAGTAGGCCGAACGCGCCCCTTCCGTCAACGTCGGGCCCTGGTTCAGACCAAAACGGTGATCTAAGCCCACTTCATCATAAAGCTTTGTCGCAGCTCTCAGGGTATTCAGTTCAGGCAGTACCGCCAGAAAATCAGCTTCAGACAGTGGAACCTGTACCGACTGTGATTCAAACTGGGTATTAAGCTCAACCAGCGCGTTGATTTTTCCCTCATTGTTAACATAGGACCAGCTAAACAGGCTCGTACCAGCCAGGAATAACCCCAGAGCACCACCCATCGCAAATCGCTGCAGCCAACGACGTCGGCGTATCAGCCCCTGATCCACTCCGGCAATACCCGCTTCCCTAAAGATCACCTGTTGCAACAGGTCTTTGAGAAAGTAGCTTTTACCTCGCCCACTGGCACCCACCAGCGTTGTTTTGCTAAAACCAAAACTTTGCGTCAAGGCCCCCAACAAGCGGTCAATTGGAGTACCTGCCTGCGTGCCACTGGTAAAGTAAACACCGCGCAACAGCGCCCCTTCGTTGTAGCGGTTGGAACTGAATATATCGCCGAGAAAGATTGAAACAATATCCCTCAATCCTGCGAACTGACTTGGAAATCCCATAATAAGACTGCGTTTGTCCGGGTCCTGCTCCTGATACATGCGCTCAATCAGTTGCTGTTCAATGCGCACTGTCAGGCTATCAAACCGGGTCGCATAGCCATCAATATCAAACGCAGACGGCCCCTTATCCGGCAGTGGAAATGTTTCTCCCCAAACCTGCCCCCGGGCATCACGGTCATAACTACCAAAGAACTCACTAAACCCAGAGATCAGATCGCACTTAGTAAAGGTGAAATAGACAGGCGCCGATATACCTAAATGCTCATTCAGCTCATCAATACGACGGCGGATGGTCTGCGCATAGAGCGCACGCTCATCTTCTGATTGCTGCATGATGTCAGCAATACTCATCGTCACCAAAACACCATTAACCGGCTGTTGGGGACGATTATTTTTCAACAGATCCATAAACTGCTGCCAGGCGGCTTTATCCACAGATTCATGGCTGTCCTGCGTGGTAAAACGGCCCGCTGTATCGATCAGAACGGCATCATCGGTAAACCACCAATCACAGTGACGAGTACCTCCGATACCCTGAATCGCCTCACTGCCGAGTTTATCGGCCAGTGGGAAATTCAGTCCCGAGTTTACTAAAGCGGTGGTTTTACCCGATCCCGGTGGCCCGATAATAATGTACCAGGGCAACTCATACAGATTGGCCTTTCTACCCGAGCGCCCTTTCGTTGAACGCAATACACTAAGGGCTTCATCAAACCGTTCACGGATAATTGCCTGCTCATCCTCCCGGGCGGTTTCAGCTATTGAAGCCTCCGTCTGAAGCTCACTACCCAGATCATCCAAAAGCTGTTCATTTTTCCGTTTACGGCGCCAAAACAACGCCACTGAGATCGCCACCCAACACAGAACCGTTATAACAATAGCCAGTAATCGCGCAAATTCACCGGCAAGAAAATAGTTTTCAGCAATAGCAATCAGTGGCCCGATAAACCAGATTAGAAGTGCCAGACAGAGAATTCCGATTCCCTGAATAAACCACCGGTTTGTGATTATTCTGATTAATTTATTCACGTGTTTTCCTGTCAATCCCTGAACTAAAACAATGGTTCAATACTGAATAACTATTTACGCAGCAGAATCTCTACGCGCCGGTTCAGTGCCTTGTTCCGGTTTGAGTTATTCTCAACCAGCGGTTCACTCGACGCTTTACCTTCTACCCGCAGAATCACGCCCCCTTCAAGCTGGCTCAGCAATACTTCACCAACGGATTGAGCCCGAGCCTGAGATAACGCCCAGTTAGAAGGATATCGTGCTGAAAAAATCGGCACGTTATCAGAATGTCCCTCGACAACAATAGGCTTACCCACCCCTTTCAGCTGCACACCAATTCGCTCAATCAATGGGGTGAATGCTGCTGAAAGGTGAGCCTGGCCGGAAGGAAATAGCCCCGTATGTCTCAACCGCAGCCGGACCTGATTTCCCTCATCAAACAGCTCAACAGTGCCTGATTCCAGCTCTTCAATCAGCACCGGTTCCAGCAGTTCAAAGTAATCCAGCTGCTCGGGGGATAAGTCCGGTTCTGCAACCGTCAACATAGGGGCAGACAATCGATCAATATTGACCGGCGTAACTTCAACCTCGGCTGTATTACCAATACCTATAAACTGTTCCATCACCTGATCGGATTGCTGGGTAATCGTCCAGATAAAGCCAAGGAATACGCCCATTAGCATGAACAGGAAGAACACCCAGATAACCCAATACGGGACATAGCGAGCAACACCGCTACGGCGATCGGACACCCCTTCCCAGTTAGGCGATAAGCCTTCAGGTTCATAGTCGCGGTGCCGACTAATCAGAATATAAAGCTCACTACGCAGACGATCTAACTCACGCCGGCCATTAGCCATGCGCCGATATTTACCTTCGAAGCCCAGTGATAAACAGGCAAAGTAAAATTCCAGCAATTCGAGATTGCTGGAAGGACGCTTCATTAACTCATCCAGATAGGAGAAAAAACGTTCACCTCCCCACGCCTCCTGATGGCGGCTAATCAAGAGACTTTCACTGCTCCATTGACTGGTGCTGCCCCAGGGAGTATTCAGAACAATTTCGTCAACCAAAGCACACAACGGATAGCTGATATAGTCATTATGCTCACGCCCCCCGGGTAACCCCCAGGCCTGAGACTCATATAATTGAATCTGATCCAGTGCGTAACGGTGAAACTCATCCAAGTCAGGACATTCAACCGTATTCTGTATTTTGCCTAAGAATGACAACAGCGGAGTTACCAGCTGCAAGAGTGGGTTTTCACCCTGTAGCCCAATCCCCCCTGAATGGCTGTCATAACCCGGTTCATAATCCATACCGGCAGCACGCTTTCTTAAAGGCGGCAGCGGCGCTGATTGGGGTGCAGCGCTTTGATGATCTGAATGCTGATAACCCCGATCTGGGACGACATGTTCAGTTCGAGGCGGGGCCTGCCGAGGGGCAGGTTGAGGAGGCTGCTGATCCCGGTTTCCATTGGTACGGGGTTTGCGCCCCCCCGGCATTGGGCGTATTACTGTTTGATCATCCATGATAACAACTATTTATCTGCGTTTAATGGCCCAGAACTGGCACTCAAGCCCTGGGAACTCGCCTCCAATATGGAAAGCAATGCCGCCGGATTTATCCAGCTCTTTCCAGATTTCATGGCTGGTATCGAGCTGAAAATACGTAAAGCCAGCATGATAAGGAATTTCACGTGGCGCAACCGGTAACGGCGAGATAGGAACCCCTGGCAGGGCGCTGGTAATAAGCTCTCTGATACGTTCGACAGGACCAATCTTTATCTGCTGGGGGAACTGAGTTCTGAGCTTCTCCTGTCCCACCTGAGCACTGACAGCAAAGATAAAATCAGCACTTTTTAATAATACCCGATCCCGAATTCTTGCCGCACGAATACCGTATTGCGACGGGGATAACGGTATGCTTTCAGCAATCTGCTCCAGCACAGTGCCAAAGCAGCTTTTCAGTTCCTCCATCACCGGCCTGAACGTCTCAATCAGATTATCCTGCTGATACTCGTTAAATTCGATCGGACGTTTGTCAGGTTTCATAAAGGTCGCCAGCTCACCCGTTAACTGCAGCAGTCGCTCATAGAGTTCAAGCGGCGCCATCTCAATTACCTGTCGATACAAGGTCAGCAGGGGGTCGAAACGGTTCAGTAGTTGCAGCAGCATAAAGTCGGTCACTTCTGCAACGCCTCCTTTACCACCAGAGCTGCTTACCCGGGCAGCAAGCTCTCTGGCTCGGGTGGTCAACATCGACTGTAATTCGGTCAGAAAGTTGAGCAGTAGATCGGACGCCCCGATACTCTGTAGAGGAGAGATAAACTGCTGACGCAAACGGATCTGCCCTCCCTTGACCTCTTCAATATGAGCAATCGCCAGCCGGGTATAACCATCCGGCACCCGGTTATCCGAGTTTTGCCGGGCATCTTCAACAAACATCCGCAAACGTAGCTCACCCACCTGAATGTTGGTGCGTTCACTTTCGGACGACACTATATCGGCAACTTCAACGCTCTTTGGCAAGTAACGGACCAGGCTATTTCGATTATCGTTGCTACCGACTTCAACAACACCCTGCTGCTGAAGTGGAATGGCCAGATACACCACTGCATCAGAGATAGAATCATCAACCAGGATAGGTAGTGGTGGCGCATCCCCCGTATGCATATCAAAACAGGTGCCATCGGTAAAACTCCCGGCACAATCGTCCAGAGATAGCTCACCAATCTTTAAGTTAGATTCATTTATCTTCAGGCGGGAAAAACCCCAGTTAAACTGAGCGATCGTACGGGTGCGATTGTTGATCTCTTTCAGCAAGTACTGATCGTACTGTTGAAAGTGCTGCGGCCGAAGAAACATCCCTTCATGCCAGATAACTTTATTGGTCACTCCATGACTCCACATCAAAATCCAAATCAGATATTAAAAAACACTCAGAAACATCGTTAGTCGAGCAGAACCAGTGTCAGCTGGTTATCTTTGAGCCGGACCTGGACTGACTGATCTTTCTCAGCGTTGACTGCTACGACCTTTTTCATCACACCATTATCGGTATTTTGAAATGCCGCGAGTACACCCACAAACTCAGTATCATCATCGAGCAGTGTTTTTTTAAGCGCCGATCCACCCGGGTTAACCACCATCTCGTCACGTAGTAACAGATCACCGGCTAACAGGGAATTGTCCGCATCATACAGCGCAAAGAAATCACTTTCTTTAAACAAAGCATCGTCTTCTAACTGATAAATACGCAGCACTGTCGGAGAAGGCCGGCCATCAAGATCCTGATTCACACCGGAATCAGCAATCACAGATATAATAAGCTCTGGCGGAGGCGGTGGCGGCTCATCATCAGATAGCATATCTGAAACAGTTGAGCAGCCACTTAAAAATGAGGTGGCGATAAGCAGCACAAATAGTTGCCGCCAAAATCGCTCCATTAATCCCTGGAACATAACGAACTCCCTTTCAACGAGGCTGAATTAAACCCCAGAAGCCCTGTTTAATGCAATGGTTGCAGATCAATAGATAAACAAAAACCGACCCGAAGGTCGGTTATTCTTATCCAGAACGCAGAAACGATCAGGCTTTCGGCACACGCCAGTCATCAGAACCCGAGGTTCCGGCAACTTCATGAGTCCAGCTGATTTTACGGTAGGTAAATGAAACATCTTCCATGTGAGTGAAATGTTCCATCGCCGGATCCTGACAGTTCGGCATATGTGCCTTAATATCAACGATCATGGCATCTTCCAGCACATGAGTGAAGTAATGCTCCTGCTGGCCCGTCATAGAGGTACGGAACCATTTCAGCTCAATTCTAGGCAGACGCTCACCGCTGGTCAGTGCTTCAAACAATTTTGGCGAAGATTTGTCATAGATTTTAGAAACAACCAATGCATCATGGACACGTTGCCCACTTGGCTGACCACTTTGTGGGTCACGAGGAATCATAATCTGGTGGGAAAACCCCTGAACAGTGATCTCATTTTCATGACCTTCCTGATAGCGATTACCCATGGACTCCATGCTGTTCGCGCCTTCAGTGATATTACCCTGAGTTTCGCCCTCAATGGACATATAACCTGGTGTTGGCATTGTTCTCTCCTTAGATAGTGTAGTTAGCCTGCCAGGTTAGAGCACGGATTAAGCCATAAAATAATTACGCATTATAAAACAACAAGTTATACGATTTTCAGTAAATTCACTATAACCTCAAACACCATAAGCTGAGCATTTATCCGCGCAATCAAAAGCAACTGCGCAAACTCATTCGGCGCTTAACAACGCCTGTAGCTTTAGCTGCAAAGGATTGGTCATAACGCCAATCTGATCGACATCGATAATCTCTTCAAAACTTGAGCCTCCTGACAGTTGTGCCACCATCCGTACCAGATCATCCGGCGGGCGAAAAGCGGGTACGGGGGACGTCAATACAACAAAGGGGAGCGCTCCGGCAATTTTTGGTTGTGTTTCGAAGGAGACGCTATAGCCCAGCCCCTCAAGTAAGCGCACAAGACCCGGACTGCTCTCAAGTAGCAACCAGATAACCAGCGCATTAAGGACAAAGGGAGTGATTGAATCAAAGTGTGGCTGCTCCCCTTTCGTCCTTTCCGAAACAAGACGGGGCAGATCATAACTACAGTCGTAACTGAGTACCCAGCGCACTGGCGAGCTGAAGCTCAGAATAGAACCATCCAGGTTGCCACTATAAACCCAGGGTTCGGCCACCAGTTCATTCTGGATAGCAGGAACAGGAGAAGATAACTTAGCGTTATGTCCAAAGGTATCCCGAAGTACCGCTTTATAATTTTCCAGGATAATAGAGAAATTCTTTTCAGCCCCGACCACTTTATCGCGGGATGCACTCTGCATATATTCGCCCAACACTTTCCGGGGGGCAAACAAGGGGGTAATCGTTTTCAGGTAGGTCTGAAGTTCTTTATTCAGAACAGCAGAAACAGTCTTAGACCGCTCCCGTAGCTGAGTCATCTGCTCAAGCTGAATCTCTTTAATAGGCGTCATTGCTCCCTGCATCTCTCTTACTCCCTTAACGTGACAGTCCTTTTGTTTCACGGAGTTTACTGCAGCCAGCGATTAAAACAAAGGGCTATGAAACGACTGACTATAAGTGAGAAATAAAGCGCGCAACTTATCGCTACTAACCTGATTTTGCTCAGTTATTTTATCAAAAAGGCTCAATTAAGGGTGGCTTGATTATTGCTAATTACTGTATGCACCAGGGTCGTAACAGAAAAGATAAGGATGTCAGCCATGGATAAGGTTTACCCAGCAACGATATTGCTCGCCACAATGATTACTGCGGTTGCAGGCAGCGCATCGGAGCGCCCTCCCCGTCTGCCCTCATCCACCTATAATGTTGAAATTCGACCCGATAATTACTATTACCATGAGCAACAGGTAGCAGACTGGTTTATCCAGTGCTTCCAGCGCAAACAACCCTCCGAACGCTACTGGCACTGTAACGCATCGGACAGCGAAACAATTAAACGATTCAGAACCACACTCAAAGATCCTGCTTTAGCCTTTACGGCTCCGGAGTCTCAACAGAATAACGGTGTTAAAAAAGTACCGCCGCGCGCGCTCGCAAAACAGTCTGCGACTGAACGACCAAGCCTTGCTGAGGCGCAGCACAAGGTAACCTCTCAACAGAACGTTATCCCAACAGAAGCCCAATCAGCCGAAGTAAAACCGGCAACCCCGGTACAGATACCGATACAAGTACAGCTCAGAGAGCCTGCAGCGCAGTTGGCTTATCTTGAGCCAAAAGACGATAAGGCAGAGAACGCTGATTTTAAAATCAACCAGATTCCCGAGGTGCAATTAACGTCTGAGAATGCAGATTTTAGTAATCCAGCACTGGAACCTGAAACCCACTATCTACTGCAGCTGGCCGCTTTTCAAAATAAAAAATCAGCCACTCGCTGGCAGCAAAAGTATCCTGATATAAAAACCCGTGTAGTCAGAACCCAGGGGAAGTTCACCCAGTGGTTTAACGTCATCACAGCACAGCCGATTGAATACATCGATGCCATCGCACTGTCTACCGACATCAAAGATCAGACCGGTGAAACACCCTGGATACGCGAGAAAAACGAGCTTTTATAATCGACGGATATGTAGTGGTCAAAGATCTCTGACCCCGAAATATCAGGTAACTGAATGCTCAAATTCCCTGATATTCGACAGCTCCAAAAAAATCTGTTCAGTACGCACCAACAGAGCTGATCAGCCGATAGAAATAGTGCCCGAACCGGCGGCGACAGAGCCGCCACAACTAATCGAATCCCCCACCCTGGCAGCTGGTTTACCATTGATCATTACTGTTGAAGAACCCGCCGCGATAGCCCGTCCATGCGGTGGACATTTACTACAACCGTGCGCTGCGAGCGGATCCCCCACCCGGGCAGCAGGGATACCATCGATGAGGACATCCCCACTTCCAGCCACTATCGGGGTTGGCGGAAAACAGCCATGACCCGACCCAATATCACCTAAACGCGCAGCTTTTGGCATGTTAAACACTCCTTGTTAATTGATGTATGGCCACTATCGGAAAACCGCTCATTATTCATCGTAGGGGAAACACGTATGCGCAGCAACTTCCTGGTTTTCATCTCTATCAATTCCATCTAATCTCCAGCTATCACTTACTCTTTCACGAACATTACGAGCTATTGGCTCACTGGTTATATCGATTCACAGATTCTCTTTACTTTACCGGTTTAGCCTTTCTAAGGTTTTAAAATCCATTCTTTTCTAGCCACTTCCTACTACTCTTAATTCTCTCAATACCTTCCTTCAACTCATCGACCGTCTGCCCCCCTCCAACGCCGCCAAATGCACCATTATAAATCAAGATAACACTCAAACCTTTTTCTGTTATTAGACTACTAAAGAAAGAAGTTTCTTTACCTATATAATCAATAGCCACTGGATAAGGTTTGCTCTTTAAAAAAAACAAACCCAATTCTTTCTCCTTTTCTTCAATATAATCACTTAAGCTATGGATCTTACCCCTATAGGTATATACGTTTAATACCACCTGCCATTTCATACTCTCTAATTCATCTTCATTTACCTCTTCCATAAACTGATCCAGAAGTTCAATACCTTCTAAACTATTAGCAAAGAACACTATCTGCGTCTCTTCTTTAAGAGGGGCTGGCTCACCAAACTGATCATTAAGTGCTTCCCAGCTAACGCTATCTCCAAGGTTAATAAATTCAGATGCATAGATGCTGTTTGGTAGAGAAATCTGGCATAACAAAATAATAAATACCGAATATTTATACACAAAAAGCCTAACCATATTTTTCATTGCACATTCCATTGCTATAACTTAATAATTTTACCAATTAAGAATTATGGAAATTCTAATTCACGAATTGTATTTCGTTCTCAACGATTATACCGCTTACGCAGTTTTGTATCGTTTTCCCGCTTTAGTTTCTCAAAGGTTTCCATATCCATATCCCGCCAGTAATGCTTGGGACGGTTGGTTTTTTTGTCGTATTCTGCTGTCGTCGGGTCAAGATGGCGAAACTCTTCGTGGCTGGGGTCATCCGAGAGAGGCTGAGTGACATCCATAAAGTATTGCATAGAGTCCCAGCTGGCCGCGCACTCTTGCCAGAGCTCTGAAGGCTTGTAAAAATCTGACATATCAATACCCCAGTCATCTTTGTAGTGAGCCAGTACCAGGTTGTAACGCAGCAGGCCGCTCGGCAATGGGGTACTGTGCAGATAACACTCCATCTCGCTAAAAGGCGCTTCATGAAGTACCAGGTTTTTCTTTTTTTGGTGGTATTGAGTGACCAGACCACTTTCACGGCAGAGGTACCAGGCACGGTAGTCCTTGGTGCTGTAAAGGAGCTCGGGGTTTAGTTTTTTTGCTAAAAAACCAATCATCCAACATAAAAAAGACGGACTTATCATTATTAAAGCAAAAAGAGCATCATCACTATTGTAAGGTTCATCACTAAACAGGGTGAGAATAAAAAGAAATAATAGCCCTCCACCAAAAAGAAAAGTAACGAACCGCCCCCCCCCATACATTAAATTTAGCGTATAGGACAGTTTGTTATAGCGTAGTGGACTGATACCTATATGAGCAAACTGAGCCACACTCAGTAACTGTTGTAATATCTTGAATTCTTCTTTCGTTAATGTGCCTGCAGCAGCCTTTTCTTTTATACCCGGTTCATCATCCCGTTCGTACTCTCTAAGCGTCTCAGGTGTAACATTAAACGTATCTCTAGGCAGCACCTCTACCGTCGGTACTATTCTTGCCAGATACTGCCCTTTTCGATAGCTGTTTTTAGGGCCTTGTTCCCGCTGTAACAGGCCTTTATCGGGCCGATAAGCCGTCGATTTATACTCTGCCACTGGCGGGTTAATAAAAGTATCCAGATCCATCATGATAATGCAGTGTCCTTATACTTGGCTGCCGTGACTGAGCTCGCTGGCCCAGCCCGGCTGACTGACTTTTTCAAAGTCTGGTTTTTCAGCCAGACTATTTTTCTTTTCTGCTGCATCATCCAGCGGTTTCAGGCTGGGAAAGGTCGTTTGATCCCCATCATTGGCCATCAGCATACGCCAGCGGGCTTTAACCGCCCAATCATACTCAACAGAGCCTAAACTATAACCGGCCCGCTGCAGTTTTTCTGACGGCGGGGTTGCTACAATTATCTCCAGCCCCCCATCGATCTTGTTATAGCCAACCGACGATACCTGTTGATAGACCTTACGGTTATAGCGCTGCACTGCACCACGGCCGGTGCTTACCAGGGTAATGTTGTTCTGGCGCCGGCGCAGGTAGAGTTCCAGCCCTGCATCCTCCGGCAGATTACTCAGGATGCTGATGGTTTGCAGGCGATTACCTTTGTTATCACAACTGCCGTTATCGAGGATTGAAATACGGATACCGGCAAATAGGTTCAGTAGCCGGGTATAGGCTTCATCTTCATTCTGCAACCAGGGGGCATCATCTTTTTCGCTACCAAAGGGGCCATGTTTAATCCACTCCTCAAGCGGCGTATCCGACAGCCAGATACTCAGCCCTACTCCGGTTAGCATCAGCGCCAGACCAACCCAGCCTACCGGCCCCAGCCCGGTCAGCATACCGGCAGCGGTCATCATTCCGGCGCCCACGGCCGCTACGACCAGTGCCGCCCCCTTATCATTATCTCCTTTATCAAAGGCATTAACCGCATCCCAGATGAAAGCTGCAGTAGATAAAACTCCCGCTATCGCAGTCGCTATCCAGACCCGGGTTATCTGTTGTGGTAGCCTTTCTGCCAGTCTTGTACTAAACGCTTGGGCCGATTTATTAAAAGCAGACCCTGGGCTATTATTAATGACGACTTTGGCGCCCGTTCTTGCCAGAATATTAGGATTTTTACCGCCACTAGCCCAGTATTCGTGATAAAACTTACCCGCATTTAAAGATGCGACAGTTATATCAACAAAAGCAGAAAGGACATTGAAACCTGTTTTCGCTTCCCTTTTTCTAATAAAAGCAGTTGTTGCAACTTTCAAATTCCACATCTCAAACACAAGCATGACAAAAGGAAACTGTACTGTTTTGCCCAATTGTCCCGCCTTGGAATAGAGATCTACCTTGAGACCTTCGCTGGCCAGATCAACATTACGGACAACTGCAACACTCTGCGTCTGACTATGTTGCAGCAGTGCATCAGCCGCCTGTTGATGCCGACGTAGTATTGCCACCGCTTCGCTATTAGCGGGGGCGGTGATAAAACGTACTTCATTCAGCTGTAGCTCTGACAGATTGCGGGCTGCCCGGGCGCGGCTGGTACTGGCCTGAATCTGCCCATCGGCACTACTGATATCGCCAAAAAAACGTTTTTGATGACTTCCCGGGTGCTGGTACTGTCGTTGGGCTTCGCTCAGGCCGAAACGTTGCCCAGTTTTTAAATCCTCAATACCCAGAACAACTTCATCAACAGCACTGCCTTTATGGGCTTTAAAGGTTAGTTCATGGAACAGAGGATCACTGCTGCGTAGCAGGTTAAACAGATTGCCATGCACCTTCATGGCCCGTTCCAGGCTCTGGCCAGCGGCACTGCCCAATACCCGACTCAGGGCGGTATTAGCAACCTCTGCTAGCTTACCGGTCACAAAACCAAACACCTGCGCCGCCCGACGGCTTTCGGTAAAGAGATCAGGCCTAGCTTTTTGCAGAGCCAACAAAGCAGTCACTTCAAAGGTAGCTACCGAGGCTAATTGAATTTCAAGCCCCGCCTGCTGCTGCATATAGCCCAGCCGGAAACGGCCATCCCCCTGATTATCCTCTACCGCCAATTGCGGCAGAGGCTGATCGGTGGCCGGCGACTCTTTCCCGGGCAGCAGCATCGCACTTAACGGCTGGACACTATAGGGATTGAAAATACCCACCACCAGCTGTTGTGCCGGACCCTGAACCGGCGGACGTAACGGATCAACGCCATTAAGTTTATCCAGAACACCCGGCTGACAGGTCAGTGGTGCCAGCAGATCAGTCACCAGCTTAAAGCCGGCGATATAGTCGGCCCCTTCAAGGCTGAAATAATCCGCCAGCAGTTGCTGGTTATTACGGTTTTTCATCTGTGCAGTCAGATATTCCTGGCTATAGCGCCAGCTATTGTCCAGGTTTTGCCGCTGTATTGTTCGAATTGTGCTATGAAAAGCCCCCCCCAGAAAACCTATATCTTCATTCTGAAAAAATTTAGATATCGGGTTTTCTTTACCGCCGATCGTTGGTGGAAGCCCCCGCAGGGCGAGCAATTCTGCACTACGGTAGTTAGGAAGCATCTGTTGACGCTGCAGAAGTAGCTGTTGATATAATTGAACCCCTGCTACAGCTTGCGCGGCATGACGCATCTGAAATAGGTTATCTGGCAACAACAAACCAGGTATCTGCCGTTGCTTAGCATCTGCCCAGATATCCTTTACGCTTGAGGTCGCTTGCCATATTTTCTCAACTTGAGAGCATTGCTGATTCTGCTCATCCAGTAGTATTTTTTCCATTACCGCACTGCGCGCCTGACCCGCATAAAGAAATGAGGTTTTAGTGTCCGGATGCCCCCAACTGGAAGTATTAACCGCAGCCGGCCCTCCCTTTTCATACTTTTGCAGATCGTCATTGACACGATCGAATAGTTCACTCAGATGAGTTGAAGTCAGATTAGTGCTATAACGCTCAGGGGTTGGGGTGAGTAGCTCATCACCGTCATTCCTTGGGCGTTGTGCTGGTTGCTCGGCAATATTCACCAATCGCCCTACTCGCAACTTTAACGATGGTTCAGCCCAAACACGACTACAGCGTTGACGGCGAGCAGCGGCATCGCTTTGCAGATAATTAATCCGGGCTGCTGACCATTGCACTTCGCTAAAGGCCATTTCAAAATCATTAATTTTCTCAACCTTCTGACTTTCCGATGGCCTCAATTTTGATGATGTTTTAGCCTTCTGCTGACGTATGGGTATCCACAACTCAGATAGTGGTTTACCCACCGGCTGACGCAGGTTATCCGTAGTTTTAATCAGCTCTCCCTGACGATGATCGGTAAGACGAATATCCCGCATCTCAAGCTGACCTGCATCATTGTGGCTAACCAATAGCTCTCGCCAGAGCTGGCCCTTACGAAACAGGTAGAGATAACCAAACCTTGGCGGTAGAGCATGTGCTTTTTTATCAATTAAACCGGTCCATTCAAGCATCGGAACAACCGGTTGCAGAGCATAATCCTGAGCCTTCTCCTGACGTTTACACTCATCAACATTGTCAAACAAGCTGACACGTATTGGAGGGCCCTGCTCGGCCTCAATATCCAACCAAACATTACGTTGGGGCTGGCCATCCCAGGGCCATTGCCAGAGTTCAAACGGTGGATGTTTAGGTTGCAGATCTACTGACTCTACCGTTTTCTGGTTACTCAGCCACTCTTGCTCTTGCTGATTATTCAGGTCGTAAAATGCAAAACTGTGGCCTGTTGGGTGCTGCTTGCCATACACCTGTATAAACAGTTTTTTACTGTCGCAGGCAACTTTTGTTTGTCCGGTAGAATCCGTACTCATCCCTGTACCTTTGAATCCTGTATCGTTTAAATTAAATGGCCGGTGGCCACAGCAAAACGTTGCTGCTCTGTTGGCAGTGCCAATATTCGCTCGGCTGATTGTGGTATGGGGATATACACCACCTCCATGTCCGGCCGGTAGCATTGCTGTAAATACTGAAGCATTAATGACTCGTCACTGACACCACAGGCCTGAATATCATCAATGAAGCGTTGCTGCAGCTGCCACCATTCCTCAGACAGTGCTGTTTCATTATCCGGAAAAAGTGTTTTACAGTGTCGCTTGATCAGCTGATCTTTTTTGAGTCTTGCCAATGCCAGCTCCTGACTCTCTGTTAGCACCCATTCATTCTGATCTGGTTTACTGTAATGCTGTTGAATGTGTGCACGCCAGTGATCCGTTTCGCCTTTAAGTTCGGCGTGACGCCATATAATGCCTTTCAACTCACCCAACCAACGGTCTGTATCCTCTACGGCCCCATCATTAAACAGATAGTGAGCAATTACTGGAGATTGGAAGTGAAGCAACCCCTGTCGTTGGCCGTCGAAACGGATAACCAGCCGATCTTGCAGCTGTTTTAACACCTGAGAGAAATCCAAATCAGTCGATGCCAGAAGAATCACACCTTGAGGTACATTCTGTTCCTCTGCCGTAACAGCATAGTATTCAAATAGTTGTGACTCTATTCCAAACTCAAAAAGCCAGGGGCTGTAACTTAGTTGTTCGTTAAACAAGCTACCGTCAAACAGGGCAGCCTTTTCATCCAGATCGCCTATTTCAAATAGCCGCTGTAACTGCTGAGGGTGAAAATCAGACAATAGATACGCCGTAGTATCAGGCATCTCATTCAATGTTTTTTCCAGAGTATTAATCATACCTGCTCCTAATTCCGTCCACATGGGCAATCGTTCAAGGGGCAGCTACCATTAGGCTGCTTCTGACACATTTGAGTCATTGGCTGATTAGTCAACCGGTCTTGCGCTACCTGATGCGTAAACGCAGGTGTTGATTGCCAAGCCACTTGCTGTGGCAACGGATCGCTAATCTGCCCAGGGTTATCACTTTGCGCTTCAACGGGTTGCGTCGGCGGTGTGGGGGATGCTTTGGTTGCGCTGCCCCCTCCTCCGCCTGAGTTAAGTTTAATACTAGCGCCGGTGATGGTGACGCCGGAGGGGTCTAGTTTGACCATGCCGCTGCCCGCTTTCAGGACGATCTCGGTGCCTGCGGTAATCAGAATTTTCTGGCCCGCTTTATGATGTATCTGCTGCCCTGCGTACAGGTGGCTCTTTTGGCCTATAGATATATGCTGGCTCTTATCGATAGTCAGGTGTTGGCTCTTATTCACCTGCTGAAATTGGTCGCCCTGGGTCAGATGGTGGTCGTCACTTCGATATTCACTGTAGACATTTCCCTCTACAATCTTGTGACGGTCATTACCCAACCAGCTGCGGTGGTCATGCTTGGTTCGCTGATCGATATCTTTTTCAGCGTGATAGAACACCTGCTCTTCACCCTTTTTATCTTCAAAGCGGATCTCGTTAAAGCCATCACCACCTTTAGTGGAGTTAGTTTTAATCGTGCTGCGAGATTTATGTTCGGGCAGCCGATAAGGAGGTCGGTTAAGCCCGTGATACACCCGACCGATGACCAGTGGTTTATCTGGATCACCTTCAAGGAAATCCACTACTACCTCTTCCCCTATCCGCGGCAGGAACATACCACCGAAGCTACCGCCCGCGTGTGTCTGACTAACTCTGATCCAGCAGGAGCTGGTTTCATTTCCCTGACCTTCCCTGTCCCAATGAAACTGCACTTTGATACGGCCATGTTCATCGGTGTAGATCTCTTCACCTTCAGGGCCGGTCACCGTGGCGGTCTGTGTGCCTTCAACATGGGGCGACTTCACATCGGTTGTCGGACGAAACGGAACATCGAAAGGAACACAGATATATTTGTTGCTGTATTTACTGCCTTCTGTTGACGCACCTACCTCTAACACCTGCGGTTGAGAACATTCATGCTCAACCCGGGCAATTAAATACTCAGTGTTTAGCAAGTCCCGATCGTGACCGGTCAGCTCAAAACTGCAACCCGGCATCATGCGGTTAACGTCACTCTGCCCTTTGGCCGATTGTCGGTAGCTATTCAGAGACTCAAGGCGGATAACCGCATTATTCGTACCCCGGCCAGAATCGATAAAACGTCCTGGATGATCATAAATTTCCAGTGGCACATCCAGCTCAGCCGATTTAGTAGACTCCAGTTTGAGATTTGGTTTCTTAAAATCAAAATCACGCAGAGTGACTTTACCCGGGACGATAGCTTCGCTGTAACTGAAGTTAAAGATATGTTGCTCTCGCACCGCCCCCTGACTGTCGTGAAAACAGTCCAAGAAAGGGTCGCCGCTAATGGTAGGATTTGAACCTGAGGTATCGCTGAATATTAATATGTGGCTTTCATCACTGTGTTCGAAGTAGTAATGAATACCCTCTTCAGCCAGCAATCGCTGGATAAAGTCCAGCTCTGTTTCCCGATACTGCACGCAGTAATCATAATCAGGATAACTCTTTGCCAGATCAAAACGGAACTCATCAACATCTAAACCCGCACCGGTAAGAACAGTTTCGATAATGGTCTGAACATTCTGGAACTGGAAAATACGGCTATTTTGACGATGTTTCAACGCCCAGATTTTAGGCACAAGACGGATATGGTAGGAGCTCTGATTGACGCCCTGATCCCCCAGACTCACCTCGGCGATCATGCCATGGATATAGCGGGTAAGCTCTTCGCTGCCGTCGGTCTGATCCAGCAGAGTTACAAATGCTGGCTGACCTATCAGGGTTGAGAAATCAATATCACCATCATCGGAAACGACTTCTAATGCAATATCAAACAGCGCAGAGATCTCCTCTGCCCCATTCAGCCGAACCAGGCTAAATTGTTCACTGTCTTCTGTATCCTGCAATTCGAAGAAAAAACGTTCTTCATTTGCACTTAAAAACACCATAACTCATTCCCTTGTATAAATGGCTTTACCGGGTAAAGCTCATAGGTATTCCTTTACTGCCTTAATCTAAAGCAAACCATATGCCATTAGTTAAGTTCACAGCTATTTTCTCTCAGGTTATAGCGTCCCAGCTTCTCAACCAGTGAACGGCGGGACACCCCTAAGGCATCAGCGGTACGGGTCTGATTACCTTTATGACGCTGAAGATGCCGCGCAATCACCCGGGCTTCAAGACGCCCCATGATATCTTTCAAGCTGGCGCTACCTTCCAATTCCTGCTCCAGGGGAGTCACCGGTATATCGGTGGATTCATAGCCCGGCAGGTGCTGTGGCTCTATCACGCCATCCTGCTCTGCCAACAACACCGCACGCTCAATAATATTGCGCAGCTCACGGATATTCCCCGGTAGCGGAAGACTCTGAATCAGATCCAGTACCTGAGGCTTAATACCGCTGATCGCTTTGTTGTATTGCCCGCTAAACTGAACAATAAAGTAATGTGCCAGTGCAGGAATATCTTCACGCCTTTCCCGCAGCGCTGGCAACTCGATTGGAAATACGTTGAGCCGGTAAAACAGATCTTCACGGAAGCCTCCCTCGCTAATCAGCTTAGGCAGATCCTGATGGGTTGCCGCCAAGATGCGGATATTAACCGGGATACTCTCCAGCGCCCCCAGCGGCCGAACTTCCCGTTCTTGCAATACCCGCAGCAGTTTGGCCTGAAGCTTTAAAGGCATGTCCCCAATCTCATCGAGAAACAGGGTGCCGCCTTCAGCCGCTTCAATCAGGCCTTTCTTATGTTGAGTAGCACCACTGAACGCCCCTTTTCGATAACCAAACAACTCACTTTCCAGTAGTTCTTCCGGCAGTGCGGCACAGTTCTGCGGGATAAACGGACCATCACGATGAGGGCCATTGCGATGGATACAAGCGGCTATGAGTTCTTTACCTGTGCCGGTTTCTCCCTGTATCAACGCGGTTGCCGTTGAGTCTGCGATCTTTTCAATCAGATTGAATACCTGTTGCATCGCAGCTGACTGACCAATAATTTCATCCACTTTTAGCTTACCGCTCATACGGCTACGTAACTCTTCGTTCTCAATCTGGAGCACCTGATTCGTTTCATCCAGCTGAACAATCAGATTACGGTTTTCAGCCAGCAGACGATTATTTTCTGCAACCACTACCGCCTGTACCGCAAAGGCTTTTACAAAGCCTTCGAGTTTATCCGGAAAGGGTTCAACATCCCCCGCGTCACTAACCCGGCGGTTAAACAATTGCATCACCCCCAGACTAACCCCTTCATAATCGGTCAGAGGCACCACCATCAGTGACCGGGTACGAATACCACTCAGTCGGTCTCGGTGATAGATATCATCAAAATTAAAGCCGCTATAGCTGTATGCATCGCTGATATTAACGATCTGACCGGAGAGGGCCGCGTAGGCAGCCACCTCCTCCATATTCGGGCGACGATCCGGCTTCAGATCGATTTTCTGAAGCGGTACAACACTGTTATGCAGATACTCGCCCTGAGCCACTTCCGGATGTAGGTAGCGTTTGGTTCGATCCAGAATATAGATGCAACCCGCTTCAGCAGCCGTGAGTTTACGGGCCGCCGTAAGAATCTTATCCAGCAACAAATTCAGGTTCTTCTCACGGGTAATACTCAGATTGATCTTTACCAGTTCTTCCAGAGCCAGCAACGATTCTTCAATCCCATAATCAATCATTTTCGGTCACGGTGCTCTCGTCAGTCTCTTCTCTGACTGATGAAACCGGCTCCAGCTCATAAATCGGCGGATCATACTCATTGCCAAAACTAAGCTTAAAGCCACCGTTATCGTCCATATCCAGTAGTAGAGTGGTATAACGGGTTTCATCCGACATCCGCTCAAGCACTTGCGTTGCGATCTGCGGTAGCAGTGTTCCGTTAAGGATATGATCGATATTGCGAGCGCCGGTTTCCACCTCAGTACAACGCTGTGCAATAGCATCCACCACGCTGTCACTGTAATGCAGCATCAGCTTTTGACTTGCTGCCAGTCTGTGCACCACCTTATCCAGTTTAATCCGTACAATATCGCCCATCACTTCTGCAGCAATTGGATAGAAAGGCACAATCTGCATCCGCGCCAGCAGTGCCGGTTTGAAATGAGCACTGAGTACCGGACGGATCGCCTCAATCAACGCCTCTTTCGAGGGGCGCTGACCATCAGCACACATGTCGGTAATAATATCGGTGGCCAGATTTGAGGTGAGGAATACGATAGTGTTACGGAAGTTAACCAGCTGCCCTTCTCCGTCAGAAAGCATCCCTTTATCAAACACCTGATAAAACAGATTCATCACTTCCAGATCGGCTTTTTCCACTTCATCCAGCAGCACCACTGAATAGGGTTTCTGGCGTACCGCTTCAGTAAGCAACCCACCCTCGCCATAACCCACATACCCCGGGGGAGAGCCTATCAGGCGGGAGACCGAGTGTTTTTCCTGAAATTCAGACATATTGATTGAGGTTAAAAAACGCTCGCCACCAAACTGCTGATCAGCAACACCAATAGCCGCTTCTGTTTTACCGACACCACTGGGACCAACAAACAGAAACACGCCGGTTGGCGTTTCCGGATTATTCACGCCGGCTTTAGCTGCCCGAATGCCCTGATCTATGGCGTCTATCGCGTGGTTCTGCCCTTTGATTCGTTGCTGCAGCTGCTGATTAAAACTGAGGACACTCTGAGCCTCATCCCGCACCATTTTACCCAGAGGGATACCGGTCCAGTCGGCAATCACCCGACCGACAACATCTGGAGATACCTCATAATGGATCAGCGGATTATCTTGTTGTAACTCGTTCAGAGCGGCAATTTTATCACTGACTTCCCGACGCAGTTGTTGCTCATCAATTTCAGCACTATTAGTTTCTAAACTATCTGTTTCTAAACTATCTGTTTCTAAACTATCTGTTTCTGAACTACCTGTTTCTGAACTATCAACTTCTGATCGATTTTCGACGTTAAGAGCCCGATGCTGTGCCAGTTGCTGACGCAGCTGAACAATACTGTTCACCAGTTCCTGTTCGGTCTGCCACTGAATTAAGAGCGTATCAAGTTCAGATTGTCGCTCACTTATCTGCTGGGCCAAATCCGCCAGCTGGCCTTCATCCTCTAATACATCGCTGGCGATATCCCGTTGCAGTGCATGGGACTCCCGTTCCAGCGTTTCAATCATACGCTCAAGGTCATCAATCGCATCCGGCTTGGCCGTAATGCTGATTTTCACCCGCGCG
Organism: Amphritea japonica ATCC BAA-1530; assembly: GCF_016592435.1. Taxonomy (NCBI): domain Bacteria; kingdom Pseudomonadati; phylum Pseudomonadota; class Gammaproteobacteria; order Oceanospirillales; family Oceanospirillaceae; genus Amphritea; species Amphritea japonica. Next base: position 756,893 of record NZ_AP014545.1, on the reverse strand, counting down.
GCGGCGGTATCTAATACATCAACCGCTTTATCCGGGAGCTGACGACCAGAGATATATCGGGACGACATTTTCGCTGCGGCTTCAACCGCATCATCGCGTACATAAACGCCGTGGGCTGCTTCATAGGTCTGACGTAATCCCCGAATAATAGTTACCGCTTGTTCGATTGTTGGCTCATCCAACTTTACTAATTGGAAACGGCGCGCCAGCGCTGGGTCTTTTTCAAAGTATTTCTTATACTCAGACCAGGTGGTCGCTGCCACAGTCCGCAGCTCACCCCTGGCTAGGGCAGGTTTCAACAGATTGGCTGCGTCACCACTGCCTGCTGTTCCGCCAGCACCGATCAGCGTATGGGCTTCATCGATAAACAGAATAATCGGCTTGGGGGATGCCTTAATAGCGCTGAGCACACCGTTCAAACGGTTTTCAAACTCTCCTTTCACACTGGCACCGGCTTGCAGCAACCCCAGATCAAGGCCATAGAGCTCAACTCCCGCCAGAATCTCCGGTACATCACCCTGGGCTATTTTCAACGCCAGCCCTTCAACGACAGCGCTTTTACCCACCCCCGCATCACCCACACAGATCGGGTTATTCTTCCGCCGACGCCCCAGAATATCGATCATCTGACGGATCTCTACATCACGGCAGAACACCGGATCAATCTCTCCCGCGCGGGCTTTAGCGGTGAAGTTGGTACAGAATTTTTCCAGAACACTCATATCGGCTTCGGCTACCGCCGCAGCAACACTGCCTTTAGCAACACTACCAACCTCACAGGAACCTTCAGTAATGGATAAATAATTAGCCTTGAGATCATCGTAAGGGATGCTGTTCAGATCATCGACATAACTGGCCATACCATGGCGACGCTGATTCGCCAGTATCGCCATCACCAGATGACCACTGCGGACCTCAGGCGCAGCCAGCTCAAGGGATGCAATCAGCCAGGCATCTTCAAGCAATCCCACTAATGACTGTGCAAATACGGGTTTGCTCTGATTGCCCTTTTGCTCCAGTTCAATACTCTGTTGGACCCTCTTTACGAAGTGAACGACATTGATCTCAAAGTGCACCAAAATCCGGGCCAGATCATTCTCCTCTTCCAGCAACTTCATGAGGAAATGATCAACATTAACCTCATATCCACTGTGGGACACACAAAGACCAGCAGCAGCTTCTAAAGCCCGGGTACAATTACTATTCAGTCGTCCGACCAGTGATTTAAGCTGAATCTTTTCCATCATTAACGTCCCTGTTGCGGTTCAGTATTTTATAATCTGAACCGGTTAACCAATCCCATGCAATATAACTGCACGATCACTACTATTCGGGTTTCCCAGCCAACCTGTCCAGCCAAGATAACAACTACCATCGAGACCCAGGCTGCATTCAGGTACCTGATCCCCCTGTACAATCAACTTAATATCGAAACAGAGTTGCTCTGGCATCAACATCAGTATCATCTCTTTCAGTGCGGCATAATGAATACCGTTAGGCAAAAAATCGGTAAACTGCTGATAATCCAAAGGCCCCATCTGTACCACAAACTTACTGTTATAGTCCTTTACCCTCCCACCCAGTGTAATATCTTCACCCAGTTGGCTAGGCCCCCGACCTAAACGGTTCTGCTGCTCATCGGGTACTGTTGCCCAGCGTTCAACATGCTCGATAATCTGCACTGATACATTGTTGAAATACCCACTCACCACCTGTCGCATCACGCTGGCAGAGTTACCCTGCATCGCCATCAATCCGGTAAATCCGAGCATACGCGGCCAGTTAATGGCAGATTCTGCCCGCGATGCCTGATCCGGTGCGCCCATGAGTGCAAACATCCACTCCGAGAAGTCATTCTCGGCTGCTGCTTCATACTGCAGCGATGGTCGATACTTGTGCCACACCCGATATAAAAAAGCCGTCAAGCGGTGGTTAAACAGATCCAGAAAATCTCGCTGTCTGGACGTAGGCAATTCAAAAACCTGTAATGCTAACTGCCCTGTTTTAAATCTGTACCATTCGGCAGCCGGCAATAACTCTTCAGGACTTTCACCGCTGCGCAGCTGCACCAGCTCTTCATTACTCAGCGGATAAACACTGAGAACGCCTGCACGAATTTGCTGTTTATACTCCGCCGCGCCTAAGACCAGACTGGATATATCCAGCCGGTGGTCTCGCAGTGCCCGGATCTGCTGCTCTGAGGTCAGGAAATACTCAATAAATTCCTGATTCTCAATCTGCATCTGCTCGTAAATAATCGACTCTGTTACATGAGCAGGAAGCGGTGAAGCCGGCCCATACAGTCCGATAAAATTATTCTGTAGCTCAAGCTGCCCCTGTCGATTCACCCCGGCATGCTCAATATCACTGGCTGGAAATGCCAGACTGGGATGCCCTTTAAAGCGAACCCCTTCTTTTACTACGGGCCCTTGATGACCCACCTTTGCTCCAGCGTGTAATGATTCCAGCAGGTTAACCGCTTTGAAAAACTCAAAGCTGTGAGCCGTCTGCTGCAATTCATTACTCAGAGTAAGAAATGCTGACCGCTCTGAATCTGCCATCGATAGATCTCTCCGTTATCCAGCCCTTCCACTTCCAACTCATGGTGTGCATTGATATTGGCGTACTGACTGAAAAAGCCGTTCAACACGGAGGCAAACAGGAACATGGTACTTTCACCCTGTATTCCTTTTGCTCCGAACTTGCTCTCACGTAGCTGCAACTTTGTTTGCAGCGCCCTAACGGGAACCCCTTTGATAATCCGGTCCCGGGTCTCTGTCGAGATACTTTGAATACCCTCCAGCATCTGCTGACTGGCCCGCTCTGCCTGCCGATCGAAAAACGCTCTGAAGTCATAACAAGCCAGCAGGGTACGCAGGGAATCTAACCGCGATAAAGAACGATAATGCAACGCCATCTGGGAAATTAGTTGCCAATGCAGGCCTTCACGTAGCGGTGGCTGCAGAGCATTCGTCACCCGTGTGATATTACGAAAAGAGGCAAACTCTACCGAGTCTGCTGTTGGGTAAATAATATCACCCGCTCGTAATACTTCAGGAAGCTTACGGTTAGTACAGGTCAGCTCCAGTGAGATAGTTTCTGTGGGTGGCACCGTATCCTGACTGTCAACATGGACAAAACTGATGTAGTTATCCAGACCACTCTGCAACGTAGAAAGGCGCCGCCTTAAGGAATAAAAAACCTGTTTATCCATGCTGTCAGAACGTATCTCATGATCAAAGCTTTCAAACGCTGGATAGTCATAACGTTTGCTCTGCCCCCGTTGACTGCCGCTTACATGATCGATCGAGAATAGCTCGATATGCTCCTGATTATCATGACTCGGCCTGACCATATACTCCAGGCGACGATGATCCACCCGAATAGGATCGGCATCAGCACTGAACAGATTTATAATGGGCGTACAGAACAGTCTTATATGATTATTCTGTAGCCGCAGCTGTGAATCAAACTGGCGATTAAACTGAAACTTCAGACTAAAAGATTCAATCATCGGTTGCTGTAGATGCTCGCCCAAACCTTTTACATCCACGAAGAGAAACTTCTCCGGTAGGCTGAAGTATTCCTGCAGCAAACGGTAGCCATTGAACGAACGGTTACTGTAAGGAAGTAATGCCTCATCATCAGCAAAGCCAACCGGAGAAACAGCTTTCGGCCCCAACCTAACCTTTGTTTGCTCACCGGAACGTAACTGCACCGTCAGTTCAACCTGATCCAGGTAGCGGAACAGCCAAAGATAGAGCCCCTGACTGATGTGCATCTCCCGATCGCCATGCAGAAAGAGTCGCAGGGTATCCAGGCCCAGATTTTCAGATGCGGCCCCCGGTTCAAGCTGAAAGCCCAGTGTTAGCGACGCGCCATCACTCTGATTCATCGCAGTTACCTGTTGAAGTTCAATAGGATAAATGTCAACGTCATAACAACTACGAAACCGACAACTGGTGTTCTCCACCTCTACCGACTGAACCTCTTCTCCCCGAGCGATACGCTTACCTTCAATCAATGCGTTCTCTATCGGCTTAAACTCCAGCACACTCATCGAAGGCAATGGCCTGAGATAGTGCGGCCAGAGCAGTCCCAACAGAGCATGAGTAACCTCGGGCAGTTCATCATCCAGCTTTTGTCGTAATCGACCTGTGAGAAAGGAAACCCCCTCAAACAAACGCTCAACATCGGGATCATTACCCTCCTCGGAGAGGAATTTAGCTAACCCCGGGTTCTGACGAGAAAACTCCGAGCCCATATCTCTCAGATAGGACAGCTCATCCTGGTAGTATTTATTAAACGCCATTCTAGGCAACCACCTTACAAAGGCCGTCACTTGCCATCATGGTTTGAAATTTGACCCTGACCGGACAATCAGGAATAGCCATATGTGCGTTAATCTCAAATCGAAGATCGAGCGGGTTTTCATCATTTTGCAGATACCGCACCCTGATCCGTTCAAGACGCGGCTCATACTTTTCCAGTGATAGTTTTATCGCTTTACGCATATCGGTCACCGCTTTCATATAACCGCTACTCATATCCAAATCATTAAAGTCGGGCAACCCATAGTCATCGAGCGCGGCAACACTACCCTGACGGACATTGAACATATTCTGCAGATGCATCTGCACTGATTTACGCAGCTTATCTTCATTGACATCCAGAGACTGCTTTGCCCCCTCATCACCCAGCGCAACACGCTGAAGAAGGGTGTAATGCAACATAACAATTATCCTCACCGCTCTCTAAAGAGAGCGGTTTCATCAAGCACAACTAACGGATTAGGTCTTATCCAGCTTGCCCACCAGGGACAAAGTAAAATCAGCACCCATATACTTGAAATGAGGACGAACATGCAGAGAGACCTTGTAAAACCCAGGCTCACCTTCGACATCTGCTACCTGAATAGAGGCTTCACGCAAAGGCCGCTTGCTGCGGACATCAGCACTGGCACCATCCTGATTGGCAACAAACTGACGGATCCAGACGTTCAGTTCCTCTTCCAGATCGTTACGCTCTTTCCAGCTACCAATATTTTCCCGCTGCAGTACTTTGATGTAATGCGCCAGACGGTTAACAATGAACATATAAGGCAGCTGAGTACTCAGCTTATAATTCATCTCGGCCTGCTTACCCTCTTTGCTAACACCAAAGAACTTAGGCTTCTGAGTAGAATTCGCTGAGAAGAAAGCGGCATTGTCACTGCCCTTACGGAAGGTCAGCGGGATAAAACCGGCTTCAGCCAATTCAAACTCACGACGGTCTGAGACCAGCACTTCTGTCGGGATTTTTGTTTCAATCTGGCCCATCGCTTCATACTGATGCAACGGCAGATCTTCAACGGCACCACCGCTCTGCGGACCGATAATGTTCGGACACCAACGATACTTAGCAAAGCTTTCAGTTAAACGTGAAGCGAATGAAAACGAAGTATTACCCCACAGGTAGTTCTGATGATCACCGGAGATACTTTCATTATATTTGAATGCCTTCACCGGATTATCCCGCTCATCATAAGGCAGACGCAGCAAGAAACGCGGCATTGTCAGACCCAGACTACGGGCATCTTCACTATCACGGAACGAACGCCATTTAGCGTACTGCGGGCCTTCAAAAATTGAGGCTATATCATTCAGATTTGGCAGTTTCTGGATGTCATCCACGCCAAAGAATTCAGGTGCTGCAGCGGCAATGAAAGGGGCATGGGACATCGTTGCGATACTGGCAACACTTTGCATCAGGCTAATATCCGGAGAGCTGTGATCAAACTCATAGTTGGCGATCATTGCACTAACCGGTTCACCACCATGCTGACCGAATTCAGCGGTATAAATTTTCTTATACAGACCAGATTCGGTAATATCAGATGCATCTTCAAAATCCATAGCCAGATCTTCTTTCGATACATTTAATAGCTGAATCCGGTTATTCTCACGAAAATCGGTACGATCCACGACAAACTTAAGGCCTCGCCAGGCCGATTCCATCTTCTGAAAATTGTCTTCGTGAAGAATTTGATCCACCTGCAAGCTCAGCTTTTCATCAATAGATGCGATCATTTCATCGACCAGCTGTTTACGGATGCGATCGCTCTTCTCACCAGATTTTAGAATTTCTGCAATAAAAGCCTGCACCCCTTTTGAGGCAACATCATAGGCTTCATCACCGGTTTTCATATTGGTCTGCTGCATGATCTGATCAAGCAGAGAGCTCTCTTCTGTTACCGCAACTGCGCCTTGAACGGCAATCTGTTCCTGTTCTGACATAATTTAATCCCTTACTTCCTGGTTCAGCGTTCTACTTCAGCGACGCAGTTACTATTCTTCAATACCTAATTCAGCCATCAGTTTCTGACGGGAATCATCATCACCCAGCAACTCTTCGATCTGCTTTCTAAAGGCAGGAACGTTGCCCAATGGTCCTTTCAAAAACGAAAGCGCTTCGCGAAGTTCGAGCAGTTTTGCTAGTTCTGGCACTTGCTTAACAACAGACTCAGGCTCGAAATCACGGAGGTTATTGAAGGTTAAAGAAGCAGACATCTCTGCATCCTCCTCACCGGACAACTTATTCGGCACCGTCATCTGAACATTCAGACGCTGACTGGCCATCACATCAGAAAAGTTGTCCTTATTAATATCGATCAGCTCACGATCCTGAAGGTCTTCTTCCTCTTCCCGCAGAGTATAATCACCCACCATTACTACCTTGTTTGGCAGCTCGACATCTTCCTTAGCATCACCTGTCGCCGGTTTATAGACGATGTTGATCCGCTCCTTGGGTGCCACTGATCCATCTTTAGCCATGAGCCTTCATCCTTTCTAATTTATAGTGCCAGCGCACTCAGCGGATCCATCAGGCATAACACCATTTTTAACTGATCCACTTCGTCCTGCTGCTCTTTGGTATATTTCTGCTTTGCTTGTTTCTGACCGTGACCGCTCAGCAGAAGCTTTATTACATTCAGATATAATTCCGGTTCCCACCGCTCCAGGCCTCTTTCCTGCAACGATTGAACAAGAGATTTTAATTGCGGTATTGCAACATCCAGATGCCCTGCATCGAAACAAAACTGAGCTTGTTGCAACTGCCACCAAACACGCTGTCGCTCGCCTTCTGCCTGAGCGGCACCTGTCGTTAGTAGTTGTAGCCCCTGATCAAACTGCCCTTTTAAAGCTGCTTGTTTAGCTTCACCGTATGCCGCATCCCAGGCCGACGTATCAGCAGTATTAGAATCGGTAGCGCCAGCGCCACCGACTGAACTTAATCCAGTCTCGACCCAGGCCTGCGTCAACGGATCAACAAACCCCTCTCCATTGGCAAACTTACGACTAATAAAATCAGGGAATCGTATAAGTAAATGACTAACATTGTGCATAACTACGGCCGCTGCATCAGGGGCATCAAGCTCCTGTAATGCCCGGCACACCAGTCGATGTAAACCCAGCCAGAAAATAGCTCCACCGGCATAGCTTTTTTCACATTCCTGAATTAATAGCTGCCAGTTACCGGCCTGTTCAAGCGCCTGCAGTTCCTGAATTCGAGTGTCTGATGGAATTTTCGGCAGCACGCCACTGGGAGGGAGTTTTTCCAGAATCATCCAGGTACTGGTACGTAACAGATGATAGGGGTAAGGGTCGGTGATGCGCTGCTGACGCAGCAACTGGCAGATCTTATCCACAGTTCGATTATTTGTTGTCAGCGCTTTTTCTATATCGGCTGTCGAAGTAACAGACTGGGGCTGAGCTTTAACCTGCTCTACCTGATTAGCTGTTGTATTAGGCCGGGGCTTAGGCTGGCTGGAAGACTGTGCTGTCTCTGCCAATGGTTTTGACGCAACGACCTGCTCTACCTTAGCCTCAGCTTTTTCTTCTGAGATGCTCTGTTCCTGAACTTTATTCTGTTCGGCCAGAATGAATTCAGCATCCCGACAGAAGCTGCTGAGTTGATTTTTACATTCGAACAGAAAAGGGGCATCATCGCCTAACCGTTTGTTAGCCGCCTGTTCTAAACGCTTAAACTGTTCGTTACTACGGACAATATCAGTAGCAATATCTTCGTTAACTTCAACTTCAGAGAATGGCCGCTCCAGCTTTTTAAGCATCCATTCAAACGCAGCAGCCCGCAATTTATTTGGCTTTTTAAGTCGGGCAGGATAGATATCATCCCAGTAGTCTGCTTCCAACATCGATGCTAATAATGCGAAACCACTATGCAAACCCGCAAAGCCATGACGATAAAAAAGAGCAACACTTAGTCGACTAGCTACGCGGAGATCTTTCGAATGCTCCCGCAGGATCGTTTCCGATAAAACCTGAACACGAGTCCAGTCAATCGGTTGAATATCAATCCCTTCGCCTTTCTTTATCTCATCATCCAGCTCATTATAAATATCATCGTGCTGGACATCCCTACCGGTTGGCGAGGATGCACTGATTAGCGTTGTAGCGAGCTTTTCTGCCCAGTCTTGCTCCATAATTCCCATAAGAAATTCAGGTATTAAACAGATGAGAGAATCGGCTTAGCGAAGCCAGGTGCTGATAGATCAGCTCTAGTGCACCGGAACGATTTAACTCATCCAAATCTGTGGCGCTCAGTTTTTTAAGGCGTTCACGGTTAACAACAAAAAAACCATCCAGTTTACGGCCTTTACCCGTTTCTTCAGCGATGAATGTCGCTTCTGTAGATTCAAGCAATCCCAGGTCGGTAAGTTTGTCTGTAAAAATCTTATTGCGCCTGAAATCCAGTTCAAACTGCTGCAAAAACTGACTGGTTTTTTGCAGATAGTCCGTCTGCTCATTGGCATCCGTGAATAATGCTTCTCCCCGTCCTTCTCGGTTACAGCCAGAATAGCTCTCGTCGATACACACCGTCAGCGTACTGTTCTGATCAGAAACACTGGCAACCGTAAACGGATAGCGACGGACATAGGCGGGCAGGTACGACGCAAGCCACTGTCCCTGTCCATCGACAAACAGGTTTTCACCGGCCTCGGTACCAACTACAGCGACCGGAACATAGCCATTTTCAGCAGACATAAAAACAATTGGGTAGTGGAACAGTAACTGACCGAACTCGGAGAGACCGACAGGAATGGTATTAGCCGCAGCAGCAAAGCTGTAATCGGCGATATCGACATTAAAGTCGTTATGATGAGCAGAACTGACAGCACTCAGTTGCTGATAGAACATCGGAAGCATTTCAAAATCCTTTTTATTTATCTGCCTATCCCTGGGCAAAACGTTTACCAGCAGCGATAGTATCACGCTGTGGCACGGTTAACGTGAAAACACTATCGTATTTTTGCCAGAGATCAAAGAGTTGTTTAAATTTTTCGGTTTGACGCACATAACCAACGGTTCTCCCACCCTTATCAAGGTAAGCAAAAATATCGTCTTGCTGATCCTCTGGTAACTGTACACCATCACTTTTTACATCAAAGATAATGACAAACTCGTTAAACAAAGCATCATCAGCACCAAACAGATAGTTCAGAAAGTCAATCATACTCGCTGATAAAGCTGTATCCGTCAGAGCCGAACGGAACAAGACAGAAGAGCCGCTGGTGTTCAATTGGCCCGACAGTAAACTTGCCTGAGCGGTCAGATACGCATCCGCCCCTTTCAGGCTCAGAGTTGAAGAGGCATAGTCTCCCGCAAAGGTAAAATCAATCGGATTATTTGCTGCACCAATACTTTCAGTAGACTGAACTCCTAAGCTCAAATTATCGTTTACATCGAGGGTAACACCAAGATTAGATCCCAGACTTCCCGCTTCTGAGATAAGTGTTAAATCATCCGCTGCTGCCATTGCAATCTGCATGCTATCTTCTTCTATCACAGTCACTTTATTGGCTCGGGTCTGAGTCAAACCGGAAACAGCCAATTGACCAAAACGAGTTTCCTCAACCAACCCCCAGGATCCCAAATCAATTTCATTATCAGCCTTAAAGGTTCCTTTACCGCCAATAAACAGGTCACCCGCATCGAAGATACTGTTTCCTGCCGTTACCGTCAGATTACCTAAGACAGATACATTGTTCAGCGTCAGGCGGTTGAGCTCTGCTATAGAAGCGTTCTGCGCAGAAATACTCAGCGTATTAAAATCATTACTTACATCTTTCAATAGCAGATTAGCGGAGGTATCCGCCGACAGATGCCCCGTAACCTGCATCCTTTGATGACCAACAATATCCCCAGACACTGCGGTTAACTCTACATCACCATCAACAGTTACCTTTAGTAAGTTGATCCCTGTTTGAGCGACCACCTCCAATCCTGTTAGAGTGCTATTCTGCCCGATACCTCCAGATGTAAACTGATCACTGTTAACCGCCAGTGTATAACCCCCATCTACCAGGCCCAGTCTTATATCGGAGCCCTTTAATGAAAGGCTATCCATCAGATTCACTGACCCTACGACTGTTTGATCACCTATAGTCTCCACGTGGTTATACAGTTCAGCCGCTCCGCCAACAAAAAGACTATCGGCAATAACGATATCGTTAATGACAGCGTCACCACCGATACTGATTGCACTGGCGGTCACAGTGGAAGCAAAGGTTACATCCTCACTAACGGTAAGATCACTGATATTAACCGCATCATTGATCTCCGCTATACCGGTTACTGTTAGGTTATGCGCACCCGTGAGGGCGTTGGTCATAACCTTGCTGCCGGTTAGATTCAGGTCAGTCAGCAGACTGACGGCACCGATGTAATGTTGCGTGCCCGTGGTGGTTACATCCGCTCCCAAATCAGCTGTACCATTAATGACCAGGCTGTCCGCGGTGACAACACCATTGATCAGCGCAGTACCATCAAGTGTCATAGCTTTTGCATTGACGGTGGAGGCAAATGCACTATTACCACTGACCGACAGGTCATTGACAGCAACAGCCCCATTGATATCAGCATTGCCGGTGACTGCTAGGTTGTGGGCGCCACTGATAGCCTCGGCTGTAACAGTCGTCGCTGTCAGTGTGACACCATCCATTAGGACAAGCGCACCGCCATAGTTTTGTGTAGCGGTTGTGGTGATATCTGCAGCAGTATTTGTATTGCCGGTAACGGCCAGGCTATCTGCGATGACGGTCCCCTTAAACTCGGCAGCGCCACCAATACTGATCGCGTCAGCATAAAGGGCGGTAGCAAACGCCGCTGCGCCGCTAACCGACAGATCATTCACATCCATCACACCGTTAATATCGGCATTACCAGCCAGGGTAAGGTTATGCGCACCGGTGACCGCATTGGCGGTAACCGTCGTTCCTGTCAGGATCACGTCGTTATTCAGTGCCACTGCACCGGTATAGTTCTGGGTACCACTGGTGGTGACATTAGCGGCCAGAGCTGTAGCTCCGGCGATATCCAGACTGTCCGCCGTCACCAGATCGGTAATAACTGCATCGCCGCCGATACTGATCGCATCGCCAGTGACCGTCGAATCAAAGATGGCATCTGTACTGATTGTCAGATCATGAACATCAACCGCTCCGGCACTGTTCAGTACGCCGTTAACCGTCAGATTATGCAGCCCGGTAACTGACTGAGTACCAACATTACCGGTCAGGATAACGTTGTCACTAAGGGTCAGGTTACCCATATAGGTTTGCATGTCAGCATAGATATCCACAGCCAGATCAGTTGCCTTAGTAAAGACAATCTCACTCAACTGTTCCGTGGTTCCTACATCGCCCGACAGATTAACAACCGCATTCAGGATGAGTTGATGATGACCATCCACGGCCCCATTAAAGTTCACTGCTGAGCCGGTTAGCGTCGAATCACCGGTCAGGCTTACATCTCCGCCGTAGGTTTGCGTAGTGTCCGTAGTGACATTCGCACCTAAATCAGTCATACCACCGATGGACAGACTGTCGGCCAGAATAGCACCCTCGATCACCACATCACCACTAACGATAAGATCGCTAACAATCACACGCCCATTCAGATCAGCATTACCACTTACGCTGAGATTATGCGCTCCGGTCACTGAATTAGCGGTGACAGTAGTACCCGCTAAAGTCACTCCATCGGTCAGGGCTAGCGCACCGGTATAGTTCTGAGTACCTGTAGTGGTTATATCGGCTCCGATACTGCTTGTTCCAGCGATATCCAGACTGTGTGCAGTCACAACTTCATTGATGATCGCATTGCCACCAATGTCGATCGTGTCCGCATTCACGATGGCAGCGAATGTGCTATTACCGCTTACCGATAAATCATTAACCGCAACAGCCCCGTTGATATCCGCATTGCCGGTGACCGTCAGGTTATGAGCTCCATTAATAGCATTAGTCGTGACGGTGGTTGCCTTCAGAGTAATAGCGTCAGTCAGGACAACGGCGCCATTATAGTTTTGAACAGTTATGGTAGTGATATCTGCTCCGGCATGGGTATTACCGGTGATAGCCAGACTATCCGCACTTACCGCACCGTCAAAATCAGCAGTACCGCCAATGCTGATCGCATCGGCATACAAGGCGGTAGCAAACGCCGCTGCACCAGTAATAGAGAGATCATTAACATTCATTACACCGTTAATATAGGCATTACCGGCCAGGATAAGATTATGTGCACCGGTGACAGCATCGGTGGTAATCGTCGTTCCCGTCAGAATCACGTCGTTGTTCAATGCCATCGCACCGGTATAGCTCTGCGTACTACTGGTGGTAACATCCGCGGCCAGATCCGAAGTACCCGCGACACTCAGACTATCGGCTACCACTACATCGTTAATGACAGCATCACCACCGATACTGATATCACTGGCTGTCACTGTGGAAGTAAAAGTTGCATCCTCGCTAACAGTCAGGTCACGGATATTCACCGCATCATTAATATCTGCTACACCGGTTACCGTCAGGTTATGAGCGCCCGTGAGGGCATTGGTTGTAACCTTGCTGCCGGTTAGATTCAGGTCAGTCAGCAGACTGACGGCACCGATGTAATGTTGCGCGCCCGTGGTGGTTACATCCGCCCCCAAATCAGCTGTACCATTGATGACCAGGCTGTCCGCAGTGACAACACCATTGATCAGCGCAGTACCATCAAGTGTCATAACTTTTGCATTGACGGTGGAGGCGAATGCACTATCCCCACTGACCAACAGATCATTAACCGCAACAGCCCCATTGATATCCGCATTACCGGTCACCGTCAGGTTGTGAGCACCACTGATTGCCTCAGTTGTGACGGTAGTGGCCATCAGAGTAACGGCGTCCGTTAACACAAGGGGGCCACCATAGTTTTGCGTCGCGGTTGTGGTGATATCTGCAGCAGTATTTGTACTGCCGGTAACGGCCAGGCTATCTGCGATAACTGCCCCATCAAACTCGGCAGCGCCACCAATACTGATCGCGTCAGCATAAAGGGCGGCAGCAAACGCCGCCGCACCGCTAACCGACAGATCATTCACATCCATCACACCGTTAATATCGGCATTACCAGCCAGGGTAAGGTTATGTGCACCGGTGACCGCATTGGCGGTAACCGTCGTTCCTGTCAGGATCACGTCGTTATTCAGTGCCACTGCACCGGTATAGTTCTGCGTACCACTGGTGGTGACATTAGCGGCCAGAGCTGTAGTTCCGGCGATATCCAGACTGTCCGCCGTCACCAGATCGGTAATAACTGCATCGCCGCCGATACTGATCGCATCGCCAGTGACCGTCGAATCAAAGATGGCATCTGTACTGATTGTCAGATCATGAACATCAACCGCACCAGCACTGTTCAGTACGCCGTTAACCGTCAGATTATTTAGTCCGGTAACTGACTGAGTACCAACATTACCGGTCAGGATAACGTTGTCACTAAGGGTCAGGTTACCCATATAGGTTTGCATGTCAGCATAGATATCCACAGCCAGATCAGTTGCCTTAGTAAAGACAATCTCACTCAACTGTTCCGTGGTTCCTACATCGCCCGACAGATTAACAACCGCATTCAGGATGAGTTGATGATGACCATCCACGGCCCCATTAAAGTTCACTGCTGAGCCGGTTAGCGTCGAATCACCGGTCAGGCTTACATCTCCGCCGTAGGTTTGCGTAGTGTCCGTAGTGACATCCGCACCTAAATTAGTCATACCGCCGATGGACAGACTATCGGCGAGAATGGCACCTTCGATCACGGCATTACCGCCGACCGTTAACAGGTCCGTAATGAGCGCAGATGCAAAAGCTGCATCGCCACTGACTGCCAGATCACGAACCATCACCGTTCCATTCAGGTCGGCATCACCCGTCACTGTCAGATTATTCGCCCCGGTCACCGCATTAGCTGTAACAGTGGTCCCGGCTAGGGTTACCCCATTAGCCAGAGTTATCGCGCCGGTATAGTTCTGAGTACCAGTGGTAGTTATGTTTGCTCCGATGCTGCTCGTACCGGTGATATCCAGGCTGTCGGCGGTCACGATGTCATTGATGATAGCGTCGCCGCCGATACTGATGACGTCTGTATTCAGGGTGGAGGCGAATGCACTATCACCACTAACAGTAAGGTCATTGACTGCAACAGCTCCATTGATATCCGCATCACCGGTGACTGTTAGGTTATGGGCTCCATTAATAGCATTAGTTGTGACGGTGGTTGCCGTCAGCGTAACGGCATCCGTAAGTGAAACGGCTCCATTATAGTTTTGCGCAGCGGTTGTGGTGATATCTGCTGCAGTATTTGTACTGCCGGTGACTGTCAGGCTGTCAGCAATTACCGCATCCTCAAACTCGGCAGCGCCGCCAATGCTGATCGCATCGGCATACAGGGCTGTCGCAAACGCCGCTGCACCAGTAACCGAAAGATCATTAACATTCATAACTCCGTTGATATCGGCCTCACCGTTTACGGTAAGATTCTGGGCACCGGTGACGGTATTCATGGTGACCGCAGTGCCCGCCAGAGTAACCCCGTTGGTCAGGGTTACCGCACCGGTATAGTTCTGCGTACCAATGGTCGTAACATTCGCACCTAGACCAGTACTACCGATGATATCCAGACTACTGGCTGACACTACATCGCTAACAACCGCGTCACCGCCGATACTGATTGCATTCGCTGTCACAGTCGAAGCAAAGCTTGCATCCTCACTAACGGTAAGATCACTGATATTTACCGCGTCATTGATCTCCGCTATACCGCTTACCGTTAGGTTATGCGCACCCGTGAGGGCGTTGGTCATAACCTTGCTGCCGGTTAGATTCAGGTCAGTCAGCAGACTGACGGCACCGATGTAATGTTGCGTGCCCGTAGTAGTCACATCGGCACCCAAATCAGCAGCGCCGCTGATTACCAGACTATCTGCGGTGACTGCACCATTAAAACTTGCAGTACCATTAAGTGTCATAGCTTTTGCATTGACGGTGGTGGCAAATGCACTATTACCACTGACCGACAGGTCATTGACCGCAACAGCCCCATTGATATCCGCACTGCCAGTCACCGTCAGGTTGTGGGCGCCACTGATTGCCTCAGTTGTGACGGTAGTGGCCATCAGAGTAACGGCGTCCGTTAACACAAGGGTGCCACCATAGTTTTGCGTCGCGGTTGTGGTGATATCTGCAGCAGTATTTGTATTGCCGGTAACGGCCAGGCTATCTGCGATAACTGCCCCATCAAACTCGGCAGCGCCACCAATACTGATCGCGTCAGCATAAAGGGCGGCAGCAAACGTCGCCGCACCGCTAACCGACAGATCATTCACATCCATCACACCGTTAATATCGGCATTACCAGCCAAGGTAAGGTTATGTGCACCGGTGACAGCATTAGCGGTAACCGTCGTTCCTGTCAGGATCACGTCGTTATTCAGTGCCACTGCACCGGTATAGTTCTGCGTACCACTGGTGGTGACATTAGCGGCCAGAGCTGTAGTTCCGGCGATATCCAGACTGTCCGCCGTCACCAGATCGGTAATAACTGCATCGCCGCCGATACTGATCGCATCGCCAGTGACCGTCGAACCAAAGATGGCATCTGTACTGATTGTCAGATCATGAACATCAACCGCACCGGCACTGTTCAGTACGCCGTTAACCGTCAGATTATGCAGCCCGGTAACTGACTGAGTACCAACATTACCGGTCAGGATAACGTTATCACTAAGGGTCAAGTTACCCATATAGGTTTGCATGTCGGCATAGATATCCACAGCCAGATCAGCTGCCTTAGTAAAGACAATCTCACTCAACTCTTCCGTGGTTCCTACATCGTCCGACAGATTAACAACCGCATTCAGGATGAGTTGATGATGACCATCCACGGCCCCATTAAAGTTCACTGCTGAGCCGGTTAGCGTCGAATCACCGGTCAGGCTTACATCTCCGCCGTAGGTTTGCGTAGTGTCCGTAGTGACATCCGCACCTAAATTAGTCATACCGCCGATGGACAGACTATCAGCGAGAATGGCACCTTCGATCACGGCATTACCGCCGACCGTTAACAGGTCCGTAATGAGCGTAGATGCAAAAGCTGCATCGCCACTGACTGCCAGGTCACGAACCATCACCGTTCCATTCAGGTCGGCATCACCTGTCACTGTCAGATTATTCGCCCCGGTCACCGCATTAGCTGTAACAGTGGTCCCGGCTAGGGTTACCCCATTAGCCAGAGTTACCACGCCAACATAGTTCTGAGTGCCCGTAGTCGTCACATCGGCAGCCAGATCAGTCGTTCCGGTAATAGCCAGACTACCAGCAGTCACCACATCATTGATGATCGCATTACCTCCAATACCGATTGAGCCTGCATTCACGGTGGAGGACAGCGTTGCATCTGAACTGACGCTCAGGTCATTAATATCAACGGCACCGACACTGTTAAGCGTGCCAGTAACCATCAGATTCTGTGGCCCTGTAATTGACTGCGTCGAGACATCACCAGTCAAGGCAACATGCTCGCTCAGCGTCAGGCTGTTCAGAAAGCTCTGGACACCCGCTGTTATATCCACGCCCAGCGCAACCGCTTTATCAAAGACGATTTCTGTCAGTGCGGCGGTCCCTCCCACATCACCGGAGAGGTTAATGCCCTCAGCATTCAGCTCCAGTCGCTGAGCACCATCCACTGTTCCACCCAGGTTTACCGCACTACCCATGCCGGTTGCCGTCAGTACCACATCGTTGCTCAGGGTGGTATTGCCGACGTAGGTCTGATCGGCATTGGTAGTAACATCAGCACCTAGATCAGTCATCCCGGTAATAGCCAGACTATCAGCGGTCACCACATCACTGATGATCGCATTACCACCAATACCGATTGAGCCTGCATTCACGGTGGATGACAGCGTTGCATCTGAACTGACGCTCAGGTCATTAATATCAACGGCACCGACACTGTTAAGCGTGCCAGTCACTACCAGATTCTGTGACCCTGCAATTGACTGCGTCGAGACACCACCGGTCAAAGTAACATGGTCGCTCAGCGTCAGGCTGTTCAGAAAGCTCTGGACACCCGCGGTGATATCCACGCCCAGCGCAACCGCTTTATCAAAGACAATTTCTGTCAGCGCAGTGGTCCCTCCCACATCACCCGAGAGATTAATACCGTCAGCATTCAGCTCCAATCGCTGAGCACCATCCACTGTGCCACCCAGGTTTACCGCACTGCCCATGCCGGTTGCCGTCAGTACCACATCGCTGCTCAGGGTGGTATTGCCACCGTAGGTTTGGTCCCCTGTGCTCGTAACATCAGCCCCCAGATCGGTGGTACCAGTGATGTTCAGGCTATCCGCTGTAATTGTGCCACCAACCATTGCATTGCCACCAACGGTTACTGCATCTGCATCCAGTGTAGAGGCAAAGGCTGCATCGCCACTGACACTCAGATCATTAACGGATACCGCTCCATTAAGATCGGTATCACCGGCCACTGCCAGGTTATGCACCCCGGTCACTGCGTTAGCGATCACGGTAGTGCCTGTCAGGGTAACTTCGTTCGTCAGGGATACCGCGCCGGTATAGTTCTGAGTGCCTGTGGTGGTCACATCGGCAGCCAGATCAGTCGTCCCGGTAATGTCCAGACTATCTACGGTTGCTGTATCACCAATAGAAGCATTACCGCCAACAGTTACTGCATCTGCATCCAGTGTGGAGGCGAAGGCGGCATCGCCACTGACACTCAGATCATTGACTGATACCGCTCCATTCAAATCGGCATCACCGGCCACTGTCAGGTTATGCACCCCGGTCACTCCATTAGCAGTCACGGTAGTGCCTGTCAGGGTAACTCCGTTCGTCAGGGATACCGTGCCGGTGTAGTTCTGCGTGCCTGTGGTGGTCACATCAGCAGCCAGATCAGTCGTCCCGGTCACAGCCAGACTATCAGCGGTCACCACATCATTGATGATCACGTTACCATCAATGCCGATTGAACCTGCCTTCACGGTGGAGGACAGCGTTGCATCTGAACTGACGCTCAAGTCATTAATATCAACCGCACCGGCACTGTTTAACGTACCAGTCACTACCAGATTCTGTAGTCCATCCATTGTGCCATTCAGGTTTACCGCACTTCCCATTCCAGTTGCGGTAAGTGCTACATCGTCACTCAGGATGATAGCTCCATCGTAGGTCTGATTGCCGAGGCTAGAAACATCAGCCCCTAATACAATCTGAGCATCCCCGTCAGGATTAACAGGCGCTGCACTTGCAGAACCTGCTATAAAACGCAGATCACCACTACCTGTATTACTGATAGTTGCATTGATATGAATATCATCGCCCGCTTCTAACGTCAGGCTATTGCCGGTATCAATACTGACTCCGACAGCAACTGTAATATCATCATGGGCCTGCAGAGTCAGATCTGTAGTTAAAAGCAGTTTAGTAATAGTATCGTTATCGATGCTATTCGTTGTTCCAGAAAACTCAAAATCAGTTTCATCAATCCCCGGAAGACCTGGAGCAATACCGTCATCCGCTACAATGCTAAGATTTTCAGGATCAAGCAATAACTGGCCATTACTACCGTTTTCAGCGCCCAGATCAGCATCACCGGTAAAGCTCAACGACTGTTTACCGGACACCTCGGCAAATCCACCGTTTCCGTTATTCCCAGCGCCTCTGGCGCTAATTTCGCCCTGATAGTTGGTACGGTTATCAGCCCAGACAATCACCCGGCCACCATCACCGCTATCTGTAGCATCAGCTTTGATTTCAACTTCCGAACCCACAAACGTATCGGAGGCATTGGTGATATCCGGGTTGCTTCCCTGATAATCCCCGCCAATCCGCACCTGGCCACCTCCTGTTTTACCTGAGGCATCAATAAGGGCATTGCCGGTTAGGGCGACTCGTTCACCGAGCACATCGATAACCCCACCCCGACCATCGGCTGAATTAGCGATCAAACTACCGCTGTTAAAGGTATCACCACCCTCACCAACCAAGCGGATAACCCCATCCTGATTCTCAACGCCACCGGCCCGAATCACACCGCTATTGTTCACAACACGGGTAAAGACATCCCGCGCGGCTTTAGCAGTTAGATAGACTTCACCACCATTCGCTTCGATCAACCCAGTATTTGTGACAGCATCACCAGTACCGGATGAAGTTGCCTCATCCACACGCAACTGCAGTAAGCCATCACCATCAAAATCGATAGTTACCGCACTACCGGAAGCGAGTTCAACACGGCCTTTTTCTGCCAGAATAACGCCCTGGTTTTCAACCTGGCCCGCCACCAGCACGACTGATCCGCCGGTTGCCGCCTGAATCAACCCCTGGTTTACAATTACACCGGTACTGCCATTCGCATCCATGAGCAACTGCCCGGTCTGGAAAGCTGTATCGTCAATATCAAGGGTGGTCGCTACGAAGGAGTTAACATTGACCGTCGAGTCAGGACCGAACACCATCCCATTACGGTTTTGTAATACCATTAGTTTGAGGTTTGCATTTCCCTCAATCCGCCCCTGGATATCAGACGCTTTTACATCCTGGATCTTATACAGAACGGATGATCCGGAAAGCTGGGCATTGTGTTGCAACAATTCATTACTGGTTAGATCCAATCGACTCACAGTCGCGATCATCACTTTACTAGTCTGGGTAACAATGTTGGTATTGTTATCAGGTATAGCGATGTTTCCTGCACCAAGCGTCACTGCAAAATCGTCAACTGACGCCTGAGCACCGTTGAGCAACATGACAGTACCAACACTTGTCGCACTAAACGCTTTAATAACTTGTACGAGCGGCTTTAGTTTCCATTCCATGGAGCAAATCCCTTTAACGTTTTACGGGCACAGAGAATATTCTGTGCCCGTTAGTTTTCATCCCTGATGTCGTCGTAAATCTATCAGAACAAGTAGTTCAGTTCGCCATACAGTTGTGTATCACGATTATTCGACGCTGCTCTATCACCTAGAGGCTTCGCTGCAGTCAATGTTGCAGTAAATGATTCGGCGGGGGTTAACCTTAACCCAATACCCACAGAACTCAGTTCCAACTGGGACTCTTCAGTGATAAGCGGTAAATTTTTATAGCCATGCGCGTAATCGACAAACAACATCAGTTGTAATAGCTCACCCCAACTTCGGTCATTAAACGCAGGCTTATCGCTAAATCCGGGGGCATTACTAATCAGCTCAATACCTGTATAAAACCCTTTATCCGCCAAGTACTCGCCACTCGGATAACCCCTCACGCTATCGAAACCACCCAGCCCAAACTGTTTAACTGAAAATAAAGGATCAGCAGAGTATTGGCCGTTAAACTTAAAAATCAGGGCATTGTTATCAGACAAACGCTGGTAACGGGCAATATCAAACTCAACCAGGTTAAATTCTGCTGGGGCGGGCCCTTCAGATGAGGATCTGCTGGCGTTAGCATCATTATTTCCCATCGCGCCCAGAACATCAGCGAAACCATGTTCAGCAGCGAAAGCCCCTCGGGTGAAGCCACCACCAAAGAGGTTATCCGAAAAATCAAAACCATAACGGACCGCCAGTGCAGTCAGATCGTCAACGTTACTCTCGATAGAGGCCTGCGTATTCTTTACCTGATCATGAATCAGTTCAGCTTCAACATAGCTGTTTTTAGTGCGGCTTCGCACCAGTTGCTTTCTAAGACCGACCTTCCACTGCGTTGATTCTCCGGCAAAAGCAAAAGCGGCCAGATCACGACCTACTTCATAATCACTTTTATGCAGATGCAATGAAACAATATAATCGGAATCGACCGGGCTAAAGTCATAGGTAACACCCGCATACTTAGCATTATCAACAGAGTAATCACCCTCAACATCAGGCTTATTCTGTAGAATAAAATTAAGTGCTAACTTATCAGCCAGCCCCAGAGGGTTATTAACATACAGATCCAGGCCTAGTCGTTCCTCACCCGAGTATTGCGATCCCTTATTATCGAGATAGATATCTCCAGATACCCTATCTTCGCTATTAATATTAATAACCATCTGGGTTAAGCCCACTGCATCACCAGGCTCAAGTACGCCAGAGATATCCAGGCCTGGATAATCCAGCACGGTCAGCAAAGCCGATTCAATCTCAGACTTTTCCAGCGGTTTTCCAATCTGATCGGCAAAAACACGGGTAATCAATTCAGCGTCGAAAGAGGACTCACCAGAAACCTCTACACTCCCTAACTCTCCCATTAAAAGGTGTAACTCAACAGTGTTATCAACAACATCCTGCGCAGGAACATACGACGTCGCTAATACATACCCCTGCGATCGATAGTAGTTGGTTACCTGGTCAGCCAGTTGCTGTAAACGCCCCAGCGTGAAGCGAGCCTTATATTTCACCATAGCATCCATCAGCATATTGACGACGACTTCATCATCAACCAATTTTTTACTTTTCTGAGAAGGTATAAGTAGATATAAATTAAGCAGATTCACATCAAACTGGGGACCCGCTTCCAGGTCAACAGGCCGCTCTTTACGTGGAGGAATAGTCAGATCAAGCTCTTTAGGCTGCTGTAGTGATTTATTCAGCTCCCGAGGACTCGAGCCGCCAGTGGTAGCCGCATCAGGCAAAACAGGTGCAGCTGATACTGAACACGTCAGTACTCCAACTGCTACCCCCGTAACCATGCCACTAAATAGAGTTTTTAACCCTTTAGTTTTAATCATCTTTGCGCTTTCATCCCTATAAGCCGTTAAACATTCCTTGTCCTCTACAGCGTCTGAACAATAGCTACGCTGCGAGCCAACAATCTACAAAACTCGATTAATTTGTCTTACTTGCTCTTCATATACACGAGAAAACTCTTCACCAAACAGACCGTGAAAATTATCCTGAGCTTCAAGTTGCAGCTGCTGATATGCCGTTGTGTACATATCCCAGTAACGGCTCTTTTTCGACAAGGTAAAACGAGTCGTCAACTGCGACTCAAGAGTGACTGGCTCGAAGCGCTCTAACAATGATGTCAACGCAGCTTGCATACCTGACATCACCGCAACCTGATGAGCCTTAACATCAACCACACCTTCCAAAACCGATTCCTGTGGCCCCAGATAACCTTCTGAATGAGTCAGCATAATCAGCATCGCTTCATCTACGTTGCTACAAAACTTCAGCGGATTATTACGGACAGCGCCAATACGGGTTACATCCATACCAAATTCCCGTTTTATATCGTTACGAGTCTGCAAAATATCCATTGTTCCTTTCGTCAGGATGTTCAGCATCTCACCCGCGGCGCGCATGATTTCGACTTTATTTTTACCGATTAAATCTTTGGGGTTTAACCCCAGACCTTCCAGAAAGCTACGGATCGCTCGACTATCAATGTGTAATTCGCTACCTGAGGTCATCTGATCCGACGCTGATTCAGCCTTCACCGATGGTTTTTCCATTACTTCCGCAGGAGCCTGGCTATCATTTGCCAGCGCTCCAGATGACTCAGACTCTTCTACGGAAACAGTTCTTTCAATGACAGCTACTGAGGCCGGAGCAATCTCGTTAAGCGGTTCTTCTTCAACCGAGAGCGTGTCTGTTTCCGATCCCGACATGAAATTTGAAAGATCTGAAAAATCAAAAGGTTCTTGCTCTTGCTGTGGCGCGATAGAATGAGATTTAGGGGAGCGATAATAATCATCAGCATGACCTAAAGGAATATTCGGTAGTGGAGCGGTTCTGGCTGGAGGCTGAGATTCGTGCAGTTCAGCTTCATGCTCTGCAAAGAAATCATCTATTGAGAAAGAATCAACCGATGCCTGCTGCAATCGTACAGGTTGATCTTCTTCGACGGTCACTAGCAGTTGATTTTCGCCTACGACAAGCCGATCCCCATCCTGCAGTTTATGACGCTGACCACGAGTAATAAACTGGCCTGTATTTAACTGGGTACCAGGAGAACTTGTATCTTCGAGGTAGTAGCTGCCCGAAATGAGATAACACCGGGCATGATATCGTGAACAGTAACGATCCGGGTCTTCCAGGACGATGTCATTATCGTCAGCCCTACCCAGAGTAAACTCTTCACCGGAAAAGACCTTTTCTACTTTTCTTGCCGGAGCTATCCCCCTGAAAGCAATCAGAGTAAGTCTAATCTTCACCGCAAACCATCCATAGTCGATACTTCCTAAGTAAAACAATCCATGTTTTCAACAGCGCACATTGGGCCATAATCTGACGCGCAGGTCAACCGATCCAGATCAGAGGAAAGTATCTGACAAGGCATTTATTTACCAATGAAAGCGGTATAAAAAAACCTCCAAAGGGAGGCTTTCTATCGCTCAAAACAGCAATCAGAGATTGTCTAATCCTTGTTCCACCATGGCTACAGCCTTGAATATAGCCCGGCCTTTATTCATGGTTTCATCCCATTCAGAGCTGGGCACAGAATCAGCTACAATACCGGCGCCGGCTTGTATATGTAGCTGGCCGTTTTCAATCACAGCGGTACGAATTGCTATGGCCGTGTCCATATTACCGTTCCAAGAAAGATAGCCTACAGCACCACCATAGATACCCCGTTTTACCGGTTCTAATTCATCAATAATTTCCATCGCCCGTACCTTAGGCGCCCCACTCAGAGTTCCTGCAGGTAGGGTTGCACGCAATACATCCATAGCCGACACATTTGGTTTCAGATGACCTATCACATTAGAGACAATATGCATTACATGTGAATAACGCTCTACAGCCATCTGGGTCGTCAGCTCAACTTTGCCAATCTCTGCAACACGACCCACATCATTACGTCCCAAATCAATCAGCATCAGGTGCTCAGCGATCTCTTTAGGATCTTCCAGCAGATCTTTTTCCAACGCCTGATCCTCGGCCTCGGTTGCCCCCCGCGGGCGGGTTCCAGCAATCGGTCGAACCGTAACGACGTTATCCTCTACCCGTGCCAGAATTTCTGGAGAAGAGCCTACGACATGATGATCGTCCAGATGCAAGACATACATATATGGCGAAGGGTTCAGGCAACGCAGAGCACGATAAAGATCAAGAGGACTGCTGGTAAAAGGAATTGTCATCCGTTGCGAGATAACCGTCTGCATTACATCTCCAGAGAGAATGTATTCTTTGATACGATCAACAGAATCCTTATATTGCTGTTCGCCAAAACTGGATTTAAATTCTGATTCGGATACTTCTCTCCGTTCTGACGGTTGGGTATCTTGCTGTGGGACCGAGAAACGCAATCGACTAACGAGTTCATCAAGCCTCAACTGCGCTTCATCTAACGCGTCTTCTACAGCAGGATCCGCATGACTGATCAGTATCAGCTTGCCACTCAGGTTATCAAAAACAACAACCTCATCGGATACCATCAACAGGATATCCGGCGTACCGATAACATCATCCGGCGCAGAGTCCGCCAGTCTTTTTTCCACATAGCGAACACAATCGTAACCGAAATAGCCTACCAATCCACCGTTAAACCGGGGCAAACCTGGTAGCTCAGCCGCACGATAACGGGCCTGGAATTGCTCAACAAACTCAAGAGGATCCGAAACCTCAGCTTGTTCAACAATCTCACCGTCAGTTTCAACCCGGATGTTATGACCAAAGACTTTAAGTACCGTTCTACAAGGCAACCCGATAATGGAATACCGACCCCACTTTTCTCCGCCTTCAACTGACTCTAGCAGATAGCTATAGGGCTGATTTGCCAGTTTCATATAAGTAGACAAAGGGGTATCCAAATCCGCTAAGACTTCGCGGACAACCGGGATACGATTAAAGTTTTGTGCAGCTAATTCAGAAAATTGTTCAGGACTCATCGTTTGTACTCGTTGCTACCCTGAGACTTTATCATCAGAGTATTTAAAATATATTCCGTTTGCTTGTTTCAAAGCAGGTCGGACACCATAACTGAAATGCGGGGTTCAGTTACGCCATCGCCAACGCTCTCCGCCATAGCGGGTGCACAGAACTATCTCTATTGGGGTTAGCAAATCTGACACGGTGTTTCCAGGCAATCATTGATTCAAGAAACTCAACTTTATAGCAGCCTCACCCCTGAATCAACTCAGGCGGTGGCTCGATAGCTATTTTATTAACCCTGCAGAAAGCTCTACCTCACTTTCCGACTTAAGAAACTCAATTCACACCTTGTTTTTCAATCTGCAGACAAAAAAAACCGGCCTTGGGAGCCGGGATAAGGTTTGGATGAGAGTCCACTTACATAATAGGCATGAGGAAAGCCTTACAACAATTTACTAAACAACTTCTTACAACCTTCTAACAACTCGCTTACCCTGACCCTTTAGGGGAGAACCTGAGAAGTCATGACAAACTCGATAAGTCACAGTATAGTCGAGTAAACTATAAATAAAATACGAATTTATTATATAAACAGTAAGATTTATACGAACCATTATATGAATTTTCGGTGCCCTAATGAACTTTAAACACCTACGTTATTTTCTTGCAGTAGCTCAGGAAGGCAGTATTAATCGAGCCAGTGAAAAGCTTCATCTAACCCCGCAAACGATCAGCGGACAGATCAAACTACTCGAGCAAGAACTGGGAACTGCGCTATTTAAAAAACGAGGGAGGAATCTTAAATTAACTAAAGCTGGTCAACATGCTCTCAACTATGCCGAAGATATCTTTCTGTTAGGGGACGAGCTCAAACAGAGTATCAATAATGCAACCACACTCAAGCAACAGCGCTTTACTATTGGTATTGCCGATGTGCTACCAAAACTGATCACTTATCACCTTTTAGAACCCGCCTTAAAGCAGTCTGATTCCAGTAGATTAATATGCGAAGAAGGCCCACTGCCAAATCTCCTGGCCGACCTCGCAACCCAGAAGCTTGATCTGGTGCTAGCTGACAGGCCACTGGATGCTAGCTTCCATATTCGTGGCTATAACCACCTATTAGGCGAATGCGGACTGAGTTTTTTTGCTACTCCAGATGTCGCAGCAACTTACCGGGCAAACTTTCCAGCCTCTTTAGAAGGTGCTCCAATGCTGATGCCATCAGCCGAAACCGAACGGGGGTCAGGCCTTAAGCGGTGGTTTGAACGCCACAAAATACGACCAGATATTCAGGTCGAGTGCGCAGACACAGCATTGATTGAGGCTTTTGGTCTTTCTGGCGCCGGAATTTTTTGCGCACCAACTGTTATAGCACAGCAGATGACTCGCCAATATGGTGTAGAGGTTATCGGTCGCATGGATGATATAAGGGAACGGTTTTATGCGATTTCACTTGAACGCAGAGTCAGCCACCCCGGTGTGCTTGCGGTATGCAATTCAGCCAGAACGGCTCTTTTCGAAGAACTCGATAAAACGGAAAAGAGCTGATTAGTTAATCAGCTCTTTCAGGTTATCAATAATGAGGTCTGGAGCATAACGAGCAACAGGTTCACCATGATTATAACCATAGGTAACGGCAGCAACTTTACACCCTGCCGCCTGCGCAGCTTTAATATCGCTGCGGGAATCTCCCACCATCAAAGTATGCTCAGGACTGACGCCGGATACTTCCATTGCATGCAGCAAAGGCAACGGGTGTGGCTTTTTCTCAGCCAGGCTGTCACCACCTAAGGTAATAGAAAAGTAATCGTTAAGACTAAACTCACCCATCAAAGCATCAGTAAAACTCAGGGGTTTGTTGGTAACCAGGCCCATATTAACCTGCGCCGCCTGCAAGGCCGTTAGCACTTCGATAACACCGGGGTACAACCTGCTTTTCTCGGAACAACAGGTGCCATAGTGCTCTAAAAACAGCTCATAGGCTCGGTCAAGAAGAACAAGCTCAGGTTCATTTCCCACAGGAGAGTCGAGGCCAGTCAGTGCACGTTTCACTAACATCTGAGCACCATTGCCGACCCAGTTTCGTACTCTGCCTTCGCCGGCTTCCGGCATCCCCATAGCGGCCAACATGCGATCAACAGCAAGTGCCAGATCAGGCACACTGTCCAGCAGAGTACCGTCCAGATCAAAGAGGACTAATCGGGGAAACTCCCCCTTAAATAACTCTTTCAAAGCGGTTAACCCACTCAGACCGCAGCCAGCTCAGCACGCATCTTATCGATAGTCGCCTGGTAGTCATTGGTATTAAAAATGGCAGAACCCGCGACAAAAGTATCCGCGCCAGCCGCAGCAATCTCAGCAATATTTCCCACGGTCACTCCACCGTCAACCTCGAGACGGATGTCGTAACCACTCTGGTCGATGAGCTTGCGAGCTTGTTTCAGCTTATCCAGCGTCGCCGGAATAAACTTCTGACCACCAAAACCCGGGTTGACCGACATCAACAGCACCATATCAACCTTATCCATGACGTATTCCAGATAGCTCAATGGTGTTGCCGGATTAAACACTAACCCTGACTTACATCCACCCTCGCGGATCATCTGCAATGAACGATCAATATGCTCAGAAGCCTCAGGATGAAAAGTAATAATACTGGCACCGGCTTCAATAAAGTCACCAATCATACGATCCACTGGCTTCACCATCAGATGAACATCAATCGGGGCTTTAATACCATGATTGCGCAACGCTTTACACACCATAGGGCCGATGGTCAGATTAGGCACATAGTGATTATCCATCACATCAAAATGTACGTAGTCAGCACCTGCTGCAAGGACGTTTTCTACCTCTTCACCCAGACGGGCAAAATCTGCAGAGAGAATAGATGGAGCAATCTTAAAATCAGCCATTAGCATAACTCGGAATGTAATAGAGAGAGGAATCCGGCTATTGTACTTTCCCCGCTTTGAAACTCAACCAGCTTTGTTCTTGCTAATATCTGCTGGCTCTTTAATAATCGAAGCATGAAACTAATTAAGCCCCTGATTTTTACACTTTTTTTAAGCCCTGCAGTTGCTCTATCTGCAGCAGAAGACACTGAGGCCGAAACACCATCAGCAGTGCCTGCGGCCAGTGAAAGCACTGATATTACCCGCGTTATGCCAAAACCAACTCAGCAACGCCAGGCTGACTTAGCACTAGAACAAGATATTGAAACTGAAGCAATATGGCTGGAACTAAATAACCAAAAGCAACTGGCGTTGCTTCAGAAAGCAGCCAGTGCATCCCCTGTCGGCAGCATAATGATCTTTCCTGACCGGGATACCGGAGCAGACTGGCCATCTATTGTTCATCCCCTCCGTACCCAGATGACCGCATTTGAATGGAATACCCTGAGCCTTTCCCTTCCAGAACACCCCCCTACAGTTATTCCTCAGCGCACACTCCCTGCATTACAGGCAAGAGGTCTGATTCAAACAACAGACACTGCTGAAGAGGTGACGGAATCAACAGAAGAAACGGCCACTTCGACTACCGATACGACTCAAGTCACAACTCAAGCAACATCACAGGATGAAGGCCAGATTGCAAACTACAACACACAGATTATTGAACTGGGGCAGCTGGCAACTGACCAATTAAGTAATCTGGACGGAAAGTTAACGATTATTCTGGGGATCGGCGAAGGTGCCACCTGGGCCATGCACTATTTTACTCAAGACGAGAAACAGGAAGATCGTTTTCTGGTGCTATTAGATGCCGTTCAGCCAAGGGACGATTCAGCCCCAAACCTGCTAAAAATGATCGCAGACACTGAAGCCCCGGTGTTGGATCTATGGTTTAACCGTAACCAGTACAAACGGCAGCAAGCAGAGCTACGTAAGCGCGCCGCCCTTCGATCGAGTAATAAGGGTTATCAGCAGGTGCGACTAAATCAGCGCAGCAACGATCCACGTAGGGAGCCACTCTGGCTAACCCGCCAACTACGAGGTATTTTAAAAAATCGAATTCTGGATAAAGAACCCCTGGTACCAGCCCTCCCTTCAAAAGCAGAACCGATGGTTCTCACACCGGGAAGCTAAGGGTGCTTTCTCCTACTCATCCGTGATATTACTGATTTTTACGGGCTGTTTTGATTCGATCATACGCAGCCTGAATTTCCTGAGTTTTCTCCTTTGCAAGCTGCATCATCTCTTCGGGCAGGCCTTTGGCTACAAGTTTATCAGGGTGGTGTTGGCTCATCAGTCGGCGATAAGCCTTTTTCAACTCAGCATCGGAAGCAGATTCTTCAACGCCTAAAACGCCGTAAGATTCCTTTAGAAGCTGCAGCTCAGAGACGAAACCGCCCTGATGGGATTGATAACTATGTTGCTGATATGAAAACTGCGATTGCATCCGCGCCATCAACGCAGCCATCTCTGCTTGTGACATCTGTAACAAACCACAGACTTCACGAATAATAATAGTTTCCGCTTCGCTCACCTGACCATCAGCCATTGCCGCTTGCAGCTGAATCTCGACAAACATCAACTTCAAAGGAATACGGAAACGAATTAACGCGCTAAGCGGCCGCATCACGTCCGCTATTTCAAAATCGTTTTCTTTACCTTGAGAGAACAACTCCATCGCTTCTTTACGACGTTCTTCACTCAGCCCCATCCGATTCATTACTTCACGGGCGTACTGAATCTCTTCCTCACTAACCCGCCCATCGGCTTTAGCCAGCTTCCCCATCACCGTGAAGGTCGCTTTAAAAAAAGCATCCTGAGGGTTCAACGCTTGCCCCAGAGCATTTTTCAAAGCCGCTGATATGGCGACACCAATGCCCGCACCAATTAACAACCCAACAAACCCGCCACTAAACAGGCCAATCAGACCACCAATAACCAGTGAAGTCCTGTTTCTTTGAACTAACTGTCCCAGACTAAAACCCGCTTTTTCACTTTTAAATGCCATTTACCCGACCTTTCTCAATATCTTCACTGACTTCCTGAAGTCGCTCAGGAGTACCTATATCCCGCCAATAGCCTGAAAAGGATTCACCCGACACTCGTCCTGACTGCATCGCATTGCGTAACAAAGGTGCCAACGGAAATTTACCCTTTGAGCAGCCATCAAACAACCGGGGCGATAGCACACTAATACCACTAAACGTCAGACAATCGCTTCCTTTATCAAGTACTTGATCATCTTGTAATTGAAAATCCCCTCCGGGATTATGCGCTGGATTTGAAACCAATATCAAATGGGCCATCGAACCTACTGCAAGACGTTGAGACAACAAACATCCAAACGAATAGTTCGTAAACACATCTCCATTAATCAATAAAAAAGGGGCTCCATCCTCACTCAATAACGGCAGTGCTTTGAATATCCCCCCTCCGGTTTCCAGTGGTTCACTCTCAGCCGACCAGGTCACTTTAGCACCAAAGCGCGAACCATCACCTACATAGGCCTCCAACTTTTCCCCCAGCCATGCATGGTTAATGACGATCTCTGTGATTCCCGCCTTCACCAATCGTTCAATGTGATATTGAACCAGCGGCTTACCAGCCACAGGCAGCAATGGTTTCGGGGTATTCAGGGTAAGCGGCCTCATACGAGTTCCCAAACCCGCCGCCAGAATCATCGCCCGCATCAGCTAAACCACCGGTCAAGTTGATCATTATCAAACTGATCATTCATATACATCGCTGGCACTACAACATCCTGCAACCAGACAGAAAACGTCGTTAAACTATCATAACGCCCCGCTACACGAATAATATAATTCAAGGTTCGGGGTATATCCGCAAGATAACCAGGTTTTCCGTCCCGAAGTAATAGGCGGGCAAAAATACCCGCAGCCTTCAAGTGACGCTGCGCACCCATCAGATCAAACCAGCGATAGAAGGTGTTGCGATCATATTCTTCTATCAGCCCGTCATTTACCAGCAGATCTCCAAACTGATCAACCCAACCATATACCCGCATATCTGGCCATTCGATATAGCAATCCCGTAATAACGACACCAGGTCATAAGTTATAGGGCCAATGACCGCATCCTGAAAATCGATGACCCCAGGGGTATTATCTCCGTCAACCAATAAATTCCGCGAATGATAATCCCGGTGCACACACACTTGAGGCTGTTCCAGCGCTGAGTCAATTAAAAATCCAGAGACCTCAGCAAACATATGTTTCACCCCAGGACCTATCGGCAGGCCCAACAAATCTGCCACCAGCCAGTCACGGAACAGATCCATTTCCCGCTGAAGTAGGGCCCGGTCATAGCCAGGTAGGGGGTGATCAGCGATAGCGCGGCACTGTTGCAGTCGGGTGAGTGCACCAAAAGCTCTTCCATAGAGTTCATCCGCATTCTCGTTGTTCAACTGATCCAGGTACAGATCATCACCCAGATCAGATAGCAACATATAACCCAGCTCTAAATCCACCGCATGAACAACGGGCGCATGAATTTCCAGAGGTTCCCAGGCTCGAGCGATACAAACAAAAGGGTGACTGTTCTCTTTTTCAGGAGGGGCATCCATCAAAATCCAACTCATTCCATGACTTTTCAATCGAAAGTAACGTCTGAAACTGGCATCACCTGAAACAGGAATGCACTGCCAATCGCTAGCCAGATCAATATTCAGCGCTTTAAATGTCTGTTCTACCCAATGCTTTAGACCGGCCAACCGTTGTCCCATATTTATCAATCCCCTAGCGTTGTTATAGCCGAATGTTTTATCATGCCATGCTCTATAGGGTATGTTACTCGAATCAAGGTTTAGCGATAAGAGAAATAGATGTTTTTCTTCGCAGACTAATGGACAATCTGAATGCCGTTCTCAAGACGTTCTTCTTACACACTGACACTGGCCGTTATTGCCGCAATGCCAGCCATCCTGCACGCGGCTAATTTGGATCCAGATATCCAGAATGCCCTCTGGACCTGTACCATGGAAGATGGTCAGGACTGGCAGTGCGGCCATCCGAATCAGGATAATAATCTACCTACAGCAACCGAGCAGGAAAAACCGTCAGCTGAAATTAAACAAGAACAACCCATAAAATCTGGTTCGTTCACGTCAAGTCAGCAAATAAATGGTACCTGGTCCTGCGAAGCAAACGCTGTCGGTGGCTGGTCATGTCTTGACAACACAGCTCCCACCGTGACTTCAGAACCAGGTAAATCATCTACAGAAAAGGCAGTAGCAGTAACCAGTGCTCCACTCCTTTCAGCCAAGACACTTAAACCAGACCGGGCAGCACAGGCCGACCTGACAGACAGGCGCCACGAAAATCTTGACTGGTACCCGGTATCCGGAGCGACAAAAGCTTGTCACGGTATCTATCTTGAGCCTGAGTCACACAGCAGTACACAATTAAGCTCATCACTAAATCAAGATAAGTTACAACTAGATGCCGACCGATCAGAAACGCAGTTAGGCGGATTAACCCGACTCGAAGGTAATGTTGAGCTACGTCAGCAAGGCCGTTATTTGCGAAGTAATTCTGCTCAGTTCGATCAGATATCTAACCAGATCAGTATGGTAGGCAACGTACAATACAGAGAGCCAGGGATGTTACTCCGCGGTACCCAGGCCCAAACCAACGCAATATCCGGTGAAACAGTCGTTAGTCATGCCGACTATGTCGTACATGAGCGATCCTTGCGGGGTGATGCAAGCCGGATTATCCGCATGCAGGATAACCGGATCAGGATGGAAGAGAGCACATATACCACGTGCCCGCCCAACGATGAGAGCTGGGAAATCGCAGCAGACTCCCTGGTACTGGACCCCAGTCGTGGCTTTGGCACCGCCCGCCACGCTACTCTCAGAGTTGCTGACACCCCAGTATTCTACTTTCCTTATCTGGAATTCCCAATTGATGACCAGCGCCACTCAGGTTTTCTGTTCCCATCCTTCGGCTACTCAAACGAAGATGGAATTGAAGCGGCTATCCCCTACTATTTCAATTTAGCTCCCAACTTCGACGACACACTGACACCTAAAGTGTTTACTAAACGAGGATTGTTGCTCGAAAATGAATTCCGTTACCTGGACAATTACGGTAAACAAACGCTTAGTACCGGTTTATTGGTTGATGATAACCAGGCCAATCGCGACCGTTGGGCCCTGGGCCTCAATCATTCCGGTCACAAGGAAGCCTGGAGCACTCTGGTCGATTACAACGCTATCAGTGATGATGACTACTTTGATGATCTTGGCTCTAGCCTGGATGTTGATCGCTCCAATCACCTGAATCAACAGGCTGAAGTACGATACAGCAGCCGACACTGGTCAGCGAAACTCAGGGCGCATAGTTATCAAACTATTAATAACAGCAAATCTCCTTATCAACGAATGCCGCAGCTCCAGCTGGAAGGGAGCTACAGCCAGAATCAGGGACAAGAGATAGTCTACAGTTATCTGGCTGATACTACTTTGTTTGACCGGAAAATCGATGGTTTGACAGGTATTGACCGGGTCACCGGCAGTCGTCTACACCTGCAGCCCTCTCTAAGCATGCCTACAGTTTGGAGCTGGGGCTACATGACACCTAAGGTAACAGCCTGGCTTAGCCAGTATAATCTGGAAGATCAGATTGTCGGACAAGACGACAGTATCAGCCGCGCGGTAGGTCTGTTTAGTTTTGATTCCGGGCTGGTTTTTGAGCGTCAGGCTGGCCGCTACACTCAAACACTGGAGCCCCGGCTATTTGCCCTTTACAGCCAGGAAGAAGATCAACAGGGCATTCCTGACTTTGATACGGCTGAAACAGACTTTAGCTACCAAGGCTTATTCCGTGAAAATCGTTTTACCGGACTGGATAAAGTTGGCGATAACCAACAGGTATCTTTTGGTATTAGCTCTGCGTTCTATCGAAATGACGGTAGTGAAAAAGCCCGACTGGGACTGGCACAAGCCTATTACTTTGCCGACCGTACCGTGCAACTTAACGGCGATACAAGTGTCGATACTGAAGCGCAATCAAACTTTGCCGCTGAAGCCAGCTGGAGCCCCTATTCAGATCTCCAGCTATCAATTGATACGGAGCTGGATAAACAATCATTAGACCCACTAGAAAACAATTTTAAAGTGCGCTTCACCCCAGCTCCCAATAAAGCGATTAGTTTCAGTTATCGCTACCGGGAAGAGGTACGAAATCAGGCTGAAGCAACTTTTATCTGGCCGCTCTCACCTGAATGGAGTGCAATGGGACTATGGCAAAAAGACCTGGAAAACTCTCAAACACCTGAAGCATTGCTTGGGTTAGAGTACGCCAGTTGCTGTTGGAAAGTTCGGGTTGCCGCACGACGGTGGATAGAGGATGATAGCGATGGGAAAGAAGACACCGCTCTATTCCTGCAATTTGTCCTAAAAGGGTTAGGCGGGATTGGTAATGACAGCTCCGCCCTGGAAGGTATTTTTGGCTTTAAAGAACGTGAAGAGAATAATGACTACTAAGCTCATGAATAAACTAAAGCCAAGTGTGGCTGCCCTATTACTGGGATTAAGCGTCTCGGCCAGTGCCATAGACACTCCTATTGATCGCATCATCGCTATCGTAAATGATGATATCGTTTTACAGAGCGAACTCAGTAATCGTGAAGCGATCATCAAAGCCCGACTGAATGCTCAGGGACGCGGAATCCCCGATGAGCAAGTACTACAAGGTCAGGTATTGGACCGATTGATTCTAGACAATATTCAATTGCAGATTGGTAAAGAAAGAGGCATCAGAATCAGCGATAGCGAGCTGAACGCCTCAATGGAGCGAATAGCTGCAGGCTCAAAACTAACACTGGAGCAGTTCCGTGAGGCTTTAATCGCCGAAGGGCAGGATTACGCTCAGGCACGTCAACAGATCCGCAATGAGATGCTGATCCAGCGAATTCAACAGCGCATTGTCAACAGCCGTATCAATGTCTCCCAACAAGAGATCAATAACTACCTTGAGTCTCAACAGGGACAACAGCTGAGCTCTGAACGTTACAATATCTCCCAAGTCCTTATTGCGGTTCCATTGCAAGCGACTGCTACAATGATCCAGTCGGCTCAACAACGTGCTAATGAGATATTTGTACAACTGGAAGGTGGGGCTAATTTCGCAGAAACAGCGATATCGCACTCCAAAGGTCCAAACGCACTGAAAGGCGGCGCGATTGGCTGGCGTAAACTCAACGAGATGCCGGAAGAGTTTGCTTCTGTGGTGAAGACACTCAAGACTGGTGAGTTTAGTAATCCGCTACGCAGTCCTAGCGGCTTTCACATACTGAAAGTCATGGACAAGCAGGGCGGCACTGTTCAGCTGGTTAAACAGGTTAAGGTTAGCCACATTCTTCTAAGCCCCAACGAGATACGTTCTCCGGCCCAGACCCGTCGTGAGATAGAGTCGATCTATCAAAAAATAAAGGAAGGCGTTCCTTTTGATGAACTGGCGAAACAACATAGCGATGACCCTGGCAGCGGCTCATTAGGCGGTGACTTAGGGTGGACACAAGCTGGCCAGATGGTGCCTGAATTTGAGCAGGTAATGTTTAATACAGCCAAGGATCAGTTCAGTGCACCCTTTGAATCCCGGTTTGGCTGGCATATCCTCAAAGTAGAAGATAGTCGTGAGCAGGATATGGGTGATGAAATGCAGACCAATCAAGCTCGAGCTACGATACGTCAGCGTAAGTTCAATGAAGAACTGCAGAACTGGTTACGTGAAATCCGTTCCCAAGCTTACATCGAGCTTAAGTAATACAGATGCAATCCTATAGACTAGCCCTGACCCCGGGTGAACCCGCCGGAATCGGGCCTGATCTCTGTATTCAGATAGCTCAGCAGGGCCATGACCACCAATTAGTGGTCATTGCCGATCCGGAAATGATGCAGCAGCGCGCTCAAGCGCTCAATCTGCCGCTGACACTACTGCCATACTCAGAAGAAGAACAAGTCTGTGCTACGCCTGCAGGATCACTCTGGATATCTCCAGTCAACCTTACCGAAGCAGCAATACCCGGACAACTCAATTCAGCCAATGCCAGCTACATTCTAGAGACTCTAACCCGGGCCACACAGGGTTGTCAGAGTAAGGAATTTGCCGCATTAGTCACTGCTCCTGTGCACAAAGGGGTGATCAACGATGCGGGCATCCCCTTCAGCGGGCATACCGAGTTTCTCGAACAACTCACTCACACAAGTAAAGTCGTGATGATGCTGGCAACGGAAGGACTACGAGTTGCTTTAGCAACGACCCACCTCCCTCTTACAGAAGTCCCTGCTGCCATTACCCAGCCTCTGCTTGAAGAGGTATTATCAGTTCTGCAACAGGACCTCCAACAAAGTTTTGGTTTGAAGAATCCCAGAATTTTAATTGCCGGGCTCAACCCTCATGCCGGTGAAGGCGGCCATATGGGCAGGGAAGAGATAGAGGTGATACAGCCCGTTATTGATCGGTTGAGGCAACAGAATTTCAATCTTAGCGACCCATTGCCCGCTGATACATTATTTACTGATAAATTACTCAATACCGCTGATGCGGTACTGGCCATGTATCATGATCAGGGACTTCCTGTACTCAAATATAAGGGCTTTGGCCGCGCAGTTAATATCACCCTGGGGATGCCTATTATCCGCACCTCAGTTGATCATGGCACCGCTCTGGATCTTGCCGGAAGCGGCCAAGCCGACAGCGGCAGCTTACTAACCGCCATCAATTATGCTGCCGAAATGGCAAGTAATCGTTATAACACCGGAATAATGAATGAGTAACAAGCCAGCAGGCCACAAAGCGCGCAAAAGATTTGGTCAGAATTTCCTTCAGGATCAAGGTATTATCCGCCGTATCGTCCGGGCTATAGCCCCAGGTGAAACACAGCATCTGATCGAGATCGGCCCTGGACTCGGCGCGATAACAGAAGAATTATTAGATCTTTGCCAGCGCCTGGATGTAGTCGAACTTGATCGAGACCTGATACCTATTCTACGAACCAAGTTCTTCAGCTATGCAGAAAAATTTACCATCCATGAAGGCGATGCCCTGAAATTTGATTTCAGCTCCCTGCAGCAGCAAGATGAGCAGTTACGTGTTGTCGGCAACCTGCCCTATAACATATCCACACCGTTAATTTTCCATCTTTTAAGCTTTGCTGATCAGATTGAAGACATGCACTTTATGCTGCAAAAAGAGGTCGTAGACCGGCTGGCCGCTCAGCCAGGCGAAAGCGCTTACGGTCGCCTGGGCATCATGGCTCAATACTATTGCCATGTAGAACCGCTATTTCTGGTACCACCCCATGCCTTCGATCCCGCCCCAAAGGTTGATTCTGCCATTGTCCGCCTGATACCTTACAAAGAGCTACCTCACCCGGCTAAAGATATAGACAAACTGGCAATCGTTGTGCGTACTGCCTTTGGCCAGCGCAGAAAAACATTGCGTAACAATCTCAAACCTCTGCTCTCCGGTGATGAAATAGAAGCGCTTGGCATCGACCCTGGCTTACGTCCGGAACGACTTGCCCTGACAGACTTTATCCAGATAAGTGATTATCTGAGCAGCAAACAACTATAAAACGACGCTATATGATCTTCTCAGAAACAGCTAATAATATCGCCATTAATGTAGAAACAGCATACCTGCCGGATCAGTCTGATCCGGCAAAAAAACGCTATGTTTTTTCCTACCACATCACCATCACAAATAACGATCAGCAACCGGTGCAACTACTCCGGCGGCGGTGGTTAATCGTCGATGGCGATGAGAAAATCCAGGAAGTCGAAGGTGAGGGGGTGATCGGAGAGCAGCCCGTAATCGAGCCACAGCAAAGCTATAGCTATACCAGTGGAACCGTACTGAGTACCCGGGTCGGTAGTATGCAAGGACACTATCAAATGCAAACAAACGATGGCCAAACCTTTAATGCTGATATTGAGCCATTTACTTTAGCTCAACCGAACGCTCTGCACTGAGGAACACATGGCAACTTATGCAATCGGGGATATCCAAGGCTGTTACGATGAACTTCAGGCGTTACTGGAGAAGGTTGATTTCAGTGACAACGACAGGCTATGGCTGGCTGGAGACCTAGTTAACCGGGGCCCTAAATCTCTGGAAACGCTACGTTTTTTGTATTCGCTGGGGGATCAAGTCACAATCGTACTGGGCAACCACGATCTGCATATGCTGGCGGTCTATTATGGCGTCATCAAAACTAAACGATCTGATACATTCTCTGATATTCTAACGGCTCCCGATGCCCCTAAACTGATCAACTGGCTGCGTTTCCAACCCCTGCTTGCGACCGATGAGAAATTAGGATTCACGATGGTCCACGCTGGCATCCCTCCCCAGTGGTCACTCAAAAAAGCACACCGGCGCGCCCGCGAAGTTGAAACCGTACTACAAGGAACTCTGGCTAAGGAATTTTTCAGGCATATGTACGGCAACCAACCCACCAGCTGGTCCGGTGAACTGGAAGGCTGGGACCGACTTAGAACGATTACCAACTACTTTACCCGGATGCGCTTTTGCGACAGCGAAGGTAAAATGGAATTCTCAGCCAAAGGCACACTGGCCAGCCAGCCAGCGGGCTTCATGCCCTGGTTCAACCATAAGAGCAAAGCCATCAGGAAAAACCATCTTATTTTCGGGCACTGGGCAGCCCTGGAAGGAAAAGTAGACAAAGCTAACATATATGCCTTAGATACCGGCTGCGTCTGGGGAAATAAGCTAACAGCTCTCCGGCTGGATGATAAAGAATTGTTTTCTGTAAAAAGCAAAAAGAGGTACGGCAACTGATGGATAACTTTGAATGTATCAATATCGCTCAAGCTGAACAACTCATTGCTGAAGGCGCCGTGGTCGCTGACATTCGTGACCCGCAAAGTTACCAAGAGAGCCATATCATTAACGCCGTTCACCTGAGCAACGATTCGCTCCATGAATTCACCCAATCTGCTGATATGGATGCCCCCTTAATTATATGCTGCTATCACGGTTTCAGCAGTCAATCAGCTGCGGGCTTTCTGATCCAACAGGGTTTTGATCAGGTATATAGTCTCGATGGCGGCTTTGAACTCTGGCAGGCCAGTCGTCCCGACCAGTGTTCCAGCGACTAAAGCATGCAAACCTTTCTGGTTGGAGGAGCCGTCCGGGATACCTTATTAGGCTATCCAATCTACGATCGGGACTGGGTGGTCGTGGGCGCCAGTCCTGATAAAATGCTTGAACTGGGGTTTCGCCCGGTAGGTAAAGATTTCCCCGTCTTTATCCACCCTGATAGCGGCGAAGAATACGCCCTGGCCCGTACCGAACGTAAATCTGGTAAGGGTTATACCGGTTTTCAATATCACGCTAGCCCTGATGTCACCCTGGAACAGGATCTCATTCGCCGCGATCTTACGATCAACGCAATGGCGATGGACGATCAAGGAAAAATCACCGATCCCTACCAAGGACAAGCAGACCTGAACGCCAAGGTCCTGCGGCATGTCTCTCCGGCTTTTTCTGAAGACCCTCTGCGCGTACTCCGCGTAGCCCGCTTTCTTGCTCGTTATGCCTCAATGGGATTTAGTATCGCCCCGGAAACAATGACGCTGATGCAGACGCTTGCCGCTGGAGATGAACTGGAGCACCTGACAGCTGAACGGGTGTGGCAGGAATTTCAGCGGGCACTGGGCGAGACCTCACCCGAAGCCTTTCTCATCGCCTTACAAGAATCCAACGCTCTAGAAGCGTTATTTCCCGAGCTGACGACAGCCGCTAACCACCTGCCGACACTCACAGCGATCCGTCAGGCTAGCGATGCAAAAGTACGCTTTGCCATTTTATTACGTACCGCTTTCATTAAAGGTGCATCCCATACTGAACTGAGCATTCAAAAAATCAAAACTTTTTGTGATATTCACAGGACGCCCAATGCATACCGAGACCTAGCACTTCAGCTCTGCACCCAGTCAGACCGTCTATGCCGGTTTTCTCAGTTAGATGCGACGGAACGGCTTACGCTCATTTCTGAACTAGGGTTATTACGGCGAAGTGAGCACTTACCACTACTATTGCAAGGCTGTGAACAAATCTGCGATGAGGAGCTAACCGCTAAAAAACAACTTCCTGAGCTACTGGAGCTGTTACAGCAGATCAACCCGCAACAGCTCATGAAACAAGGTTTCAAGGGGAAAGCATTGGGAGACGCCATCACCCAGGCTCAATGGAATATTTGCCAGCAACAGATAGAGGGTACGTTAGAATGAATCAACCTGTTGCCCTGGTCACCGGAGCAGCCCGAAGAATTGGCGCTACAATAGCCCACAAACTGTGGCAACAGGGCTATCGGGTAATTATCCACTGCAACCACTCGATCTCCGACGCAGAAAAGCTCGCACAACGTTTAAATAACGACCGAGCCGATAGCGCCCTCGTCATACAAGCTGACCTGAATCATCCGCCAGAAATTTCAAAATTGGCAGAACAGGCACTGGTTTACTGGGGACGGGTAGATCTACTGATCAACAACGCCTCTTCATTCTACCCTACCCCCCTGCAAGAGAGCACAGACCAACAGTGGGACGATCTCATCAACAGCAATCTGAAAGCGGCCTACTTTCTCTCAGCACAACTAGCAGGTAGTTTAAAGCAGCAGCAAGGCTCGATTATTAATTTGGTGGACATCCATGCGCAACGAGCGCTACCTGGTTACCCAATTTATTCCATCGCTAAAGCAGGGCTTCAGATGATGACGATAAGTCTGGCGAAAGAGCTGGCTCCTGAAGTACGGGTCAATGGCATTGCTCCCGGTCCGATTCTATGGCCAGAACAAGCAGCAAGCATTAGCCCTGAAGAACAGACCGCCATAGTGAATAAAACTCTGCTGAAGCGGACTGGGTCACCGGAAGATATCGCTGAAACCTTGTTATTTTTGGCTCGCCAGAACTTTATTACAGGTCAGATTATCGCCGTGGATGGCGGAAAGTCCCTTTATAGTCACTAGTTGAAATTGGTACAGCTTAATCATCCAGACCTATCAACGGACTTTCCATTATCGCGGCTACCGCAGTAATCAACTCACGCTCAACGGGCATAATCCGTCCATCAAGCCGCACCACCTGCACCATCCCTTTCAACAATCGCTGACGTATAAAGGGAGTTGCCGCCGCCAATTCGGACACTGCCTTAGCTAAAGATTCCCGATTGCACTTTTCTTGAGAGACCGGTTTCAGCGTATAAAAACCTGCCACGCCAGCGCCGCGAGTAAAGGCTTTAATGCTGATATCCTCAGAACTCTCCCCATGATAAGCCAGCATAGAGGTAACCAGGGCGTAAGGCTCTTTTAAGGTATCCAGCACTTTATGACGATTCTCGCGTTTTCTCGCCATGCCAAAATGCGCATCACAATAGCGACTCACTAATTGATAAAGCACCCATTCAAACAGATCTATCTGCTGATCTGCTTGCACAACCTGAAGCAGCAGTCGTTTAAACGCTTTATATTGATGAACTGACTGGGACTTCAAAGCTGGAATCGTCAACTCAATCAGCTGCAGGTACGCTTCACGGGGAAGGCCTGCGAATAAGGGCAAGCAGCGCCCTAAACGCTTTGACAACGCCATATCCTGTTCCGTAATAAGGTGCAGCTGCTTATCCTTGATAGCACTATCACCATCCAGCAGTAATCCTAGCAATACTATCCGGGCATCATAGGGATCACGAGCCAGACTATACAGGTCACTGTCAGCCCCTGATGCCCCTGATGCCCCCGTTTCCTCCGACTCCCCAGACGCATAATCCATCAACTCAACACCTGCAAGCGTGCCAATCAGACGATCAACAACTTCTTTTTTAGGCTTGGCTCGATCAAAATCAGGGGTAGAGTCTGTCACTAACGGTTCTGGATTAAGATACTCACCATTCCAGCGCGGTTCTATCTTTCGAATACGCTGATCCAGCGGCGGATGAGTCGACCATAACCACCCGGGCATCACCGCCGTAAAAAACAGATGACCTGCCTCCTGGCTGCTGGGGTGATTCATATGCCCCTGGAACGAGCTTCCGCCAATCACTTTCAGCGCCCCGCCTATACCATCAGGATTACGGGTAAATTGCACAGCCGAAGCATCCGCCAGAAACTCACGCTGCCGGCTAATCGCCGCTTTTAGCATGTTACCCAACAAGACCCCGCACCAGCCGATAATCATCAGCCCCAAACCCAGCAACACCAGATAGCCGCGACTGGAGTTACGCGACTTACTTGAATCAACCCACCAACTGGTGCGGCTACTGGCAAACATTCGTCCAAGCTCGCCGAAAAACACCATGCCATGCAGCATGATCAATAAACGCATATTGAGACGCATATCGCCGTTAAGTATATGACTGAATTCGTGGGCAATAACGCCCTGCAATTGATCCCGGTTAAGCCCATCCAAAGCCCCCCGAGTCACACAAATAGCAGCATCGGTCAGACCAAGACCGGCTGCAAAAGCGTTGATACCCGTCTCTTGACGCATAACATATACAGGCGGCACTGGCACACCTGCTGCCAACGCCATCTCCTCTACCACATTAAGCAATTGTCTTTCGCTACTATCTGCCGTCGAATGAAGTATCTGACTGCCGCCAAACTGTTCAGCAACCGCGCCACCTCCCTGCTTTACATCAAGCCATTTCAGCCAGGCTGCAAAGATCAATAGCAGACCTATCGCTGTCGCCACAATAAAAATACGTTCCCAACTGAGGTAATCTAGAAATACTCTGTCCGGCAGAGACAGAGGGTCATCATTTACCCAGAGATACCAGGCAAACAAGAGATTAATCAGGCACACCATTGCCAAATTAAGAAGAATAAAGAGCAGTAACAACACACGACTGCTCTTACGGGCCTGATCTTGAGCCGCATAGAAATTCATTTGCAGAACCTACATTGGAGCACTCTAATTTAAAGCCTTCAGAAACTAACTTTAGGTGCAGCCTGAAGCTGTTCTTTGTCCGCAAACTCTAATAAAGACGCATCTTTAACGTGCCCAAAAGTTCCTGCCAGAATCACCGGAGGAAAGCTCTGCTTATAACTATTGTAGTCAGTGACAGCATCATTAAAAGCCTGGCGAGCGAAGGACACACGGTTCTCAGTTGAGGTAAGCTCTTCACTTAACTGGCGCATATTGGTATCGGCTTTCAGATCAGGATAATCCTCCACCACAATACTTAACTTACCCAGCGCCCCTTGCAGGCCCCCCTCGGCTTTAGCAAGTTGCGACAATGCCTGTGCACTTTCCGGGTTTGCTGCAGCGGCCTTAAGTCCTGCCATCGCTTCATTTCGGGCAGCAATGACCGCCTCCAGCGTTCCACGCTCATGCTCAAGATAAGCTTTAGCGGTTTCAACCAGATTTGGAATCAGATCGTAGCGCCGCTTTAATTGCACATCGATCTGCGCAAAGCTGTTCTGAAATCGATTTTTAAGCGTTACCAGGCGGTTATAAATAGCCACTACATAAAAGACTAGTATTGCTATAACAACTAAAAAAATGAGTGATCCGGTTCCCATCATAAGCTCCTTTATTTTCCCAATACCCGTCAGTTATTCATGCAGAAAGGTCTCTCTCATGCCAAATAAAAGACACAGGATTTAACAATTGTTTCTCTTTATCATAATCCAGCCATAGTTGCTGATAAGTCTCCGCCAGCACCGGATGTCGTTCTTTTGGGGCGAGCTCCGCTAAGGGCCACAGTACAAACGCATTCTCTGTAATCTCTTCCCGGGGAAGAGAAACACCTTCAATATCACCAATCAAAGCATCATAGGTAAGGAGATCGATATCAAGCGTACGACCACTAAACCTTGGCGACGTCCGACAACGATCATTATCATCCTCCACCTGTTTCAGCTGCTTACTCAGCTCCCCGACCGACAGTTCGGTTTTAAACGACGCCACCAGATTGTAAAAATTATCACCATCAAACCCAACTGACTCACTCTCATAAACAGGAGAGAGTTCCAGCTTTTCAAACAGCGCATCCAGCGCATCCAGACAACGTCCAATATATAATTCACGATCGGCATTACTACCGATACTGACAAATACCTGAGCCATCAGAAAC
The DNA here is from genome assembly GCF_016592435.1 of Amphritea japonica ATCC BAA-1530. Lineage (NCBI taxonomy): Bacteria > Pseudomonadati > Pseudomonadota > Gammaproteobacteria > Oceanospirillales > Oceanospirillaceae > Amphritea > Amphritea japonica. Next base: position 712,627 of record NZ_AP014545.1, on the reverse strand, counting down.
GCTCCCCCCGTTCAATAATTACACCCACATCTCGAGCAGTGGGCACTGCACCTGGCTTACCCAGCTTTAGCTTCAACCAGCGCACGCCAAACTCACTTAACACAATCTGAGCAATCTCTTCGGCCATCGTTTCTACCAATAGAAATTCACTGGTTTCAATAAAGCTGATAAGTCGGTCAGATACGGTTTTATAGTTAAGGGTACTATCAATATCTTCAGAAGCAGCCGCCGCTTGAATATCCGTAGCCATCTGAACATCCAGGCAAACTACCTGACGAATCTCTCGCTCCCAGTCGTAAATTCCAATAACGGTTTCGACCTGTAAACCCTCAATGTACACAATATCCAAGACAAAACCCTTACAACACAATAATTAATTTGAGCCCCGAAATAAAAAAGTCAGAATACAGTTTTCAGCTCTCTCTGAGAGCGAGTCCAGCCTGTTTTTATGATCATCTGCCCTTTAATCTGGACCATCATATAACGCCCATCTTTTTGCCAGATAAGTCGGCGAGTTGAGCAATACTCCCGCTTCAGCTTAATAATACGATTGCAGGTTTTTTTGCTACTAACCCGCATCGTTTCCCGACCCCAGTGAGCGTAGATAAGGTTGATATTATCGCCCGCGCCAACCCGACTGCCATCATCCATTCTAAAGCCAGCAAAACTCATATCGGCCAATAATATCATCATCAAGCCTATAAACTTCTTCATCCCTGAACCTCTTTCCTGCACCAATAGCTTTCATCCTGAGCCTAAGTGCGTTATATAAAATACAATAACTATATTAAAGAAAACTTAAAACCACGGTAAGACATATGATCGCAGCGGATGCCACCATAACACTCTCCGTCATGTTCGCAGCTTATCTGTTGGGCTCCATCCCCACGGCGATTCTCGTTTGTCACTTTATGGGGATAGGCGACCCCCGTCAACAGGGCTCAGGCAACCCCGGTGCAACGAATGTATTACGGGTGGGAAGTCGATCGGCAGCACTGCTTACGCTCACTGGCGATCTGAGCAAAGGAATGCTGGCAGTCTCAATTTCACAATGGCTGGGACTGGACCTGTTTAACCAGGCATTAGTGGGTATATCCGCATTGATTGGACATGTCTGGTCAATATTTCTAAGGTTTGGCGGTGGTAAAGGCGTTGCAACAATGCTGGGGAGTTGCCTGATTCTCGATTACCGACTGGGGCTTGCACAATGCGCTATCTGGTTATCATTATTGGTCATTCAAAGAATTTCATCGCTTGCCGCCGTAGGTATGGCAGTTATCAGCCCGATTATCTGTTGGCAACTCACTCCGCAAATTTTATTACCTATGATTATGATGTGTTGCTTATTATTAGCCACCCATCATCAAAATATTCGAAAGCTATTGAATGGCAGAGAGAGCCAGCTTTAACCCTGGTTCTCTGTCACTTTTGCTTTATAGGCTCCAAACTGTCCATCGGCCAGCGTGGCTGACACTGGATGGACAAGTCACTACTCTGCCCTGCCATGAGGCGCTGGCAACCTGCATAAGCGATCATCGCTCCGTTATCTGTACAGAAGCGCGGGCGAGCATAGAACAACTGAGCTCTCTCCTTCTTTACCATCACTTCTAAACGATCACGTAAACGTTGGTTTGCACTGACCCCCCCAGCAATAACCAACTCCTTGAAACCGGTCTGCTGGAGCGCGCGACGGCACTTTATCGCCAAAGTATCGACAACAGCTTCTTCAAACGCTGCCGCGATATCACAACGATCCGTTTCAGACAGCACACCATCCACTTTCAACTTATTTGCGGTATTCAAGGTAAAGGTTTTCAGACCACTAAAACTGAAATCAACGCCGGGACGATCCGTCATTGGCCGCGGAAAACGAAACCGCTTTCGATCCCCTTTTTCAGCAAGACGGGCAACTTCAGGCCCACCCGGATAATCCAGACCCAACATTTTAGCTGCTTTATCGAAGGCCTCTCCAGCCGCATCGTCCAACGATTCTCCAAGCAAATTGTATTCACCAATCCCCTCGACTTTAACCAACTGCGTATGACCCCCAGAAACTAACAACGCCACAAAAGGGAACTCTGGCGGCTGTTCTTCGAGCATCGGGGCCAACAGATGACCTTCCATATGATGTACCCCAATTGCAGGCACCCCCCATGCCAGCGCCATAGCCCTGCCGGTAGACGCTCCTACCATCAAGGCACCAATCAAACCAGGACCCGCAGTATACGCAACCGCATCTATCTGATCGGCAGACGTTCCCGAAGAAAGCAGCACCTCATTTACCAAAGGCAGCAGTTTACGCACATGATCCCGGGAAGCCAGCTCAGGGACCACACCGCCATATTCCGCATGCACAGCGACCTGACTATAGAGAGCATCACCCATTAGCCCTGCCTCACTATCATAAATAGCTACACCGGTTTCATCACAGGAGGTTTCGATTCCTAACACGCGCATTAGTTACTGTTCTCACTACAAATACAGAAAGAAGCCAGCGATTCAAATCGCTGAGTCATTAGAAGGACGCCATTATCCTTCAATTTAACAATCATTTCATCGTATTTAGGCTTTACACTGCAGGTCCATAAGAATAAAATACCGGCCCTTATTGGCAAGCTGAGTCTAAACTCAGTGGAACAGACATCAAATATTCTTAAAGGACAGGTATTTATATGCCAGCAGTTAAAGTTAAAGAAAACGAGCCATTTGACGTAGCTCTGCGTCGTTTCAAGCGTTCTTGCGAAAAAGCCGGTGTTCTGGCTGAAGTTCGTCGTCGTGAATTCTACGAGAAGCCTACTTCTATCCGTAAACGCAAGGCTGCTGCTGCTGTTAAGCGTCACCTGAAGAAAGTTCAGCGCGAAAACCAGCGTCGCGTTCGTCTGTACTAAGATCTTCACCACGCATTAAACAGCCCTAATAGCCAGGAGAGCGGAATGTCTGAACTGAAGCAACGCATCAGTGATGAGATGAAAGCAGCCATGCGCGCGAAAGCAAAAGCACGCCTTGGCACTATCCGCATGATTCTGGCTGAGCTCAAACGCATCGAAGTCGATGAGCGTATTGAGCTGGATGATGCCCGCGTACTCGCGACGCTGGACAAAATGCAAAAACAGCGCCGCGATTCGATCGAGCAGTTCAATGCTGCAAGTCGAGATGATCTGGCCGATATTGAGCAACAGGAGCTTCTTGTTATCAAGGAGTTCCTGCCTCAACCTCTTACCGAAGCCGAACTTACCGCTATTGTTAATACCGCTGTGGCCGACTCTGGCGCACAAGGCATGCAAGAGATGGGTAAAGTTATGGCCCTGGTTAAGCCTCAGGTGCAAGGCCGCGCCGATATGGGTGCTATTAGCCAACTCGTCAAAAACCGCCTGAATAGTTAAAATAACTGCTGGACCCTCATAATCAGCAGGTAGCTACTCATTATGGCTGGACGCATTCCACAAGCCTTTATCGATGACCTTCTCGCTCGCGTCAACGTGCTTGATATCGTTGAAGCCCGCGTAAAGCTTAAGCGTACCGGGAAAAACTATTCCGGCCTGTGCCCCTTTCATAAAGAAAAGTCGCCCTCCTTTACTGTCAATAACGAAAAACAGTTTTATTACTGCTTTGGCTGTGGCGCCGGAGGCAACTCTCTCGGCTTTCTGATGGAACATGATCGTCTAAGCTTCCCGGAAGCCGTCGAAGAGCTTGCCAAACTGGCCGGCATTGATATGCCCAAACAAGAAGGACCAGTAGATCACCAACGCGAACAACGCATAAAAGATATATACGCCCTACTTGAAGAGGCCAGCGAATATTATCAACAGCAGTTGCGCGAACACTCCACCAAAGACAGTGCTGTAGACTATCTGAAAAATAGAGGCCTTACCGGCCAGTTTGCTGCACGCTTTGGCATCGGCTATGCCCCTCCTGGCTGGGACAACCTGCTAAAAAAACTTGCTCGAGACAACGATACAAAGCTACGTTTAGAGCAGGCTGGCATGCTCATCCATAAAGAGGATTCAGAGCGCTACTATGATCGATTCAGGGAGCGTATTATGTTCCCTATCCGTGATATGCGCGGGCGTGTTATCGCCTTCGGAGGTCGAGTTCTCGGTGATGAGAAGCCAAAATATCTGAACTCCCCTGAAACCGATACTTTTCACAAAAGCCGTGAACTCTATGGATTGTACGAAGCACGAAAATTCAACCAAAGCCTTGATCGACTAATTATCGTCGAAGGCTATATGGATGTAGTAGGCCTGGCCCAATACGGTATCGGCTATGCTGTCGCAACACTGGGCACCGCAACGACAGCCCAACACCTGGAACGTCTATTAAAAATGGTCCCCGAGGTCATCTTTTGCTTCGATGGCGACCAGGCCGGCAGAAAAGCAGCCAAGCGCGCACTGGACACAACAATGCCAGTCATTACCGATGGCAAGCAGGCACGATTCCTGTTCCTGCCTGACGGTGAAGACCCCGATAGCCTGGTCCGACAAGAAGGCTGTGATCTATTTGAAAAACGTATCCGCGAAGCCCTTCCGCTATCAGACTTCTTCTTCAAGACACTTGAAGAAGGCGCTGACATGAGCTCACTGGACGGACGCGCCCGGTTCAGCAATGAAGCACTGCCGCTAATTGACCAGATGCAACCCGGTATTCTTAAACAGATGATGCAGGAAAAAATATCCGAACTAACCGGACTCAGCCTGGAACAGCTGATCAGCGTCAACAACCTGCAGGAAGCAACCAGCCCGCCACCGGCATCAGAACAGGACTACTATCCGGCAGAACCAGCCTACCAGGAAGACGGATACTTCGAATATCAGCCTGAACACTCCCATCAGGATTTTGGAAACACCAAACAGAGCAAGTTCAACAAAAAAGACCGCAGATTCGGCAAAGGCAACAAAAAGCCCCGCCCACTGCCGCCCGGCGGATCAGCAGTACATATAAACCCGAGCAGCACAGCGGTGTCTATCTTACTGCACCTGCCAACACTAGCCCCTCAGTGCGGCGACCTTGCTATACTCTCTGACTCCGACGATACCGCAGAGCAGCTGCTTTACCAACTTAGCCTTTATCTACAAGAAAACCCCGGCATGACTCCAGGCATCCTCGCTGTGGACTGGCAGGAAAGTGAGTTATTAAGACCCTTAATTCAGCTACTCAATGAAATTGCCCACCAGGCCCCCATTATCGTCACCGGTAATGCTCAGCAAGTATTAACTGACTGCTTAAGCCGACTCCAGGAGCGCCACCTTGACCGGCGAATACTCCTGCTTAAGTCACAGCCCCACCTCAGCACAGAGGACAAAAAACAGCTGAATCAACTAATCATGCAGCAAGCTGGCAGCCGATTAAGAAAAACGCCTGAAAAATAACCACCAAACCATTGAAATATACTAATTTACCCCCACCTAAACAGCTATAGAGCATACGCGAACATTTTTTTCACATTTCCACACCAGCACATTGAAAAATAGTCTATTTTTTATAGATGAAATATACGCTTAAGACTCTGTAATCTGTAGAACTTAACCCCCGCAGTCGCTATAATGTCGGGCTAATTTTTCCACTTTCGTCATCATTGAAGGGCAACTATGTCAGATACCTCACAGCAGCAGTCACGCCTCAAGGAACTGATCGCACGAGGTAAGGAGCAAGGCTACCTTACTTATGCTGAAGTTAATGACCATCTGCCACAAGATATCGCCGATCCGGATCAAGTCGAAGACATCATCCGTATGATCAACGATATGGGCATATCCGTTACTGAAGTTGCCCCTGATGCAGAAACCCTGCTGATGACAGAAGGCGATTCAGCAGAAGTAGAAGCTGACGAAGAAGCTGTTGCCGCACTGGCAGCAGTTGAATCTGATGCGGGTCGCACAACAGATCCTGTGCGCATGTACATGCGGGAAATGGGTACGGTAGAACTACTGACGCGCCAGGGCGAAATCGAAATCGCCAAGCGTATCGAAGAAGGTCTGCGTGAAGTAATGGCCGGATTGGCCGCATTCCCAGGCTCCGTAGAAGCTATTCTGACAGCCTACGATGTAACCGTCGAAGAAGAAGGCCGTCTGAGCGATATCTTCAGCGGCTATATCGACCCGGATGACGGCACAGAGATACCATCTGCAGCTCAACAGGCAGAAGCAGCAGCCGCTAATGCCGGTAATGACGACGATGAAGAAGAAGAGAAAGAACGCGGGCCTGACCCAGAGGAAGCCAAGCGTCGCTACGGACTAATCCGCAGCACCTACAAAACCTATCTAAAAGCTGTTGAGAAAGACGGTCGCGGTAGTAAAACCGCAGCCAAGGCTTTCGAAGAGCTTGCAGAAGCATTTTCACCGATCAAACTGGCACCCCGCTACTACGATATGCTGGTGACCAATGTCCGGAGCTCCATTGAGAACATCCGTAAGCAAGAGCGGATGATCATGCAGATCTGTACTCAACGTGCAAAAATGCCGCGTCGCCAGTTCATTAAAGAATTCCCGGGCAACGAGACTAACAGCGAATGGCTGGATGGTCTGATCAACTCTGATTCCGAATATGCACGCCCTCTTAAGCGTCACGAAATAGAACTCCGCAGAGCACAGAAAAAACTGGTTCAGGCAGAACAAGATATTCACCTGACCCTGAACGAAATAAAAGAAGTCAACCGTCGCATGTCGATTGGCGAAGCTCGTGCCCGGCGCGCGAAGAAAGAGATGGTTGAGGCCAACCTGCGTCTGGTTATATCTATCGCTAAAAAATACACCAACCGAGGCCTGCAATTCCTGGATCTTATTCAGGAAGGCAACATCGGCTTGATGAAAGCGGTTGATAAGTTTGAATACCGCCGTGGTTACAAATTCTCAACCTATGCAACCTGGTGGATTCGTCAGGCAATTACACGCTCCATTGCCGACCAGGCACGCACCATACGTATTCCGGTTCACATGATCGAAACGATCAATAAGCTAAACCGGATCTCTCGCCAAATGCTTCAGGAAATGGGCCGCGAGCCTTCTCCGGAAGAGCTGGCAGAGCGCATGGACATGCCTGAAGATAAGATTCGTAAGGTACTGAAGATTGCTAAAGAGCCGATCTCTATGGAAACCCCCATCGGAGACGATGAAGATTCCAGTCTGGGTGACTTTATCGAAGACGTAACCATCAGCTCCCCGGTAGACTCCGCCACCGGCGAAGGCCTTCAGGAAGCAACCAAAGAAGTTCTGGCCGGTCTGACAGCCCGTGAAGCCAAAGTACTGCGCATGCGTTTTGGTATCAACATGAACACTGACCACACTTTGGAAGAGGTTGGTAAACAGTTTGATGTTACCCGTGAGCGTATTCGGCAGATCGAAGCCAAAGCTCTTCGCAAGCTACGTCACCCAAGTCGCTCAGACCATCTGCGCAGCTTCCTTGACGAACATTAAAATCTTTTAAATCAGACCGTTGCGCCCATAATATCCTGTGGTATTATGGGCGTCGTTCTCCATTAGAGCGGCTTTTTAAGATTAAACAGAGCTACAGCCAATAGGCTAGCATCTTCAAATCTTTAAATTAAAGCCCATATCAAATGGACTGAAGTTCAAACAGTTTGCACATCTATGCGCCTCTTTAGCTCAGTTGGTTAGAGCACCCGACTCATAATCGGTAGGTCTCAGGTTCAAGTCCTGAAAGAGGCACCATTTCCTTTCCAGATCATCACCAGAAATAGCACGACTCAGCTCTCTAATAGGGATAGATAGGTCTCAGGCTCAAGCCCTGAAAGAAGCACCACTTCCTTTCCAGATCATCACCAGAAATAGCACGACTCAGCTCTCTAATAGGAATAGATAGGCCTCAGACTCAAGTCCTGAAAGAGGCACCCTTTCCTTTCCAGATCATCACCAGAAATAGCACGACTCAGCTCTCTAATAGGAATAGATAGGTCTCAGACTCAAGTCCTGAAAGAGGCACCATTTCTTTTCCAGATCATCACCAGAAATAGCACGACTCAGCTCTCTAATAGGAATAGATAGGTCTCAGACTCAAGTCCTGAAAGAGGCACCATTTCCTTTCCAGATCATCACCAGAAATAGCACGACTCAGCTCTCTTATAGCGTGGACAACCGTAAGCTCAAAGCCTGCAAGGCGCATCACCCTTTTGCTATGAAAGACTAAACACATAACTCACTATGCGAGGCAGACCTGCCGCAGCTCTGCTTATAGGAAATAAACAGAGGTATTAATATCTAATTAATGGAAGGTATGGTTTGAGTAAACATAGGATCTTTAATCTCGTGCTGAGGGTTATAGCCATTAACAGTACCGAGTAACAACTGCCTAACTTCCTCATGATCGAAACTATCGAGAGCAAGCTCCATTCTTTCAATGACAACCCTTAACTCATCCCACTCCACCATAACTTCCTCAGCCCGCATAATCATAGGATGATCAGTTTCCTGAACATTGTCACCTATAAGCAACTCTTCAAAGAGCTTCTCACCATCTCGTAAACCTGTGTAGATAATCTCAATATCGCCATCAGCATTATTGGCATCACGCACTGACAGGCCTGTCAGGTTAATCATCTGCTTGGCAAGGTTCTTTATTTTAACGGGCTCACCCATATCCAGTACAAACACATCACCAGAACACCCCATTGAGCCCGCTTGAATGACAAGAGAGGAGGCTTCAGGTATTGTCATAAAATAACGGGTAATCTCCGGATCTGTAACGGTAATAGGCCCCCCTTCACTTATCTGCTGACGAAAAAGCGGAATCACAGAGCCCGAAGAACCCAATACATTGCCAAAACGGACCATCGCGAAGCGAATATCGCTTTCCTGTTCACGTTTACTTAATGCTTGCAGAACTAGCTCAGAAAAGCGCTTACTTGCACCCATGACATTGGTTGGACGTACCGCTTTGTCAGTCGAAATTAGAACAAAGTTTTTAACCTTACAGTGTATTGCGGCTTCTGCCGTATGCCAGGTACCAAACAGGTTGTTTCGGATGCCTGCAATCATGTTACTCTCAACGAGAGGAACGTGCTTATATGCAGCCGCATGGTACACCGTATCAATTTCATACTGCTGCATAACCTTGATCAGATGAGAAGAATCAAGCACAGATCCGAGCACTGGAACAACGCAAATATCAGCCCCACTAAGCTTAGTCATCTCCCGCTCAATTCCATAAAGGCCAAACTCAGACTGATCAAACAGAACTATGCATCTAGGCTTTTGCTTGATAATTTGGCGACAGAGCTCAGAACCGATAGACCCTCCAGCTCCCGTGACTAAAACAACCTGACCCCGAATACAGGCATCAAGTAATGTTTTATCGGGCAGAACCTCCTCACGCCCAAGCAGATCGGCAATATCAACCTCACGCACATCTGTCATACTTATCTTACCACCCGCAATATCAGATAAGGCTGGGAGGGTCAGAGCTCTTATATGGAGCTCATTAAGCGAATCTATAACTTCTTTCCGTCGACGCCTGGAAGCAGAAGGGATCGCCAACAAAACAGAATCAATATCAAAGCGTTCGACTAATGAGGAAATATCTACAGACTTATAAATTCGAACGCCGTTAATATCCATTCCTGAAAGAGAGCTGTCATCGTCTATAAACGCAATAGCAGAAAACTCGTTGGAATGATAAAGCGCTGTTGCCAGCTGTCGACCTGCAGAGCCAGCACCATAAATAAGCACACGCTCAGTAGAGAGCTTAGCGTTACCTTCACCACCAGGGAATTGATGCAAAATAAGCCATCGCGCAACCATACGACTACCACCGATGACTAACACAGAGACTATCCAGAAAATCAAAATAACTGAGCGTGGGGTATTATACTCGAGCCCTAGCAAGTAAGTGACTACAGCCCAAATTAATAAGGATAGCGTAACCGCCTTTACAACAGTCCAAAGCGCACGATAACCTATGTATCGTATAACCGCCCTATACATTCCCATCCTAATAAAAATAGGAATAAAGATAATAGGAGCAAGGATATATGCCGGCCAATGAGCAAAGTTATTAGCAGTCCAATCACCATAACGTAGCGCATAACTGAGCCAGCAACATATCGGTAATAGAACCAGATCCAATGCGACAAATATGGTTTTTTTAAGCTTACGCTTAGAATCAAGCAACTTCTGAAGCAAAGTTAAACCCCAATCTATAAACTATAATATCATTGAATTCTATCGCCAGAACCATGGCCAAGTAACGTCAGGAACAGATACCTGAAATAGTTTTTAGGTGACATAGACATTATCATTTTTTGGTCAAATTTAGCTAACAGCTCAGGAGTCGACATATCAATTTTATTAACCTGAGCCATTCCAGTAATACCGGGACGAGCTTCATAAATACCTAGTTTATCACGTTCTAGAATCAACTTGTTCTGAGTAAGTAATCCCGGGCGCGGGCCGACCAGACTCATCTCACCTTTCAACACATTCCACAGTTGCGGAAGTTCATCTAATTTTGACCGACGAAGAAAGTTACCAAATTTTGTAACGGAATCACGAGAAGCCAAATGCGTCGCTACAGACTCAGTATCCAGCGCCATAGTACGGAACTTAATTAAAACGAAAGGCTTTTGAAAGCGCCCCATCCTTTCTTGGCGAAAAAGAGGAGAACCAGTATCAAACAAACCAATGATATAAATAAGCAATAACACAGGGAAACCAAAAAAAAGCCCCAGTAATGCAAAAGAAACATCTAGCATACGTAGCATATTACTATTTATCCTTTAAAAAATAGTCAGTTGTCGCCTTAATGCCTTGTTCAACCGTGAATGGCGGCTGCCAATCTAATAACTCTTGCGACTTAGTGCCATCAATCTGTAACGACCCTACCAAACGATCGATATAGGCACCTTTACCTGTAATAAAACCTGCTATACGAAACACACAAATAGGAACGGGCACCAGCCGAGTAGGTCTTCCCATAGTTTTACGTAATAAAATTAACAATTCTGCAAGCGACATATCCCTTCGATCTGAAAGTAAAAACGTTTCATTTGCCGCCGCTGGATGATCAATACATCTCAAAATAAAATCAACCAAATTACCTACGTAGATCATACTTCGCAAGTTATGCACAACGCCAAAAGGTAACGGTAATCCCGTATTTGCTAATTTCAATAAGTTATAAAAATTAGCCTTTACCCCCGGTCCATAGACAAGTGGAGGTCGTAGTATAACGACTTCCATACCGGTATCACGTGATATTTTTTGCAAACCATCTTCAGCTTCTTTTTTAGAAAGAGAATACGGGTCTTCTGGCACAAGTGCAGAGCGCTCATTGAAGGCAGGTATATGACTAGTAGATTCACCATTAACTTTAATTGAGCTAATGAATATAAAACGCTTAATACCTGAAGCCGCAGCTTGTTGGGCTAAAGCCAGGGTTCCGTAAACATTCACTTTACGAAACTCATCAAGAGGATTGATACTGCTTTCGTTCATAACGTGAACACGGGCAGCACAATGAATAGCCACATCACATTTATGAAGATCTAGATTGAACTGAGATTCCGAAGTAATATTTTCTGTATAAATGTAATCATGATTCTTTAGTTTCTCTTTGTCGCGACCAATTGTAACTAATTCAACATCTCTAATAACTAATTCATCTTGTAGGGCGCTACCTAGGAATCCTGTAGACCCAGTTAACAAAATTCTCATTTCATTAATCCAAATGTACTTTTAAATAAAAATCTAAACAGACTAATAAAATACCATCTAAAATGTTGTGAAAAAATATTACGGTTCTTATAGCCACCTTGATGAATTGCTACAACATTTCTCAAATAAACAACATCCTGAAAAAAAATTTTCTTAGCTCTATAACAGATATCTACATCTTCAAAATACATAAAATACTTTTCATCAAACCCACCTAAATTCTCATAAAGATCAGCATTAAAAACTAAGAATGAACCTGCAGCCCAATCGACTATTGAACCATCTTGTAGTTCAGCCTTTTCGTACGAATCAGTGAAAGACCTACCTTTTAAAACGTTAAAAAAGGAAAGAAACGTTGGAAATTTTCTCAATGAATATTCCATAACAGAAAACTCTTTATCAAAGAAAAGATTAATTGAATAGATCTTACCAGATTGACTATTAACGCGAGAAAGTAAGTTATTAATCATACTCTCAGATATATTTAGATCAGGATTACATACAACAAACCAATCATTGTGACTCATACCAAGATCACGAGAAACTTTAAAATTAATATTATTATTAGAACCAAACCCGAGACATAAATCAGAGGAATTGTATTCAAAACCATGAGTGGAACAATATTCACTCAACCTCTGACTAGATAGATTATCCCGAATAATGACAGTAACATTAGAAAGAGAGTTAATTTCTTTCAGATTAAAATTATCAATTATATCATCATCATTTCCATGAGAAACAATAGAGATGTACATATGATTCATTATCATAAACCTTAATAAAAACCCAAAAGAAACACTAATACTTCTATATAAAATCGCATCCGTTATCACATAATCATTATAAAAAATGACTCTAACCGAAGAAAAGTCCTCTAAGTAATCTTTAGACCTCAAACATTCAATCTTTAAGGATAGACTTGATTTTATGCATTAGATAATAAACTGGCAACAATAACTTAACTGATATGAATTTATTTGCCAAGGATAAGAACATTACTAACTCCATATTTCTCATCGCGGAACGATTTGAGGAAAGCCCATCCCCTTCATTAGCCACATGTCCGAGAATGGTCAACTTTTCTTTTAGTCGATAGACATTAACTTTAGGCTTCAACATAATCGAAGTCCAGAGTTCAAGATCTTCCATATGAGTCATTGATTCGTTAAACCGATAATCCTTGACATTTTTCACAACGACGCAGGGAGTACAAATTACATTCTTAATCAGGTTTAAAAAAGGGAAAAATATATTTAACTTAACTAACGATAAATGAGAAGCCTTATTTACCACTGAATCCTCATGACTAAATGAATGAAACAGAAAATCAATTGAATTATTGGCTAACAGAGGTTCAATTATAGCTAATTTACTTTCATGAAATCGATCATCCGAGTCCAGAAAGACAACATAATCTCCAGTACTATTATCCATACCAACGTTTCTAGATTTCGAAACCCCTTGATTAAATTCATTTTTCAACAATCTAAATACTAATTCACCTGTATAGTTATCAATGTATGAGCATATGACATCAATAGAACCATCTTCACTGGCATCATCAACGACAATTACCTCAACAAGAAAGCCATGTTTTTTTTGCTTCGAAATACTTTCCAACGTATTAACAATTGAGCTTTTAGAATTATATGTTGGAACAACAATAGATAATTTCATTTAAAACACTTTCAAAGTAAACATTAAAACAACTGAACCACTCAACCCTTGAGAACTATTTGAATAGATCTAAAAATAGACACCAACATTATTCTGAATGGAAACTGTTTAAGAAAACATAATTTTCGATCAAACTTAAACATAAAAAACAGGCATAGTAGAGCAGTGCAACTACGCTCCTGTTCGAAGGGGGTAAAGGTATTAAAATCGACACACAATGATTCTAACAGCTTATCTTTGTTATTTCTGATAACAAATTTGGATATTGAATAAGCATCCTTTTTATTTGCCCTCATATTTACTTTTGATAATGAATACGGGAAAACACGATATTTAAACAGAAAATCATCAACATTACTAAACTTAGCACCACATTCATAGAAACGTGCCCATAGAAAATAATCCTCTGCATGCGGATACTTGCTAACAGAATAACTAAGCTTATGAGCATCCCAAAATGAACGCTTAAACATTACCGAACCATGAGCAAAAGGAGGCCCCTGACTTAACACAGCGAGAATAGACTCATCAGTACGTGGCATAACAAATGAATCTATTAATCTACTCGACTCATCGATTACCAAGAAGTGACAGCCGCATATATCACTACCACTTTCCAATGCTTTAACTTGCTCAAAAAACCTACTGGCCATGGATATATCATCTTGATCCATTCTGGCTATATACTGGCCCTTTGAGATAGAAATCCCTTTATTCAAAGTTGCTACCAAACCAGCATTTTTTTGAGTAATTAAAACAACTCTAGAATCACTATTTTTATATTCCTGGGCAATACTTAACGAGCTGTCTGAAGAACCATCATCAATAAGAATCAGCTCAAAATCTCTAAATGTTTGGTTTAGAATAGAATCTACAGCATCATGCAAATACTTTTCTCCATTATAAATGGGCAGGATGACACTTATAATAGGATCAGACATATAGATTCCAATGATAGAATAATTTGTTCTTACGATGATTGTTCTGAGTTATTTGATACAAGCAGCTCTTCATGATACTTTTTTATTCCTTGGATCAAGTTATATTGTGTAGACCATGAAAACTTGTCCTGAGTTTCAGATATATCCAAGACGACACTTTTTACATCAAACAACCTAGGTTTCATATAGTTAATTGTAGCTTTCAAACCCGTCACACTTTCAATCGATGATATGATCTGTTTTACCGAGTACCCAGATCCTGATCCGACATTAAATGTACCATATATATCAGAGGTGCTCGCTTTAATACATAAAGAAATCAAATCATCAATAAAGATATAATCTCTTATTGAGCTCCCATCTCCCCAAACATCGATAGTCCTATTCGTTTGGATCTTGTACATAAAATCAGTAATTACACCTTGCCCCTTTAAAGTAGACTGACCTGTACCATAAGGGTTAGCCACTCTCAGAATCACAGATTGAATATTATAAAGATGACCATACATCTTGATATAATTTTCCATAGCTACTTTGACAACACCATATGAACAAATAGGGTTTAATGGATGATTAATGTCAATCGGTGTATACAATGGCTCACCATAAACTGTTCCACCGGAGGAAATAAATATAATCTTAGAAATTCTCTTCTCTTTCATTAAATCCAGCAAACCAATCAAATTGACAAGATTCGTTTCAATATCCGCCACGGGATCTTTATTTGATGAACTCGGCGTTGTTGAGCTGATTAAATGAAATACGGTTGTTACTCCATCAAGTGCCTTTCCTAACACTTCTTTGTCCGATATTGAGCCTTGAATGTACTCTAACGTAGGATAATCAGGAAGCTTATTCGGACCATGATTTAGTACTTTTACATTAGCATTTGAAGCACACAGTGCTTTTACTAAGTTGCTACCGATGAATCCAGCACCACCAAGAATCAGCATTTAGCCCCCGATACAATTGCCATTTTCATAGACTGAAATAGATAGTTTATCATAATCGCATCCATTGCTTGGGAACAATATCCGTTGAATCATGTAGTGAATTGAACCATTTAAGTGGAGCTATAACACATTTATCAAGATTCGTATTTAACCAAGCGCCCCACCAACTGAAAGTACTATTTGAAATGACTTGATGCTTACACTTTGACATTAGGTGAATATCAACCTCAGGCCGATCTACACTGCCCTCAACAAATACGGTTCTATATTTAAACGCCAGATTATCTTTACACCACAAAATATCATCGGAAAAAATAAACAGTGTAGTAGTAGGGTCTGACAAAACGTTTATACTATCCAAGTAATTTAATGCCTTTTCAAAGTATTCCTCACTACAAATACCATGAATATTATTAGCAGATAGATCAGTTATATAATCTCCTCGACGAATATGTATAGCAATACTATTACAACTCTCAATCTTATTATTAATTGCTAATTCAGCCTCTGTAAGCCTATCATCTAATGAGAATTCTTGAATCAACAATTCTCTTATGTTACTGAAATACTTTTCTGACTGAAAATACCCAGATAACAACACATTGTCATCTAAATCGAAGAAACTGGAATCAAAAAGAAGATCTTTTTCAACGTAGTGATTAAGCAACATACTTTTTTTGGAAAACGCGCTCCCTAACAAAGGAAAACCTGATAGCACAAGTCTAAAGTCACGAGTAAAATCAAACTCACAGTCACAATTTAACTTATTAAGACGTAACGGGTGTGTTTTGTAATTACTAAAAACACTTACATTTGCAGAAACTCGGGTATTATTAAGAACCGCTAACGACTTTGCTGCCGCATACTGAAACATTTGATTCCCTAAGCCACCAATAATTTTAATTTTAACCATTAGCTTTTTTACCTAGTTTAACTGACATGGACAATCCAATAAGAAACAGAACTCCGCCCGTACAGAGTGAAGAGATATAATAGACATCAATATTTTGAGGGAAAGGAAATAAAAGAAAGAATAGTAAGGACGGAAGCACAGCTATTAAAAAAATCATTACTAGAGTAAAATTTATAGTAAATGGCAATATCTTTCTCATATTAAAATACATCAAAAGCATAGTTATTAAAGCACCTACGTTTAAAGCCATCGGTATTGAATTGATGTCATTAACATAAAGAGCTGCCATATAGACCAAAGCGTTGGTAGCAAGCGCACCAAATATATAGGGATACATGTATCCTTTCATTTTAACTTCAGAGTGAGCAATAGAACTAATTGAATTGGTTACTGTTCTGAAAAACTCAATCCAAACACCGAATACGCAAAAAGCATATCCTTTAGCATAGTCCCCACTGACTAAAATGGGGAAAATATATTCAATAGAGAATGTAAGAAACAGTGCCAAAGAGAAATAGACTGGAATAGTAGAATTAAGATAAGAATTGACAGCAGCCAACCTTAACTCAGTGCTTTCACTTTTAATACTACGATAGAAACCAGGATGATAATACTGCATTAATATTGATTCGACCACACTAAATATTTGAGTCGCCAACACCAAACCAACACCCAAAAAACCTAAGTATTCTAGGCCAATTAATTTCTCTATACTTATTCTATATCCTGAATTCTGTGCCCACATAAAGACCGTAGCCAATGAAACCGGTACTGAAAACCGTATTATTTTATTGATTTTTTGTTGATCAAATACACACAAACTAATCAATGAATTATTAACTACCTCATTAGCAGACAAAATACTTCGCATTATATAAACAGCAAAGACTATGATGACTGCATTACCTATCAGAATACCCAGTAGCCAACTCGATGCACTTTTATCTACATAGTAAATAACAACTAGGCTAAAACATAGCGCAAGAAAACTAGTAAAAAACGTCATCGTAGTAAATAAAATTCTATAGTTCAGCATATTAAATAGAGGAACAACTGTTTGATTTATACTGACTATTAACACAAGCCCACCAACTAATAGAGAAAAACTCACTACAGAAATATTAGCTGATTCACTCAAGTTATGAATAACTACCGCTCCAATGGAAGCTATGATGCAAACAACAATTATATATAACAAATATAGCCATAACCGATCGTAGAGAACATTCTCTCCATACCATTTATGAGTGTAACGATTAAAAAACTGACCAACAGGACTAATAAGAAGAAAGACAAAGAAAGTATATATTGTTGTTAATAAGTATATCTGACCCATAACTGAAGGATCTAAATAATATGTAGACAGTTTTAAACTCAGCAGCATAAGTAAGACTTGAGCAGCCTTACCAATTAAAATAACCCAAAAGTCTCGAGTATTATTTTTCATCTAGAATATGGCCGATGAGAGTATTTGAAAACACTTCAGCTCTATATGGATCTGCTTTCTCAGAAAAAATATAGCATTCAATATTTTTTTGAATATCTAAATACTGATCTTCGGTCATTTCCGTCAAATATAAGTAAAGCTCTTCGTGAGAATTAAACTTTCTACGATCTATAAAACAACCTTCGGGGATATGATCTGTCACATTTGGCGCGCCCCAATAGACTGGAACACAGCCAGCAAAAAAACAATCGAAAATCTTTTCAGTTATATATCCTGGTATCATCTGTGCATTTTCATAGCAAATGGCAAACTTATATCCGGATAAAGTTATTTTTTTATTATCAACAACTCCCTTGTATGTTTTATATTTATAAAAAAATAATTTTAGGATTTTCATTTTTTTAACTAGAAAATTCACATACCTATTTCTAGTAATTACGTCATCCCAGCCTACTCCATAAAACTCAAATACTCCTCCACTTGTATTCTTCTCGAACCAACGAATGGTCTTTACCCGCTCAGAATAGAGCTCGAGCTCATGACTCACTCTTTTATTTCCAGAGATTAATGTACAGAGTTTTTTATTATTAAAACCTCTTGAGCCAGCTCGATACTCTTCCTTTTTTTTAGGGAATTTATGTGAAAAATTAATTTTGAAGTATTTTTTATTATCAACAAGATCATCATTCCATGTAAATACTTTATCAAAAAATCTGTGGCTTTCTCTATTCCAGTTATTAGGCGAAATAACAGAAGACTCAAACAAAATCAGCCATTTTTTTGACCTTCGAAGGTTCAGACACCAGTTCATCGTCACAAACATCATGATAAATAATATAATCCGAATTTTCCCTAGAATTTATATCAAGGGTAGCGATACTGACACCTTTTTCTTCAGCATTAAGCTTTAATAAATAGTGACTATATGCATAATCATCTCTATTTATCCCCTTATCACTTAGATCAAATATTATATTGTTATAATATCCTTCTAAATAATAGCAAACCTTGATCATTTTATTTTCCAAAAATAATTTAAAGCTGGCTTTATATTTCTTCTATTAAAATACAGATTACAATAACATTTAATTGAACTTACATTCTTTTTCGCCACCTGAAAAGCTTCCTGCCTTTGCCTTTCAGAAAGCAAATTACTAACATTATCATGTGAAATATTTATAGATGAGGGTATTTTTATATATACAAAATTCTGATATTTTTCTATTATTTTAAAATAAATATCATAATCCATGCTATATTTATTTTCAACATCATACTTATAATCATCATATACCCTTGCTGCAAAGAATATATTCTGAAGCCCAACTATAGAACCAAACTTTAATAAGTTCTGTTTCGTAAAATCCACATCTGGGCATTTTCTATTTCTTGTTGTGCCGGCCTTATAGTCATACGTATACGAATCAAAATATATCGCATCAAAATCTAACAAGCTTTTATATTCGGAGACTTTTTCAAGCGTTTCTTTTAATAACAGATCATCACTCCCAAGATATCCAATCACATCACCACTACATGAGCGGACGCCAATATTGATAGCATCAGAAATACCTGAATCAATTTCATTTATCCATCTAATACATTCATTTTCTTCTGAAAACTCACGAATGATTGAATGTGATAAATCTGTAGATTTACCATCCACAATTATCAACTCTTTATTTGCCCAACCAGAAGCAAGAAATGCATTAATTGAATCAGTAATGAATTTCTCGCCATTATAGTTCGGCATTATCATAGATATCTTAAGCATAAGTTATAATTTTCACATCCTGAAATATTCTATTATGCTAAAACTTCAGCTAATAATTTTATTTCATTCTCTATACCATTTTGATGATTACCTACAAATAGTCCGTGTGTATCTAAATATTCTGCTGCGTCTAAAGAACCCGATACTTCATAATCAAAATACTCTAGAACTTCTTTATTCTTTAAAAAATTCCCAGTCACAATTGGCCGACATTCAATTCCATTTTTGACAAGCAACTTGACTAATTCAGCTCTATCATAGGGTGCGTTTTCTTTTAATATTAATGAAAAGCCAAACCAACTGCTTGAACCAGTTTCTTGCTGTATCTCAATGTATGGGTGATCCGAAAAATAGCTTTGAAATAACTGCGCATTGCTGCGTCGGGTTGCAATGAAGCCCGGCAATTTTTTAAGCTGTTCAATACCCAGCGCACCACTCATCTCTAATGGTCGTGCGTTATAGCCCGGTAACATAAACTTAAATGACTCTTCAAAAGGATCATCACTTTTTTCGCCACTGACCTCATTAAACTTTGGCAGGTTACGTGTCCAACCATGAGCTCGAATGCAAAGTAAAATATGATAAAGCTCTTCATCATCCGTAACTATACAACCACCTTCCATGGTTGCTATATGGTGTGAAAAGAAGGAACTATATGTACCCATTACTCCGAATGTACCGGCTTGTTTACCATCAATGGTTGCACCCATTGATTCACAGTTATCCTCTAATATATAGATATCCCGGCCAGCAATTACTTCATTCATTCGGGCATAATCATTCGGATTACCCAACAAATTTACTGACAATATCGCTCTGGTTTTGTCAGTAATCGCTGCTTCTAGCTTATCTAAATCCATATTCAAAGTTTTACGATCTATATCAACAAATTTAACTTTCAAACCATATTGTTGAAGAGGAAAGTAAGTAGTAGACCAAGATACAGCGGGGACAATTATTTCATCCCCACGGTTCAATTTTAACTTTGAATTTTTTGTAAAGAATAACGACGCTATCATCAACAGATTTGCTGTCGAACCTGAACTTACCATTAACGCATATTTAGAACCAAAGAAATCAGCAAAGTCCTTCTCATACTGAGCCACTTCTTTGCCCATAGTAAACATATCGGACTCTATCACGCGTTGAATAGCAGAATACTCTTTCTCATTCCAAGTGCTACTCGCTAGTGCATAATTAGTCATTACAGTACTCACTTAAATAAAATTGGTATGTTTTCCGAATGCCGGACTCTAACTGAGTTTTATAAGTCCAACCAAATTCTTTTAGCTTCTCATCATCAATTAGCTTTTGTTTCATGCCAACGGGTTTGGTTAAATCATGTTTAAATTTTCCGGTATAACCCACTACATTTGCCACAGCTTGATAATATTCATTAATACTGAAATCTTTACCCAAGCCTACATTTAAATTCTGAGGCATTCTGTTAAAATTATCTATTGCATAGAAGACAAACTCAGCTAGATCTTCGGCATACATAAATTCTCGGCGCGCTTCACCATCACCCCATATATCAACTTCAGATAAATCATCTCTCTTAGCTTCCGATATTTTCCTAATAACAGCAGGAATCATATGCGAATTATTAGGGTCAAACTTATCAAAACAGCCATACAAGTTACACGGAATAATCGTTTTATACTGACGATTTCCATCTTCTTTATTTATGTATTCACACAATCGTGTACTCGTTATTTTTGCGAGTGCATAACCTTCGTTTGTTGGCTCTAACTCACCTTTAAGAATTAAATCCTCTGACAACGGGTTACATGCATCACGTGGATACATACAAGAACTACTTAAGTTTAAAAACTTTGCCACTCCAAAACTATTTGAAGCCGTTAGGATATTAAGTCCCATTTGCATGTTATCGACTAAAAATTTAACTGGTTGTGACATGTTGGCTTGAATGCCACCAACGATACCTGCAGCATGGATAACCATATCTGGAGAATGCATGCTTATGTAGTCATTTACTGCGCTGCCATCGAGTAAATTAAGCTCAGCGCTGCTAGGTGATAAAAATTCATGACGGTGCTTAATAGCAGCTGCAAGAATATTTTTACCGACCATTCCATTGGCGCCAGTAAGTAATATCTTCATTGTTTTCTACTCAACTGTAATCGAAGTGTTGTAGCCATGATTTTTTAAAATAGCATGTTGCTTTGCTTTATCTAAATCACTAGCAACCATTTCGCTACACATTTCTTCAACACTAATTTGCGGCACCCAACCTAATTTTTCCTTTGCTTTAGATGGGTCTCCTAATAATGTTTCGACTTCAGCAGGACGGAAATAACGCGGATCTACTTTAACAATAACATCGCCTACTTTTAGCGCAGGTGCATTCTCGCCTGTAATGGCTTTAACCGTTGCTACTTCGTTGAGCCCTTCTCCTGTAAATTCAAGCTCAATCCCTGCTTCGTTTGCGGAGAGTTTGACAAATTCACGAACAGAAATTTGCTTGCCTGTAGCAATGACATAATCATCAGCAGTCTCTTGCTGTAGCATCATCCATTGCATGCGTACATAATCTTTCGCATGGCCCCAGTCACGAAGTGCGTCCATATTACCAAGATACAAACACTTCTCTAAGCCTTGTGAAATATTTGCGATTCCACGGGTAATTTTACGGGTAACAAAGGTTTCACCACGACGTGGCGACTCATGGTTAAATAAAATCCCATTACATGCATACATGCCGTATGATTCACGGTAATTTACCACTATCCAGTAGGCGTACATTTTTGCTACAGCATAAGGGGAACGCGGATGAAACGGAGTCGTCTCTTTTTGCGGAATCTCTTGAACTTCTCCGTACAACTCAGAAGTAGATGCCTGGTAAAATTTTGTTTTCTTTTCCAGCCCTAAGAATCGAATAGCTTCGAGTAAGCGTAACGTCCCCATCGCATCAACATCAGCGGTGTATTCTGGGCATTCAAAAGAAACGGCTACATGTGACTGCGCGCCAAGGTTATATACTTCATCCGGTTGAACATCTTTAATAATTCGAGTCAAATTAGATGAATCGGTTAAATCACCATAATGTAGAAAGAATTTTTGATTTTTCTCGTGGTTATCTTGATATATATGATCAACACGCTCAGTATTTAATGATGAAGCGCGACGCTTAATTCCATGTACTTCATATCCTTTTTCTAATAACAACTCAGCAAGGTAAGAGCCATCTTGCCCTGTGATACCAGTAATCAACGCAACTTTATTCTTTAACATGTGACTTCCTATTAAAACCATTCTTACGAATCAAAAAAACTTAACTCAATTCCATTAATCACGAAAACACCATCTACTTACCTAGGACCTTCCACATTTAAGCGCTCCTTCGGGTTTTCACCTGCTGCTGATTTGTTTACTACCACTACCGATAATTTGACGTTAGCATTTCGCTATCGATCAAGTAAAAGCTGATGCTACGGTTCTTCTCAGAAAGAAGGTTCACTCGTACCCAGTCTTCCACATCGCGAATTCTTCCAGAACCTTATAATATCAGCACTAAATTTTGACATTATATATAATTGACGCATCAAAGTACGACATTACCTGATATCAAACTACGAAAATTGAAGCCGATGAACAGACATAACTCTGCGACGCTCGAGTGGGACTCAGAAAGCCCCAAATCAGTCCATTTCAATGACTTCTACTTTTCCACTGACGACGGTCTAGCCGAAACCGACTATGTATTTCTTAAGAGTAACAAACTGAGAGAAAGGTTCTCTTCACTAAAGCACAATACATTCACTCTCGCTGAAACCGGCTTTGGTACCGGGCTCAACTTTCTAACCACCTGGTTGCTTTGGAAAAGCTCTTCAACCAATTCAAGTTCACTTCACTTCATTAGCGCTGAAAAATACCCATTATCTAAAAATGACCTGACACGGGCGTTATCCGCCTGGCCGCAACTTAAACATGAAGCAGGCCAACTTCTAACTCAATACCCTGAACTCAACTCTGGTTTTCATCAGTTAAGGTTTGATGGTGGACGCGTTGTGTTGACGCTAATGTTTGGTGATGTGGTAGATTGTTATCGTCAGTTAAACGTTAAAGTCGATGCGTGGTTTTTAGACGGTTTTTCACCCGCTAAGAACCCTGGCATGTGGACTCCAGAACTATTCCAGTTGATGGCTTACCACAGCAAATCTAACACCACTTTTGCTACCTTTAGCTGCGCCAGGGTGGTCAGAGATGGGCTTACACAGGCAGGATTTATTATTAATAAGAAACCCGGCTTCGGCCTCAAACGAGAGATGCTTTCCGGTACTTTTTCAGGCACTCCAATGCAGACAAACAACAAAGAAAAGACACCCTCATGGTTTTCACTTCCCCCAAAACATACAAGTGATAAAACGGCGCTGATTATCGGCGCCGGTGTAGCCGGTTGCTCTACCGCGCGTTCATTAGCCCAAAGAGGCTGGAAGGTTACGCTTGTTGATCGGCACTCCGCAATCGCAACGGAAGGATCAGGGAATAGGCAAGGGGCGCTTTACGCCAAACTGCCCGTCGAGCCTATCCCCGCGAGTCGCTTTCATCTGTCGGGATTTCTTTATAGCAGCAATTTCCTTAAACAAAATTTAGCGGACCGCCCTGATATTTGGTCTCCTTGCGGCCTGTTGCAGTTAGCGTCCAGTGAAAAAGAGCGGTTAAAACACCGAAAGCTTGCTGATTCTGGTAATTACCCCGATTCTATCGTTCGCTTTGTCGAGCAAGATAAAGCCTCTGAACTTGCTGGCATCACGGTAAACAATAGCGGCCTGTTCTTTCCTGAAGCAGGCTGGGCAACTCCGCCACTGTTGTGTAAATGGCTAACAGAACACCCTAACATCACCATAAAAACCTCGACTCACATTGCTAAGCTAGAGCACAAAGAAAACAACTGGACGGCCTTCACAAAAGAGAACCAAACGCTCTCAGCAAGCATTGTGGTCGTCGCTTCAGCAGCCGACAGCACCTTACTTGAGCAACTTAAACAACTACCGGTACAGAAAATACGTGGTCAGGTTTCCCTAACTCAGTCGAACATTCAAGCCCCCCCATTAAACACTGTACTCTGTAGCCAAGGGTATATTTCCCCATCAAAAGAGGGCCGCTTTTGTTTTGGTGCGACATTCGACCTTAAAGACGAAGCCACAGATATCCGCGAGTCAGGTCATCAGCACAATCTCACCAAAATTGCAGAAATGGCACCGGAGTTAGCAAATACACTACAGCAATACCATACTGATAATAGCTTAACAGGGCGTGTAGGCTTTCGTTGCGCTTCACCAGATAAGTTACCGATGATAGGCGCAGTGCCCGTGTATGAAGCTTTTGTCGAGGACTATGCACAACTGCGCCATGACGCTAAAAAGGCTATCGATACACCGCCAAAACACTATCCAGGACTGTACGCAAACCTGGCCCATGGATCAAAAGGGCTGATTAGTGGTCCAATAAGTGGTGAGATTATTGCAGCCATGCTCGAAAATGAGCCGTTACCCATTGAAAAGGAACTGATTGATATACTAAATCCGGCACGATTCATCATCAAGAATCTGATCCGGCGGACGATATAATAACGATAGTTCTTTGAAAAAAGTGAAAGTTAATTATGGCATTGGTTATTTACGATCAGGGATATCGTATACAAACACCGGTTAAATCTATGTTCACCCCGCGTGGGGTGGAGCAGATGACAGCGGCCGCCAATACCGCACCCGCCGGCGGCGACAAAGACCATGAAAAAGATCATATTGACCAGATGCTGCTTCAGGAAGCGGGATCACAGAGCAAAGGAAACGCTCGAAAAGCTGCATCAGCATATAGTGAAACAAGCGGTAGCAGCACTCCAGAAGAACACCCTCGCTCTTATATTCCGGCCTCTCTGATCATGTCACACCCGGTACAGGCCGTATTGCAAGGTAGTAAGATTCAGTCCGCCTTATACAAAATGAAGCAATTTGATATAAGCCATCTAATCGTGCTCTCTGGCACCGGCAGACTCATGGGTGTTGTAACAGAAAAATTACTACTGCAATACTTAAGCACTCAGGGCGCTCAGCTACATACTGTGGAAGACACTATAGAAGAGTGCTACACAACAAAGATCATTACCGCCACACCGGATACCAATATTCGTCAGCTAGCCGTCAGTTGTGTTGAACATCAACTCACCTGCATTCCAATTGCCCAGGATAATGGCAACCTTACCGGAATTATCACACGCACTGATTTACTTCAGTCATTGATCAACAACGAGTGGCTTGATAGCCGCGCACCATAAATCAGTAGATACTGCAGGGTTGAGAGCGGCTACGGTTTCCGATGCGGTAGCGCGCCCCCCTCATCTATTTGTACAGTTTCAGATTTATGTCCAAAAAGTCCTGCCAGAAAAGCAAATACTTTTTTTACACCACGCCAGATTTTTGGCAACAACCAAACCACTAAAGCAATAAACAGTACCAGCCCAACCAAAAAGGCGATGGGGTAGTTGAACGCAGCCCATAACCCCCCGAAGACTGCCAGATCTTCTGTTATAGAAGCGGTCCAGTTAGTGACAGGCTCTGGTGAAGTGTTAATCATCACTCGGCCACCTGCTTTAAGCGCATGACTGGTTGCCGACAGCGACCCGCCCACCAGTGCCGCTGCGAGTACTACCGCACCGTTCATATCACCAACCGCACCAGCCGCCAAAGCAGCACCCGCAGGTATCCTGATAAAGGTATGCAGCGTATCCCATCCGGTATCCACACCCGGAACTTTGTCAGCAAAGAATTCAACACAATACATGAAGCCTGCTGCCATCAGCACCATGGGGTCAGCCAGAATCTCTAACTCAGCGGGAAGTTGAAGGTTACCCATATTAGCCATGACACCGAGCATCAGAATAGTAGCGTATAAATTAATGCCGCTGGCCCAGCCAACACCCATAGTCAACGCAATTAACGCGGTAATCTGTTCTAACTGATCCATAAAGCCACCCTCAGCACTGAGTTAAAGCGCACATAACACGAACACCCAAGCGCTTATAAACTATCACGTGCTACTATATTGCACCGCCCTGTACTCTGGCTGAACAAAATCACAGCAACACCCTGCTTTAGTTTAGACCGAACCTGCTCAACGCGCGTCTCAAGCCCCACCTCAACATCACCATAATCGGTGCCATCACGGGTAACAAACTCCTCAATCATTGACGTCAGGGTTTCTGAACTGACTTGCTCCCAAGGAATTATCACGGTTAAAAAGGCAAGCGAAAGAAGCTGCCTGCACGCTCTCTGATCCGTGGGCAGTATTTGAGGTCAGACCGATATTGTTGAGCACGTTGATCAACCTTTACCGACTCACGGACTAAGCGTAAATCCGAATCATTCTCCATTCTATGTAGCCCGCCATGACCGATTCGCGATGCAATATAAAGCTGACCAGCCTGGTCCATTGTCAAATTATTTCGCTGAGCTGCCATCTGCGCATGCCAACCGAGGAAATCCAGCGCTGTTTCAATGTCAGAGTACTGACCATTCCAGTTCTCCGTGGCCAGGCGATACTCTTCCCAGTCAGATGAATCGGGACTAATGTATTCACTGGCCTCAGTGCCGATGGGCATATTAAGTTCTGCCAATGCTATATGCAGCGGTAACCCCCAGCGACTCTCGGTTGTTACCACAGCATCTAGCCAGTCATTATGTTGATAAAGCCCGCGACAGAAAGGATTGTCCGGGGTGATAAAGCGTTCAGGAACGACCTGAGTAATCTGAGTGCATCCCTGCAGGAACAAGGCACTTAATAAACAAAGTTGTACCAGTCTGTATCTCACTCAGTCACTCCATTTAATTATTGTAGCTCGCTAACAAAACCAACATCTGCTGCTCATCTATCACCGGGATACTTAACTCTTCTGCCTTTTGTAGCTTAGAGCCGGCCCCCGGCCCTGCCACCACGCAATCAGTGTTCTTGGACACACTTCCTGCAACTTTAGCACCTAACGCCTGCAACTGCTTTTTAGCCTCAGCGCGGGGCATCTGTTCCAGCGTACCGGTTAATACCCATGTTTGTCCTGTCAGGGGCAGAGTATGATGATCCACCTCAACATCCTGCCAATGTACACCAGCATTTCGTAGCGCATCTATCACTTCAAGGTTATGCACCTGATGGAAAAAACTCACGATATACTGCGCCACAATTGGCCCAACATCAGGGGCTTCCTGAAGCTGTTCTTCACTGGCTGCAACTATCGCTTCAACAGATCCAAAATGAACCGATAGCGTTCTGGCGGTTGCCTCACCCACTTCACGAATACCCAATGAATAGATAAAATTTGCCAGCTCGGTTGCTTTACTTTTCTCGATACTTTGCAACAGCTTTGTCGCAGACTTATCCCCCATCCGCTCCATGCTCGCAAGTTGCAGATGGTGCAGTTGGTAAAGGTCAGCAGGGCTGTGTACCAGTTCTTTTTCTACCAGGCTATCGATTAGTTTTTCACCCAGACCATCAATATCCATCGCCTTACGCGAAACATAGTGTTTTAACGCTTCTTTACGCTGAGCGGCACAACTTAAGCCACCAGAGCAACGCGCTACCGCTTCGGTTTCAATGCGAACAACTTCCGAGTCGCACACAGGACAACGATCGAGCATATGGACGGGCTCTGGCGATCCGATGCGACGATCAAGTACAACCGATACCACTTGGGGAATAACATCCCCAGCTCTGCGTACAATCACCGTATCACCTGCACGTACGTCCAGACGCTCTACTTCATCCATATTATGCAGCGTTGCATTACTGACTGTCACACCGCCGACAAAGACTGGTTTTAAGCGGGCTACCGGCGTGATCGCGCCGGTTCTTCCCACCTGAAACTCGATAGCATTAACCGTGGTGATCTCTTCCTGAGCGGGAAACTTATGAGCGATCGCCCAACGAGGCGCCCTTGAGACGAAACCCAGCTGCTGTTGTAGCGCCAATGCATTCACTTTAAAGACTATCCCATCAATCTCATAAGATAGCTGGCTACGCTTCACTGAAAGCCTTTCAAAGTAATCCATACAGCCTTGAACACCCTCAACCACTGCCATTTCAGCATTGATCTTTAATCCCCATGTCGCCAGCTTTTCCAGAATAGCCGCATGGGTATCAGGTAGCTCTCCTCCACTAACCACACCAACCGAATAACAACACATCTCCAGTGGGCGCTGAGCTGTAATTTTGGGGTCCAGCTGTCGCAGACTACCGGCGGCGGCATTACGAGGATTTACGAAAGGCTTTTCTCCGCGTTTCAACGCAAGCTCATTAAGCCGGGCAAAGCCTTTGCTGGGCATGTAAATCTCACCACGGACTTCAAGGCGCTCGGGATACCCATTCCCCATCAGTTTTAGCGGAATAGAAGGAATGGTACGTACATTCAGCGTAATATCCTCACCCGTACTACCGTCTCCCCGGGTCGCCCCTCGTACCAAAAACCCGTTCTCATAGAGCAGACTGACCGCAATACCGTCTAACTTTAGCTCACAGGCAAATTGTAGTGTTATATCATCGGCCATTTTCAACCGATCCCGTACTCGCTTTTCAAACCCCTGCATGTCCTCTTCAGAGAATGCGTTATCAAGTGATAACATCGGCATTTCGTGGCTAACCTGATTAAAGGCAGCCAGTGGCTCAGCACCCACTCTTTGAGTAGGCGAATCAGCGGTAATTAATTCAGGATTCTCTCGTTCCAACTGCGTCAACTGTTGAAACAGCCGATCATACTCCGCATCCGGAAGCTGTGGATTATCGAGAACATAATATTGATAATTATGATGACGCAATTGATCGCGCAGCTGTTCTAACAGCTGCGTAACGGGACTATCAAGATTCATGGGCGTGGTCTGGGGATATCAGGCGGTTGTAGTTTTTTTCAGCTTACGCATCTCATAACGACGAATACGCTCACGGTAGTGTTCTTTGGTTTGATCTCTCATGGTGGAACGATTTTCATCTAACAACACACCATGTAGATTTTTAGCGACCGCATCTGCAGTAGCCAACATGCATTCGTAGGCATTCATAACATCACGAGGTTCTTCCATCGACATAAAGAACGTGACCCCCCGTGTTTCTATGTTATCCATCGTATCAATTTCAAAATAGCCAGGTTCAAGCGCGTTAGTCATACTAAACTGAATCGCGCCTTTATCGATTCCATCTTCATAACGATGAAATATTTTCATATCACCGTAACGCATACCGCAGGCTAAAACGATCTGTAATAAGTTGCTACCCGCGAAGCTATCGCCACCATCAGGAGAAACGACAGAGATCACCAGCACTTTATCTGCTTCAGGTATTTTCTGCAGAGGCTGTCCCTTCATGCCGATCATAGAAGCGTTTTGTTGTAGCTTATCAGCATCCGACCCCACTTCGGCCAAAACATCAGCCTCTGGCTCTGCCACTTCATCAACAAACAAACCTTCGTCAGGCACAACCTGGTCAGCTTCCATTGCAGAGAAAACCAGTTCATCTGCTTTGGATTCTGGCTCAGGATCATCCATAAGCGTAAACATACTTGCTTGCTGTTCTGGCAGTTCCATTGCCGTCTGTTCAGGCTGGTTATCCTCATCCTTTACCGGACGAACTAACTCACTGACCGGACGGGTAAGATCGAAATCATGATCTTCTTCCACTACAGAGCCTTCAGATGGTGTCTCTATGCGAAATCCATCAGGTAACGATGCAATCAGGTCATCTTCATCTGCCGAATAGAGAGCGGGCTTTTTTCTGTACTCAGGTTCAAACAGGTCAGCTCTATCGTTAGAAGGCGCACCTTCCGTAAACAGATCAACTACGCCAACCTCTTCAGCCGCCTCTTCTGTCAACATTTGCGGTTGTTCTCCGACCTCAGCGAAAAGATCTTCATTCTCAAGTTCTTCAATATCAGCAACTGGCTCTGGCTCTGGCTCTGGCTCTGGCTCTGGCTCTGGCTCTGGCTCTGGCTCTGGCTCTGGCTCTGGCTCTGGCTCTGGCTCTGGCTCTGGCTCTGGCTCTGGCTGAACAAGTATAGGCTCATCGACGACTGGAATGTCCTCTTCTTCAAATAACTCTGGCTCAGGCTTTACTGCTGGAATCACCCGCACCGCAGAGACTCCTTCACTCAGTTCATTAAACGAAGGTCCATCAGAGTGAGGGGGAAAGCTATCGGCGGAGGCAAACAGAGGATCCTGTTCTTCCGGAGCATCAGACTGATATCCCCTTTGAGGAGTTTCGTTTAAGGGGCTT
This sequence comes from Amphritea japonica ATCC BAA-1530, assembly GCF_016592435.1. Lineage (NCBI taxonomy): Bacteria > Pseudomonadati > Pseudomonadota > Gammaproteobacteria > Oceanospirillales > Oceanospirillaceae > Amphritea > Amphritea japonica. Next base: position 681,982 of record NZ_AP014545.1, on the reverse strand, counting down.
TTTAGTGGCTTTGGTTCAGGCGATACTGGTCGAACGGGTGAAAGGTCCAGTTCATCGTTTCCAAAAACTGGCTCCTGGCGTTTTGTAGATATAGTCGGTTCAGTAATAACAGGAGGAGCAGTAACGCCCCCTTCTTGCCCGATAACCCGCGCACCACCACCGGGTAATTCCGGATTAAAGGAGTCATCAGGCACCTCAGGGATATCAGACAAAGATCTGTCAATTTTCATTTTCAGATTATTGCCGCCGCCACGCATGCGCCGCCAGCCATCCAACACAATCAGGAGAACAACTATCGCGCCACCGATAATCAGCCATTCACGTAGTCCTAATTCCATCGCCTGATGCTACCCTTATTCAAATTTATATGCGTGGTTCGTCATCTCTATTATGCCGAACGCTAATACTCATTCAACAACTTGATCAATAGATAGTTCTAATATATCAACTTGATCATGAACAGCAACAGGAGAAATCATTCCACTCAAATCTCCAGCCGCAGGCCGAGGCTGTCCTGACGCAGATATGCGTGCAACAACTTCAACCTGATCGGCAGAAGAAAGCAGCGCATCCGGACTCATAGAAAGACTATCGTCCAGAACCAAAGATACGGGCAAATCAGCAACTGTTAAGCGCTTTGCTGCCAGGGGCATACGACCGCCTACCGGTCGTGCAAAGACAAAGACCGTCATATCCGGTTTGACTAAACTCTGAAGCTCAGGCTTTAAACTCACTGTCAGCTCTAGTTTTGCCTCCACAATTTCAGGCAGATCCGGAACAGTCTCACCTGCCGCTATAAGCTTATCCCGGGCAGAGCGTACGCCTGATCTCAAAGAATCAGCCTGTTCACCCGTTGCATTACGCAACCCCTTCTGCCAGAACCCCATGGCATCACGATAATTACCCGATTCATAGGCCTCTATTCCTAACAACCCCAAAGCGGTCACTTCAAAAGGCTCGAGCGTCAGCGTTTTTTCAACTTCCTTACGAATCTGGTCATTCATTGTCCCATTACTGGCAAAAAACAGCGCCTGAGCATACTGACCATTAACCCCTGCGTACTGAGGCGCATCTTTAGGCAGGTATGTCAGCGCATTAGCATAACCCTCGGCAGCAGCCGTATAGTTCTGCATACTCATAAACGTATTCGCTAACAAGTACCAACCTTCAGGATTTTCAGGCTGCTGCGTAAGCTTATCCTGCAACGCAGCGATCGCTTCATCGACTGTAGGCTGCTTACCATTGAAAGGATCAGCCGGTTGATTCAGTGCAACGGACAAATCACTTGAGCGACCATACTGACTGTATAAAGCCAAACCCATTGCGGGTAACAGCATAGCTAATACAAACGCCGTAATAATTGACTGACGCGTAACATTAATCGCAATCGTTGACGAACTTTCAACCGTATCATCAACATCCTGGAGCAGGTTACGTTCCAATTCCAGTTTCAGTGAAGCATAGTTTTCCTGATCCAGAGTTCCTGCTGTTAATTCAGCATCCAACTCAGACAAACGCTCCTGATAGATCGTAATATTCAGCTCCCGACGATTTACATCAGGCAGGCTGTCAGCCTCTAACTGTCGGGCCCGGTATACCGGAAGTAACACAAATGCGACTGCCAAAAGTGAAAGCAGTGCGATTCCTAGCCATAGCGCCGTCATTTATCCTCTTCCTGTTTCAATAGCTGATCAAGTCGCTGTTTTTCTGTATCGCTCAAGCCACTCTTCGGCTTACCCGGCTCTACTTTCTTTCGTTTTCCACTGACAACCAATACCACTACGACACCTATCAGTAATAACGCGGCAGGCCCATACCAAAGCAGATATGTCTGGTTGGATACCCGTGGGCGATAAAGTACAAATTCACCATAGCGAGTCACCATGAAATCAACAATCTGATCATCGTCAGCACCATCTTCTAACATCCGATGAAGTTCTACACGTAGGTCTTTTGCAATAGGGGAGTTGGAATCGGCAATGTTTTGATTCTGACATTTAGGACAGCGTAATTCTGCCGCTAAAGACTGGAACCGTTCCCGGGTAGCATCATCACTAAATTCATAAGTATCGATGGCCGCAGCAGCTAAACCACTAAAGCAAAATAACGCAACTAAGCAAAAAAATCGCAGCATCAGTTCCCCTCCAACTGCTTCATTCTCTCACGCAACTGGCTCCAGACCCTTTGATCAACTGCCCCTACGTGCTTATAGCGAATAACACCCTGAGCATCCAGAATAAACGTTTCTGGAGCGCCATATACGCCAAGATTCAAACCAAGCTTACCTTCTGGATCAAAGATATTCAGAGCATAAGGGTTCAGGTATTTATCCAGCCAAACCTGCGCCTTAGCCCGATCATCCTTATAGTTAACACCATAAATAGTGACACCTTCATCGCGCGCAATACGATTCAGTTGTGCATGTTCCTGCTTACAGGTTGGACACCATGTAGCCCAGACATTCAGCAGTGCTGGACGCCCTTTCAGATCGGCGGCTGTCAGAATCCGCTGTTCATCAAGCAGCGCTGTCAGACGAAAATCCGGCATCGGCTTATCGATCAACGGCGAGGGAATCGTCGTGCTGTCTTTGCCTATGCCGTTCCAGAGAAACAGGCCTAAACCCACAAACAGAACTAAAGGTAAAATAGCTATTAATCGGCGCATCAGTATTCCTATCGAAAAATGCCTATCGAAAAATCAAATCAGGCAGCCGCACGGGCGGCATCACGCTGGGCTTGTTTACGGTATCGAGGGTCAGTCGCGGCCAAGAGGCCTCCTGCTGTCATCAGCAAACCACCAAGCCAGAGCCAGCGAACAAAAGGCTTATGCTGAACACGAACAGCCCAGGCACCATTCCCCAGCGGTTCACCCAGAGCGACATACAGATCCCGGAAAAGTCCTGGATCGATATCCGCTTCCGTCATGACATTACCCCGTGCCGGATAAAAGCGTTTTTCCGGATTCAGTTCGCCATAAACCTCACCCTTATACAGGACCCGTATCACGCCCATATCTGAACTATAGTTGGGCCCCTGAACTTTCTTAGCTCCGATAAACTCAAACTGATACTCATTAAAGCTAAGCACCTCACCCGGCGCCATTCTCAAATCACGCTCTTCGTTGTAAGTTGTCACCATCACCACACCAACCACAGCAACTGCCAGTCCGGTATGGGCCAGAATCATGCCAAAATAGCTACGTGACATACCGGCTACAGCTGCTTTCAGATTGCTACGACCAGAGATCTTCTTCCAAAAATCTCGCACGCTACTGAAGACAACCCAAAAGACCAGGGTCATAACACCCGCAACAACTAAATTAAACTCACCAGCATAAAGGTACTGAGACAATAACCCTGCTATCACACTAGCTACAGCAGGTAACCAAAGCTGCTTCAATAGAAAAGAAACAGACGTATCTCGCCACCGGGACGCAACACCTATGCCCAACACTCCGGACACGAGTAACATCAGCGGAACAAAGAGTGAATTGAAGTACGGAGGGCCCACTGAGATTTTACCCCAGCCCATCGCATCGACAATCAATGGGTAGATTGTCCCCAACAGAACCATCATCGCCGACACCACTAACAAAATATTATTGACTAACAGCAATGATTCGCGAGACAGCAGCGCAAAGCTTGATTCACTCTTCACATTACCGGCTTTTACCGCGTACAGAATAAGAGAGCCGCCAATCGTAATGACCAGTAAGGCCAAAATAAAATAACCGCGATCAGGGTCAGAGGCAAAAGCATGTACTGAGGTTAAAACCCCAGAACGTACCAGAAATGTACCTAACAAACTCAGAGAGAAAGCAAAAATGGCTAATAGCACAGTCCAGCTTTTAAAGACCCCGCGCTTCTCGGTAACCGCTAAAGAGTGAACCAGTGCAGTACCAACCAGCCAGGGCATAAAGGATGCATTTTCCACCGGATCCCAGAACCACCAGCCGCCCCAGCCAAGCTCGTAGTATGCCCACCAGCTTCCCAGAGCAATACCCAGTGTCAGAAAAGCCCAGGCAACCGATGTCCAGGGGCGTGACCAGCGTGCCCATGCCGAATCTAATCGTCCCGTTAATAAGGCAGCGATAGCAAAGGCAAACGCAACCGAAAAACCTACATAGCCCATATACAGCATCGGCGGATGAATAATCAGGCCGATATCCTGCAGTAGTGGATTAAGATCTCCGCCTTCAACGGGGAACTGTGGCAAATGACGGTCAAATGGACTGGATGTCATCAAGGTGAAGAGTATAAAGCCCACACCGGTGATCCCCATCACCCCAAGCACCCTGGAGATAATTTCCAGTGGCAGGTTTTTACTCTTTACGGCAACGGCGACTGTCCAGCCGCTCAGGATCACAACCCAGAGTAATAGAGAGCCTTCATGCCCCCCCCAGATTGCACTGATCTTATAATACCAGGGTAATAAAGTATTAGAGTTCGTCGCAACATAAGCGACGGAAAAATCATCAACAACGAAGGAATAACCCAAACAAAGAATACTAATGATAAGAAAGAAAAACATACCCATAGCTAAGGGCCGGGCGTAATTCATCAATAACGCATTACCTACAGAAGCACCCACCATCGGTACTACTGCAAGTAAAGCAGACATGCAAAGCGCCAGAATCAGCGCATATTGTCCCAGTTCAGGAATCATAATTACTCAGCTCCCTGTGCACGGATTTGATCAGGCATTTTGCCGGCTTTTTCCAGTGCCTCAGCAACCTCTGGCGGCATATAATTCTCATCATGCTTAGCCAGTACTTCCACCGCCTCAAATACACCTTCACTATTCATAGCTCCCTGAGCCACGATTCCCTGCCCCTCACGGAACAGATCAGGCAAGATACCCGTAAAAGTCACTGTCACCGCATTAGCGTAGTCAGTCATATCGAATGTAACCTTAAGGCTTTGAGTATCACGTATCACACTGCCTTCAACGACCATACCTCCCGCCCTTATGCGAGTTCCCTCTGGCGCTTTATTCTCAACGATATCCGTTGGCGAATAAAAGAGGTTAATATTCTGATTCAGCGCGTACATCACCAGTCCTACAGCTATCGCCGCACCAAACACAATAAATAACACGATAATCAGGCGCTGCTTACGTTTCGGGTTCATGACTTCGGATTCTCCCTGCGCAGCCTGCGGGCCTGCTCGATAAAGATCTGACGCTTTTGCATCAAAGGATTTACTATATTAGAAACAATCACAACCAACGCAATTGCATAGCTCAACCAGACATAGAGGCCATGGCCACCCATGTCGATAAATTCGGCAAATGATTCAAAACTCAAGGTAATTCCCTCAACCGGTAATCAGGTCACGTACCCAGCTGCTACGACGCTCGCGCTGGATAATTTCATTACGTAAGCGCAGCATCATCGCCACGGCAAAAAAACAGTAGAAGCCGATCACCATAACCAACAATGGTACCCACATCTCTGAAGGCATTGCTGGACGCTCAGTCAGTGTAAACGTCGCGGGCTGATGCAATGTATTCCACCAGTCCACAGAATATTTGATGATAGGAATATTCACCAAACCTACCAAAGCCAATACCGCTGTCGACTGAGCAGCAGTCTGGGCATTTTCAATAGCAGAATTAAGGGCAATTATCCCAAGATAAAGGAAGAACAAAATCAACATTGAGGTCAAGCGAGCATCCCATACCCACCAGGAGCCCCAGGTCGGCTTCCCCCAGATAGCACCCGTCGCCAGAGATAAAATAGCTATCGTAGCGCCAATAGGTGCACAGGACTTAGCGACCATATCAGCGACTTTCATTTTCCAGATCAGGCCAATCGCGCCGGCGACAGCCATCAACATGTAACAAGATTGCGCCAGAATAGAAGCAGGAACATGAATATAGATTATCCGGAAGCTATTCCCCTGCTGATAATCAGCCGGAGCAAAGACCAAGGCCCAGACAGCACCTGCCACCAACATCACTACAGCAGCTATAGCAAAAATCGGTAGTAATTTTCCTGTAATGTCATAACACCAGCGAGGAGAAGCAAGTTGATAGAACCAACGAGGCATCCACTTTTTATCAGCCATTTTTCAACCTTAAAGGGTTATTACCCACTTACACTAATTCTTAATGCGGCACCAATTGCCAACGGAGCCATCACCAACCCAAGCGAGAGCATCGCACCCAATATGGCAAAATACCCACCTAACGGAAGCCCTGTTACTGCTCCCTGAACTGCAGCACTGCCAAATATCAGCACAGGAATATAGAGAGGTAGTACCAATAGCGAAATCAACACCCCCCCTTTACGCAAGCCAACGGTTAATGCTGCACCTATTGCACCCACCAGACTCAGCGTAGGAGTACCCAGTAATAAACTAATCACCAGACCACTCATCCCATCTGCGGGTAGAAACAACATGACACCCAGCAAAGGCGCCAACAACGTTAACGGCAACCCGGTTAGCATCCAGTGCGCAAGCACTTTAGCCAATACCACCATATATAGTGGCTGAGGGCTAAGCAGCATTTGCTCCAGAGTGCCGTCCTCAAAATCAGAACGAAACAAGCTATCCATCGATAACAAGGTCGCCAACAGTGCAGCGACCCAAACCACACCGGGTGCAACATCAGCTAAAAACCCAGGATCTGGACTCACTCCCAGAGGAAATAGTGTTGCCACCATCAGAAAGAAGATCAGTGGGTTAACCAGGTCACTTTTGCGACGATAAGAAAGCAACAGGTCTCTTTTCAACGCGCCCAAGAAAGGGCCATCGACCTTATATTCACTGACCATCTCATTATCTGCCGATTGATTAGGCACAGTATCCTTCATAAAGTTCCCGACAATTGATCAAGATTAAGTCGTCGAATTTTATCACTCATTGCCAGCTCATGATGCGTTGTCAGAATAACAGTGCCTCCCTGATCAGCATGGGCGGCAATTAGCATCTCTTTTTCTGCAACACCACGCTTATCGATCGCGGTAAAGGGCTCATCTAATATCCACAAAGGCGCGTGACTTAGATACAAACGCGCCAGGCTTACCCTCCGGTTCTGTCCTGCCGACAGTGTATGGCAAGGACTATCTTCATAGCCACTCAAGCCTACTTTTCCCAGCGCAAAATCAAGCTTTGTGATATCAATTCCTGGGTGCATCGAGGCATACCATTGCAAGTTTTCCCGTGGCGTCAAAACTGCCTTTACACCGGGTTGATGACCAAAATAAAGCAATGATTCCCGATAATCCTGAGCACAGTCATACAACGACTGCCCCTGCCAGTAGATATCACCCTCAAAATGACGGGACAGTCCGCTCAGGATGCGCAGTAGCGTTGTCTTACCGCTACCATTTTGCCCTTCAACCTGAAGCACTTCGCCCGCATTAACTTCAAAGTTGAGTGACTCGAACAGTACTCGGTCATCCCGTTCACAGAACAAATTTTCAATTTTAAGTCTTGGTGTGGGCAACGGAGCAACCTCAAAAAAAACGAAACTGGCAGAAACACCTTTATAATTAGCAATATCCGCCGAAAGCAAGGCATTATATACAAAATAAAGTGCCGAAGGGCATAACTGAGTCAAAAGAACTATAAGCTATACCGGAGGTCGCTAAGAAAACGATTATGCTAAATCCTTTAAGCGTCCAGAGCTTACAAACCAACACCGGCAAATCACTATCGGCGGCAGAGCTTGTTCGCGCACTCCCCCTTAACAACCCGACACAAATAACGGTACGACAAAGCAGTGCCGATACTACCCGACCCAATCAATTCACTCTTCAGGTTCAATTAGGCAGCCAGCTTTATCAACTCAAAAGTAATCAGTCACTACCGCCAGGAAGCGCAGCAACACTCACTCGAACTGCCGCAGGTCAGATACTACTAAGCACAATTGCAACAGCGCCTTCGTCACAGCTACAAACACTTACTCAACCAGCCACTACACAGACTAAACCGATTCAGTCCAGTAGCGCCGGAACTCAGCCTGGCGCCAATCAACGGCTAGCCGCTGAACAATCACCAATTGTACAAATAAAGGGCAGCACTGAACAAAAACAAGGACAGCCACAAACAACTGATCAACCTCGCCTTCCGCCAGCAACAGCAAATCTCCCATCCCGCTTATCTGCGGAGTTAAACAAGCTCCTTCCACTTAACCGTCCTGTACTGGCAACGATTAACGTTACAGCTCAGGCAGGCAACCAAGGCGGCGCAAACAGTATCATAGCCACGATCAATGGTCGCACCCTTCCCCTGACGCTCAATCAACAACTTCCGTTTGACGGCAAGGTACTGTTAGTCAGAACAAATAATGAACAGGTTCTCGTCCAATCGATCACATCACCCACCCAGAACCAGAGCCTGGATCGCCACATAAGCGAGGCCCTGCGCTATGTACTCCCAGCTCAACAACCTGTCGCAGATGCCTTAGTCAAACTACAACAGCTCAATACTAATATCGGCGCTGATAAAAGCCCGATAAACAGCATCCTCAGCTCTCTGATAAACCTGTTTGGTGTTAAAACAGCACCCGGAGAGACGCAGACAGGAATTCAGCAAAACCTATTAAATGGCGGACTGTTTACTGAACGTAACCTGGCAAGCCCCCATAACCAGATTCCAAGCGGAGAGATGAAAAAGCAACTCAGCCAGTTACTCCAACAAGCAGATAAACTCCCTGAACAACCCAGGCAACAGCTCCATGAATTGGTAAAAGGCTTACTTAGCCGGGTAACAAGCAATCAACTGGAAAGCATTCAAAATACTCGTGTCAGCAGTGATGGAGGCCTCGAACGCTTTTTTGCGCTGGACCTGCCGGTACGTAATGGTGAGCAGCTGGATAACGTCGAGTTAAAAATTTCCGAACACCGAAACCAGCTGTCCGAGAGTGAGTGGCAGCAATTATGGCGTGTTCGGCTACACTTCGATTTGCAAGAACAGGGCAGCGTTGATGCAGAGCTTATCTTAGAAGAAGAGCACCAAATAACGGCTCATTTCTGGTGTAGCAGCAGTCAAACAGCTGGAGAATTAAGTGAAAAACTACCTGATTTCAACCGCCAATTGCATCGTCAGGGATACAGCATTACCGGCATCCACTGCAGCGAAGGTGTTGCACCAAAAGCGCTTAATCGGGTTGAACAGTTAATTGATGTAACAACCTAAGAAAAAGACAACGACAATGAATCGAAAAACTGAAGAATACAAACGAGCGGTCGCCCTGAACTACGATCATCAAGGGGCTCCAAAGGTGACGGCACAGGGCCAGGGACTTATTGCTGAACAGATCATCCGGCTAGCTCAGGAAAACGACATACACATCCATGAAAGCCCAGAGCTGGTCGAGGTATTGCTGCGACTCGAATTAGGCGATGAGATACCGGAAAGCCTCTATCGGGCCATTGCTGAAATCATCGCCTTTACCTATAAGTTAAAGAACCCTTCAGAGAATGAAACCTGAGTCAGCTCTTACTTCCCGGTGCCGCTACCTCTTTATGTAACAACGCCATCAATTCCGCTTCAGGCCGTCCAATACCGCAGTTTTTAACCAAGTCATCAACATCAGCCCCCATCTCCATCAGGCGAGCCGCTTGGTTATACGCCAATACACCGGGATCCCGATTGACTAACTCCTGCTGCTTCTCAGTAGTGATGTTCAGCTGTTTTTCCACATCCATCAGCCGATGCCCCATACCGATGGAGCTACTGGTCAATGCCTGAATTTCATTTCGCAGCACATTAATCAACGCCTCATACTGGCGCTGATGCTGCTGTAGTTTGCGTCTAGCATTAATCGAATAACCAATTGCAACACATGCAAGTAAAGCGACAACAGCCAGTCCTAACCAAATCATTTTTTCTCCTCGCTACGAACGATTTGCCGTGTTAAATCCCTGCAACAGGGCTGGCACATTCACTACAGCACACTGGTGCTCCATACAGGTACCCAACAACCAGGGTCTGCTCTGGGAGTTATTATTCCAGTTTATCTGATGCGCTTCGATCTCTTTAGACCCTAACATAGAATCAATCGTCAGAGCCCATCCGGCACCTTTCAGTTTAACTAACTCAGCATAGTCGGCTCTATCAGGCTCATACCGCTCAGGAATAATCCACATTCCGGTATCAACAACCTGAACAATTTCTCCCGACTCAGAATAAGTACCCAGAATCCAGTCACTTTGAGTACTTAGCCCCAGATTCATAGCATTTAGATCGTGCGCCCCCTGCAGATACTTAATTGGCAATGCCAACTTCACACCGTACATTTTCACTAACAAGCACTTTAAAGACTCAGCTGCTATTTCTGGCTCTGGCTCTGGCTCTGGCTCTGGCTCTGGCTCTGGCTCTGGCTCTGGCTCTGGCTCTGGCTCTGGCTCTGGCTCTGGCTCTGGCTCTGGCTCTGGCTCTGGCTCTGGCTCTGGCTCTGGCTCTGGCTCTGGCTCTGGCTCTGGCTCTGGCTCTGGCTCTGGCTCTGGCTGAATAGTTTGAGTTTGGTTTATCTCTGCGTCCAGCGATATTTCCATATCCGCCAGATCCAATTCTTCGATTTCGGGGCCTGTTTTAGGCAACTCCGCCGCAACCAAAGGCATCTCTACGACATCAACTACTGTGGATGCTGACAAATCCAAAGCAGACTCGATGCTGTAGGGGTTTTGCTCCTCTTTCAGAAGCGAATCTAAATAATCTTTCACCAGCTGCTGCTGCCGATTCAACGTTTCTTCGCTCATGACCGGCTCCGCTCTGCCAAACCACGTAACACTCTGATATAAGCCTGAACGCCCGGCATACTCAGGTCTAGCTGAGACGGCGTTATCCCTTTGGCACTGGCAGTAATAAATTTACTATCCACCGGCACTACTGCAGCGGCAATATTCTCAGCAAAGCGTTGATGCAACTCTCTCAAACAGCTTACCGAAGCGCCGATACTACGATCATAAAAAGTAGGTATAAGCGTATAGGTTAACTGACGCTTTCTCGCACGATTAATCATTTTAATAGTACGTAGCATCCGCTCAAGACCTTTTAAAGCCAGAAATTCAGTCTGGACAGGCACTAACAAATGCCCGCAAGCCGCCAGAGCATTGATCATCAAAACACCTAGCACGGGCGGGCTATCAATAACGACATAATCATAACGGTCTTTTACTAAGCGTAACGCTTTCGCAATCTGCAGCCCCATACCCTCCTGACCGATGGCTTTACGCTCAAGTGTCGCTAACGCTGTCGTCGCGGGAATCAGATCTATACCGCTATTTGAGGTTGGCATGAGCAGAGGCTCCAATAGCCTCATGTCAACATCACAACCCGGTTGAAACAGGTCATATACACTGTTTTCTAATTCATCCGGATCATATTTAAAGTAACTTGTCATAGAACCGTGGGGATCAAGATCAACAAGCAGCACCCGTTGTCCCGCATCAGCCAGCAAACCTGCTAACGCAACTGCGGTTGTGGTTTTTCCCACTCCGCCTTTCTGATTGGCAACCGCCCATACCTGCATTACTGCGGTGACTCCTGTGTCGGCGGAGCAAAACTCTCCGGGGACGTTAATGTTTCAATATCTATGGGTTGTGTTTGATCTTTACGACGAAAACTAATCCGCCCCTGTTCATCTACAACCTTTTCTATTGCCGACTCTGGCAATCCGCTTTCGGTAAGGATACCACTAACCGCATCCTCACTAACCTGCTCACTACCAAAAGCAGAAACGACTCTCTGAGTTTTGCGATCACGGGTAATAACAATCACAATCCGACGATTAACCTTACGGCCATCTTCGGTCCCATTATCAGCTAAAGGCTGATACTCACCAAATCCGACAGCGGCCATGCGCTGGGGCTTAACTTTATTTAACTCAAGAATCCTGACCACACCTGCAGCTCTTGCAGCCGATAATTCCCAGTTAGACGGGTACTCATCTGAAGAGATAAACTGGTTATCGGTATAACCTTCAACATGGATAGGATTATCATACTGGTTAACAATTTTAGCCACTCGCTCAAATACCGGATCACTGGTAATTGCAGGCAGCGCCCCTCCTTCGGGGTATACCAGGTTAGCCCCTAATTCCAACGCCACCCATAAATTATTACTTTGTACTGCGACATGCCCGCTGCTAATCAGCTTTTTGAACTGCACTTCCATCTGGTCGCCAATCGCCTTCAACACCGCGCTATTTTCTGGCTTAGGCTGAATAATCTTTACAGTCGGTACCCGGCTATTTTCTTCTCCGCCCCGGAACACACCAATACCGGCAGGATCTGTCTCAGACTGTCCCTCTATCGCTCTTTCAGCATCGCCTTCAGGACCTGCAAACACACCTGACAATGAGTCAGCTACCTGCTTATACTTTTCTTCGTTAACTGACGATATAGCGTACATCACGACAAAAAAAGCAAACATCAGGGTAATAAAATCTGCGTACGAGATTACCCACCGCTGGGCATGGAGATTTTGCTCCTCAATTCTCCGCCTGGGCACCGCTTAATGCCCCTGTTCCAGATAGCCCTGAAGCCGTAATTGAATGATTCGAGGATTCTGCCCTTCAGCAATAGAAAGCAACCCTTCCAACATCATCTCCTGATAATAGAATCGCTGTAACACCATTGAACGAATCTTATTTGCCAACGGTAGAAACAGGAGGTTTGCTATAGCAACACCATAGATAGTGGCAACAAATGCAGTCGCAATACCGGCCCCCAGACTTGCTGGATCGGCCAGATTAGACATCACATGAACCAACCCTAAGACCGCACCAATAATACCCATTGTAGGGGCGTATCCACCCATACTTTCAAGCACTTTGGCAGCCTGAATATCACGATATTCACGGCTCACCAGTTCGGTTTCAAGTGTAGATCGGATAACATCAGAAGCCCGGCCATCGACCAACATTTGCAGCCCGTTACGAACAAAGCTGTCCTGCTGATCGTCTATTTCATCTTCCAAGGCCAGCAGCCCTTTTCTTCGGGCAATTACGCACCAGCTGACAATGCTATTTATCCCGTCACGGTAGTTCTGATCAGCCCGCCCAAAAACCATGCCGGACAATTTTATAGCCCGGGACAATTCCGACTGAGATGACTGAATAAAGACTGCAGCGAGCGTCCCTCCCAGCACGATCAGTAAAGCCGGAATATCCAGCAGGTCTTCAACTGCACCTCCTGCCAGATGATTCCCTCCCACTATTGCAATTACTGCCAGCACTACGCCACTCAGGCTGATCAGATTCATCGTTGTCCCCAGTGAGTTAAAGTCTGTCTGATATTATCAATATTTAGCACGGCATCTGCGAGCTCTGCTGTAATAACCGCTTTAGGCATACCAAAGATAGTACTACTGTCTTTGTCCTGAGCCCACACTCGGGCACCCGCTTTTTTCAACATTCTTGCACCATCGCAGCCATCGGCTCCCATCCCGGTCAGAACAATTGCTAATACCCGTGAACCATACCCTTTAGCAACCGATGCAAACGTCAGATCAACACTGGGCTTATAAGTCATCCGTTCATCACTTTCACGAATAATTAGTTTCGCAGCGTTTAGTGGATCAATAATCATTTGTTGCCCGCCCGGAGCCAGATATGCGCACCCCGGTAACAGTTGATCCCCATCCTCTGCCTCTTTAACTTTTATAGCACACAGATCATTCAGCCTGCGGGCAAATACAGTAGTAAACGCTTTAGGCATATGCTGAGTTAGCAGAACAGGCACTGGAAAGTCGCCCGGTAGTCCCGTGAGAATAGTCTGCAAAGCAGCAGGGCCTCCGGTAGAAGAGCCTATAGTCACAATTTTACAATCAGGAAACTTTGGAAGCGTATCAACAGAAACGGGAATTTCAACCTCAGGCACTGCATCTATCTTGCTGTTTGAGACATGTTCAGGCTCTGATTTCATTGGTGTTAACGGGCGAGAAACCGTTTGTTTTCGCCCCCCCAACGCTATAATTTTGTCAACCAGCGCCATACCAGTCGTTGCGGAATCTGCCACCCATGCCCTGGCATCCTTTTCCATATAATCGACCGCGCCCAATGCCAGAGCTTCGAGCGTAACCGCAGCACTGCGTCGCGTCAGCGAGGACAACATCACCACCTGACAAGGATTTTCAGCCATGATTAGTTTCAACGCCGTTATGCCATCCATTTCCGGCATTTCCACATCCATCGTAACGACATCAGGCTTCAGCTGCTTTACTTTCGCGACAGCCTCTTTCCCATTCTTCGCTGTATCAACAACTTGAATACCTGAATGCGCAGCCAGCATCTGACTGATTCGGTTACGAAAAAAACCGAGTCATCGACAACTAAAACCCGAACTGTCATACAGTTCCCCTGCACCTGAATCTAGAGCGACAAGAATCAGTTCGCATAGGCCTTTAACAAACTAGGAATATCTACGATAAGTGCAATTTTTCCGTCGCCGGTAATAGTTGCGCCGGAAAGTCCTGGAGTACCATGCAAGACGGAACCAAGCGGTTTAATGACCACCTCCTCCTGTCCTACTAATTGATCCACAATGAAGGCAACCTGCATGTTACCGATATTAGTGATCACCACATGTCCATTCTCTGGCAATGGTTCTTTCTCATGCCCCTTTAACAACCATCGCTTCAGGTGAAACAAAGGCATCGCCTTATCGCGGACGATAATCACCTGCTGACCTTCAACCATATTTATCTGGGTAAGATCCAGGTTAAAGATTTCATTAACATTCACCAACGGTAAAGCAAACGCCTGGTCTTTCAACAACACCATTAAGGTTGGCATAATCGCCAGTGTCAGCGGCACCTGAATCTCTATTCGCGATCCCAGACCAAGATTTGAATCGACATCGAGTTTACCATTGAGCTGGGTAATTTTGGTTTTCACCACATCCATGCCCACGCCACGACCCGATACATCCGAGATTTGCTCTTTTGTCGAAAATCCCGCTGCAAATATCAGGTTATAACACTCATGATCACTCAAACGAGCAGCAGCTTCGGGATCAAGCATACCCCGCTTTATAGCTAAGCTACGTAGCTTCTCCGGATCCATACCCGCGCCATCGTCCTGGATCACAAGCAGAATATGATCCCCTTCCTGCTCTGCAGACAGTAACACGTGACCCTGGCCTGACTTGCCGTTATTAATCCGAACTTCAGGCTCTTCGATACCGTGATCTATTGCATTACGGACCAGATGAATTAGCGGATCCGCCAGGGCTTCAACCAGATTTTTATCCAGATCAGTCTCTTCTCCCCGCAGCTCCAGATTAACCTCTTTATTCAGCTGTCTAGAAAGATCACGTACCAGACGAGGGAAACGCCCAAATACTTTTTTAACCGGTTGCATCCGGGTTTTCATAACAGACATCTGTAGATCAGCGGTCACCATATCCAATGACCCAAGAGCCTTACTCAGATCTCCATCATCCTTTTCGGAACCGAGTCTGACTAACCTGTTTCGCACCAGAACTAACTCACCCACCATATTCATGATCTGATCAAGCAAGCGGGTATCAACCCTGACATTACTTTCAGCCACCGGTTTTGTAGTCTGTGTTTTAGCTGACACTGGCGCTTTAGGTTTGGGTTTGGGCTTGGGTTCAGGCTTCGGCTCAGGCTTAGCCGGCACAGCTGCCGGTGCCGGTGCGGCAGCCACATTTTGAGAAAACGCCCCTTGGCCAGTTGCCTGAAGATCATCCAGCAGATGCTCAAATTCATCATCGGTGATCAGATCAGTAGGGATTCCGGCAGAGGCCTGAGCTACAGGCGCAGATACAGGCGACAACCCATCACCCAGCAGCTGATCAAACTCAGCATTGGCATCCGCACTCCCAGCCTCAACATCAACGGAACTAAGTCCGGGCGCACCACTTGGACCATGGAGCTCATTCAGTAAACTCTCGAATTCATCCTCTGTAATCAAATTTGGATCCAGGGCTATCGCAGGCTCAGTAGCCAACCCTGGCGCACCTGCAGGCCCATGCAACTTATCGAGCAGATCATCAAACTCATCTTCTGTAATCAGGTCGTTTGATAACACCCCACTGTCGGGAAGAGAGAGCTCTTCACTGCCCAAGTCCGCCACTAACTGATCGAACTCTGCACTCACTGTCGCATCGGTTTGCGGTGATGTATCTACTGGTGCAGCAGAAGGAGCCGGACTCGCTGCCACTACCTGACCTGCAGCCATTGCATTCAAGCCAGCCAACAACTGAGGATCTGCCACATCGGGATAACTTCCCTGTTGAACCGCCTCAAACATTGCATTAATGCTATCCAGCGCCTGAAGCACCAAATCCATCAAACCCGCGGATACTTTTAATGCATCATTGCGCAATTGGTCAAAAAGGTTTTCAGCGCTGTGACAGCAGTCAACCATAGGATCAAGCTGTAGGAATCCAGCGCCACCTTTAACCGTATGAAAGCCACGGAAGATAGCATTAAGCAATTCCCGATCTTCAGGGTGCTGCTCAAGATCAACCAACTGCTCCGATAGCAGCTCTAAGATCTCTCCAGCTTCAACTAAAAAATCTTCAAGAATTTCCTGATCAACATCTAAGGACATACGATTTACCCGTTAAAAGCCCAGACTGGAAAGAAGATCATCCACATCATCCTGATTGGATGCGACCTCAGTTTTATTACGACCGGCCATTTGCGGACCTTCAGCTTCAATCGCAGACCGTTGCGGCTTCTCTTTATCTTGAGAGTCCGGCAAATCAGTCTGGGAATCCGAAGATAAAACACCCAGGCTATTTACCCTCGATGCGACTTCCATCAAGCCTACCAGCTCATTTTCAATATCGGTCACCAGCTGAATAACACGCTTAATCAGCTGACCGGTAATATCCTGATATTCTTGCGCCAGCATAATCGCAGTCAAACGCTCTTTGAGATCAGCGAGTGCCTCGGAATGGTCTTCTGCATAGCAACACAGCTTCTGATGCAAATCCGCCAGTTCAGGTTTTTCGCTTTTTACGGCAGCTAACTCTTCGAGCAACCCTTTACGCAGTTGAAAACCCTGTTCGAGCTGTCTAACCAACTGCAACGATTCATCTACCTGATCAATCGTTTTATGTGCATTGCTTTCGGTGAGTTCAATCACATAAGAAAGGCGATCACTGGCATCGGAAATAGAAGCGATATGGTGTTTGGAGTCCTGTAATAGCTCAGTGCTACTGACATCATCAGTAAAACCCACTATCGCGTCATGAACCGCCCGGGTCAGTTTTCCCACTTCATGATAAAGCGCCTGGTGTCGTAGCTCATTTAGTTGCTGCACTAACTGCATCGCCTGGGGTATATCGCCCTGCTTCAGCAGTTCCACCAACTCTTCAGCGCGCGTTTTCAACTCTAATTCGAAACGACGTTGATCCTGAATAGCATCTATATCAGACATGCGCGCCTCCTAGCCCTGCAGGCGTTCGAAAATCTTAGCAATTTTTTCCTTCAGCACACCCGCAGTAAACGGTTTTATTATATAACCGTTCACACCGGCCTGAGCAGCCGCAATAATCTGTTCACGCTTAGCTTCTGCTGTCACCATTAGAATAGGAATGTGGCGCAACTCAGGATCGGCCCGCACATGCTTCAGAAGGTCGATACCATTCATCTTTGGCATGTTCCAATCGGTCACCAGAAAATCAATGCCACCAGACTTCAAAATAGGTAACGCTGTTGCGCCATCATCGGCCTCAACAATATTAGTAAAGCCTAAATCACGTAACAGATTTTTGATAATCCGCCGCATCGTTGAGAAATCATCTACAACCAGAATTTTCATGTCTTTATTCAAGACAATCCCTCCTAACACAAATACTGTACGACGGTCTCAGAACGTGGGCATAAACCTCCGAACCTTACCGCCACTCTTTTAAACGACTACGTAAACGCAGCGCAGCTTGACTATGTATCTGACTCACCCTTGACTCACTAACACCGAGCACTTTGCCAATCTCTTTCAGGTTGAGCTCCTGATCGTAATACAGAGATAACACCAGTTTTTCTCTTTCCGGTAAGCCTTTAATTTCCTGGGCGATCGCTTTAACAAAATCTTCCTGTTCAAACTGTTCAGAAGGATCAGGTTCACTACCGGCAATATATTCTCCCGGCCCGTCATCCTGAGGACTGGTGAGCTTATCAAAACTAAATAGCCGACTCTCTGCTGAATCTTTTAATAATGCATGATATTCAGTCACACTGATATTAAGTTCAGCAGCAACCTCCCCATCTTGGGCATCCCGCCCGGTGCGCGTCTCAATTACCTGAACCGCTTCAGCCACCCGGCGACCATTTCGGTGCACCGAACGCGGTGTCCAGTCCCCCCTACGCACTTCATCGATGATAGAACCACGAATACGGATACCCGCATACGTTTCAAAACTAGCCCCTTTGCTGGCATCATATTTTTTTGCCGCTTCTAACAAACCCACCATACCTGCCTGAATCAAGTCTTCCAGCACAACAGTATTCGGTAATCGCGCCAACAAGTGATGGGCAATTCGCTTTACCAAAGTACCATGCTGCTCAATTATTTCCTGACTTGAGCGAAACTGAAGCTGATTATACATAGAGGATACTCTGACTCCGGTTATTCAGGCGCCACTAACCAAACGCTCAACAAAAAATTCAAGATGCCCCCGCGGATTTGAGGGTACTGGCCAGGCGTCAACCTTTGTCGCTAACTGTTTATAAGCCAGCGACGCTTTACTCCGGGGAAATGCTTTTAAAACAGCACGTTGCTGCCTCACACCCTTTCTTACTGACTCATCATAAGGGATTGCCCCCAGGTATTGAAGGGTCACATCAAGAAACCTATCAGTTACTGTCAGCAGCTTACTGTACATATTGCGCCCCTCCTGCTCAGAGCGAACCATATTCGCCAGTACGCGGAAGCGAGTCATCTTGTAATCCCTGTTAAGCAACTTCATCAACGCATAAGCATCAGTGATGGAAGTAGGCTCATCACAGACGACAACTACTACATCCTGTGCCGCTTTAACAAAACTCACTACTGCATCGGAAATACCCGCTGCAGTATCAATAACCAGAACATCAAGATCATCGGCAATTTCACTGAAGGCATGAATCAGTTCGGAATGCTCGTGCACGCTCAGCGATGTCATTTCCTGCGTACCTGAAGCAGCGGGCACAATTCTGACATTGGTATCCACCTCTACCAGCAAATCCTTAAGACTGCATTCACCCGAGAGCACATTCGAAATATCACGCTCAGTTTTAACACCTAAAAGAACATCAACGTTTGCCAGTCCAAGGTCCGCATCCATTAAAACAACACGATGACCCATCTCTCCCAGCGCGAGACTCATATTCACAGAGACGTTAGTTTTACCTACACCACCCTTACCACCGGTGACCGCAATAACTTTGACCGGTCTGGAACTATTCATTCCAACCATCCATTACGGCCATGTATTCCAACGTTCTCGCTGCAATCTGCTTTATTAGCAACTCAGTTCTCCCATTGTTCATCCCGGGCCAGACGCTCCTGCTGGTGCTCGCTGAAAACCCTGTGACTACGACTCGCCTTTTGCGCGGTTACCACCGCCCGACTCACCAGATCTTTCTTATGCGCTACATCAATATCATCCGGCACTCTCTGCCCATCAGTTACGTAACTCACTGACAACCCATTTTCCATCACCAGATCCAGTGCTTCGCCAAGATTACCCGACTCATCAAGCTTACTCAGCACACAACCATGCAGCCCAAGTGGCGCATAAGTTTCGTAAGCACTCTCAATAACATGACGCTGACTCGAACAAGACAGGACTAACAGCTTTTTCATTCTGACAGTCACCTCATCCAACATACTTAGCTGTGCCTGAGTATGGGGCTCATGAGCACTCATACCTGCCGTATCAATTAACACTAACCGCTTACCCCGGAGGGAAGTCAAAACCTCCTCCAGAGGGTTATTCTCATCCACAACCCGTACAGGCACATCCAGGATACGACCGAAAGTCAGCAACTGCTCATGCGCAGCTATCCTAAATGAATCCGTTGTTACCAACGCCACGCTAGAGCTACCATGCTTCAATACATAGCGAGCAGCCAGCTTTCCAATCGTAGTCGTTTTTCCCACACCGGTCGGCCCAACAAACGCAATCATTCCTCCTCGCTCAACAAAGTCCTCTCCCATCACTGGAATATTATCGCTAAAGCGAGTCAGAGCAGAGCGCCATGCATCATCCAGCACATCATCATCTCCAACTGTTGCGGATAGCTGACGACTAATCTGCGGCCCTAAACCAATTCGTTCAAGTCTTCGCTCCACCTTTACAACTGAGGAGTCAGCCAATTCATGGCGAGGTTTTGGTTTTTTCGGCGCGATGGGACTCGCTGTCGGTCGTGAGCGTTCAGAAGCTGGAGCAGCGTGCGATTCAACGACTCTCTGGGGCGAAGCCTGGGGCTGGCTTAAAATATTTTTAAGTGAGTCAATCTCCAGCTTTAACGATTGAATAACCTCACGCTCATCATCCACCCCCTGATGAACAGGCTCTACAGGAGACGCCATCTGTCGTTCTTGCCGGGAAGGATCTAACTGCGGACGCATCACCTTAGCAGGCTTTTCTTCTACACGCGGCGCCTGATAAGCCCTTCCACGCTGTCGCTTTTTAAGGGTATCGAGAATTTCATTGAGTTCTTCATCATCACCATCCATCTGGCGATTTTTTTGACGCGGCTCAGCACCACCATCCTGGGCTGTCGCAATACGAGCCTGTGCCTTGCGCAACTCTTCTGCAAGATTACTTTTCAGCTTACCTTGCTGTTTTTTGGAGCTTTCCGCCGCCCGCTTACGCTTGAATTCCTGCTGCGCTGCCTCGTATTCATGCTCATGTGCAGCCACAACTTCGACACCACCCGCAACGCGGTGATTAGACACAATGACAGCGTCAGGACCTATCTCATCCCTAACCCGCTGCATAGCCTGTCTCATATCCGGAGCAAAAAAGCGTTTAACTTTCATAACCGTCTCTATTATTTACCTGATCAGACACCGGCCTGACCCTGTCCACCCACTGTAGCAATAATTGTCACCCGTTTGTTTTCAGGAATTTCCTGATAGGAGAGCACACTGATCTGATTTTCCCCATAGCGAACAAACTTTGCCAACAACGGCCTGATAGGCGCAGCAACCAATAAAATCGACGCTCGCCCTGCAATCTCTTGCTGCTGCGCTACGTCTGCAAGAGAGCTTTGTAATCGCTCAGCCATCGTTGGCTCAATCACCAAACCATCACCACTTTCTCCCTGCTGTACCGATCCCAATAGCAACTGTTCCAATTGCGGATCAAGCGTAATCACAGGTAAATCATCATCACTGCCGACAATATTCTGAACAATCATCCTTGACAGCGAAATACGCACTGCTGCGGTAAGCCCCTGAGGATCCTGAGTACGCGCTACAGCCTCAGCTAACGCTTCTGTAATTGTTCTGAAATCCCGGACCGGCACCTGTTCCATTAATAAGTTCTGCAGCACTTTCAATAGTGTACTCACAGAAAGACGTCCAGGTATCAACTCTTCTACCAGTTTTGGGGACGTTTTTGCCAGAAGGTCCAATAATTTCTGTACTTCATCATGTCCCATCAGCTCATGGGAGTGAGCCTGTAAGATCTGATTAAGATGCGTTGCTACGACAGTTCCTGCATCCACTACTGTATAACCCAGGGTCTGCGCCTGCTCTTTCTGACTTTGTTCGATCCAGACAGCATCAAGACCAAAGGCGGGATCTTTAACCTCAATTCCTTTTAAAGCCCCAAACACCTGACCCGGATTAATAGCTAATTCCCGGTCGGGATAAACCTCTGACTCACCGACAGAAACGCCCATCAGGGTTATTCGATAAGCGCCGGGCATCAGATCCAGGTTATCCCGTATATGCACCGACGGAACCAGAAAACCAAGATCTTGCGAGAGTTTTTTTCGCACACCTTTAATCCGACTCAGTAGTTGACCACCTTGTAACTTATCCACCATCGGTATCAACCGATAACCCACCTCTAAGCCGATCATATCCACCGGCATTACATCATCCCAATCCAGCTCTTTAATATCCTGATCAGCTTCAGACGGCTTAGGCTGCTGCGGCGCTTCTTCCGCTGCCTGCGCCTCTGCAGCCACATTTCGTTGCTGAATAAAATACGCCCCAACACCCGCAGCAATCGCCAGCGACAAAAAAGCCACATGAGGCATCCCGGGAAGCGAGCCCATGATAAACAGGATTCCAGCTGCAACCGCCAACGCTTTAGGCGAGCCAAATAACTGACTGATAACCTGCTTACCCATATCCTGAGATGAGTTAACCCGGGTTACCATAATCGCAGCGGCGGTAGACAGCAGCAAGGATGGAATCTGAGCAACCAAACCATCACCGATAGTCAGCAATGAATAATAACGCGCCGCCAGATCAAAGGAGAGATCATGCTGCATCATCCCTATCCCCAGTCCTCCGAGAATATTAATCACCAGAATCAGGATACCCGCAACTGCATCACCCCGGACAAACTTACTCGCACCATCCATAGAACCATAAAAGTCGGCTTCCTGAGTTACTTCCTGTCGTCGCAGCTTTGCATCATCCTGACTAATCAAACCGGCATTCAGATCCGCATCAATTGCCATCTGCTTGCCCGGCATCGCATCCAGCGTAAAGCGAGCACTTACTTCCGAGATGCGCCCAGCACCTTTGGTCACTACGACAAAGTTGATAATCACCAGAATCAGAAATACCACCAGACCCACAACATAGTTGCCGCCGATTACCACCTCACCAAAGGCCTCAATCACCTTACCTGCCGCATCCCCCCCTTCGTGACCGTGCAAAAGCACTATTCGGGTCGAGGCAACATTCAGCGCCAGACGCATTAGCGTGGTAATCAGTAGAATTGTAGGAAAAACAGCAAAATCCAATGGCCGCATCGCATAGACACAGACCAGCAAGACAACAATAGACAGCGCTATATTAAAGGTAAACAAGGTATCAAGAAGAAAAGGTGGCATCGGCAGTGTAACCATGCCGAGCACAAGTAGAAGCAGAAAAGGAATACCCAGATTCCCTTT
Organism: Amphritea japonica ATCC BAA-1530; assembly: GCF_016592435.1. Classification (NCBI taxonomy): domain Bacteria; kingdom Pseudomonadati; phylum Pseudomonadota; class Gammaproteobacteria; order Oceanospirillales; family Oceanospirillaceae; genus Amphritea; species Amphritea japonica. Next base: position 658,929 of record NZ_AP014545.1, on the reverse strand, counting down.
CCCTGCGCTGCGCACATTACCGTAAATCGCCGCTCTATCCACTTACACCCCGAAGAACATCTTTGCCCACAAGCAAAGCGTCAAAAATACGTCATAGAAATAATAATAAGTTACAGCCTGAAAAAATAACACTAATACGCATGTAAAACATCAATTTTTTGACGCTTTACCTGCCATTCTATGATTATTGCAAGAATCCAGCCATATCACGGAAACATACGCGGATTATTTGGAGGGTCTTATTCGTCTTTCTGTAATTCTGAAGGAATATCCAGATCCGGAGAGATATCTATTGGAGCCGGACCCTGGCGCTGCTTATGCCGCTTTAATTGGAAAACATACGCTAACACCTCTGCCACCGCCTTAAACAAGCCAGCAGGAATCTCCTCTTCCACTTCTGTTGAGTGGTATATCGCGCGAGCAAGCGCTGGAGAGGAAAGAACAGGCACTTCATGAGCATCAGCTATCTCGCGAATTTTTAGGGCAACAAAATCAGCACCCTTCGCCACAAGAAATGGAGCTCCACCACCACTCTGATCATACTTAAGCGCCACCGCATAATGCGTCGGGTTTGTGATAACCACATCAGCCTCGGGCACTGCGGACATCATCTTACGCTGGGATATTTCACGCTGAAGCTGCCTGATTCGCCCCTTCACTTCGGGCTTACCTTCAGTATTCTTCATCTCATCTTTGACTTCCTGAAGAGTCATTTTCAGCTTTTGGGTATAGTCATAGATCTGAAAAGGCACATCGACCAGGGAGATCAGAATCATTGTCAGGCTCATCACCAGAAACGCCCAGATTACTATCTCTGTCGCATGAGACATTGCTGGAAAAACATCCTGCGCCCCCAATGAAAACAACTCTTGCTTAGAGACCAATAACACCAGAAAGGAAAGCGAACCGACAACCAAGAACTTAGCCAATGCTTTAAACAGTTCAATCAACGCTTTCAAAGAGAACATGCGCTTAATGCCTGCCAATGGATCAATTCGACTCAGCTTCGGCGCCATCGCTTTCATGCTAAGATTCCAGCCTCCCAGCGCAACAGGCCCAACAAACGCAGCCACCAACAACACCAAAAAGAAGCCAAACAGTGATTTCAATGCTTCTGATAACGAAAACCCCAGATGCGTGAACATCAACGCAGGGTCCATCACAGACTGCCGGTCCAGGCTGAAATTGAACCTCATCATGCCCGCCATAGCATCAGCGACCTGACCACCAAACATCATTGCAGCGGCTGCAGCAGATAACAACAAAACTGTCGTCGCCAATTCTTTTGATCGCGCAATATCCCCCTTTTCTTTGGCATCACGTAACCGCTTTGCCGTGGGTTCTTCGGTTTTCTCCTGACCGCTCTCCTCAGCCATACCTAAAGCCTCCCGACACCGATAACCAGATCAAGGTAATCGAAAGCCAGCGAAATAAACCGCTGATACTGTCCGAGAAAACCTTCCAGGCTTGCCCAGGCGATAATCAATCCCATCAACATAGTAAACGGAAATCCGATAGCGAAAATATTAAGCTGCGGAGCCGCTTTCGCCATCACACCGAAGGCAAAATTAATCACCAGAAGCGCGGTTACAGCAGGCAATGCCATCAATAGCGCGCTCGACAACATCCAACTACCTGACTTTACCAGCGCCATATAACCTGAAGCAGGCATAGCTCCTTCAGAGACAGGGAGCACAAAAAAACTCCTGGCCAACGCTTCAAACATCACCAAATGACCGTTAAATGCCATAAATAAAAGCATCACCAGCATGAGATATAGCTGAGAGAGAACAACAACAGACACACCATTGGCTGGGTCACTAACAGACGCAAAGCCCAGACCCATCTGAGAAGATATCAATTGCCCGCCCAAGGCAAACACCTGGAACAGCACCTGGATCACAAACGCCATCGCCGTGCCGATAACAATCTGCTGCGCCACCAGAATATAGGTTTGCAGAGACATTCCGCTCAAAAGCGGCATCTCCGGCAATACCGGCAGCAGCACAACCGTCATAGCCAGCGCCAGACCCAGGCGTATTCGCGCAGCGACCAACTGAGTACCAATCATCGGCACTACCATGAAAAAAGACGCAATTCTGAAGAAGGGCAGGAGAAACTGAGCCATCCACTGCTCTATCTGGAGCGTTGTAAGCTGTAGCACCGGCTAGCCCAGAAACAACGGGATGTTAGCAAAGATATTACTAAAGTGGTCCATCAATCGCCCAAGAATCCAGGGGCCAGCCCACATAATCATCAACAAGGTAACAATCAGGCGAGGCAAAAAACTCAACGTTTGCTCATTAATCTGAGTTGCAGCCTGAAAAGTAGAAACCAGCAAACCCACCATCAACGAGGGCACAACGATAACAGCAACTAATATAACCACTAAAAATAGCGCTTCGCCAAACAGATCAAGAGCCATCTCCGGTGTCATATCAAACCCTCATATACAATCGCAAAGAAAAATCATTTAACAGCCCTAAACCACAAAGCTGCCGGCCAGCGTACCTATAACCATAGCCCAACCATCCACCAGCACAAATAGCATAATCTTAAACGGCAATGAAATAATCACTGGCGATAACATCATCATACCCATCGCCATAAGCACACTGGCGACAACAAGGTCGATCACCAAAAAAGGAATAAAGAGCATAAAACCAATTTGAAAGGCAGTTTTCAGTTCACTGGTAACAAAAGAGGGCACGAGCACGGTAAAAGGAATATCATCCGGCGTTTCAACCGCTTCAGTCCTGGAGATATTCATAAACAGATTAAGATCGGTCTCTCGAGTCTGAGCCAGCATAAAACCTCTAAATGGTTTGCTAGCAGCAACCAGAGCATCGACGGAAGTCATCTCTTCGTTTAAATATGGCTGCACAGCCTGCTCATTAACCTTATCCAGAACCGGCGACATAATAAAAAGCGTCAGAAACAATGACAGCCCTACCAGAATCTGATTAGAGGGCGTTTGCTGCAAACCCAACGCCTGCCGCAAGATTGCAAAGACAATAATGATCCGGGCAAAGGAGGTCATCATCATCAGAATTGCCGGCAGGAACGTCAGCAGCGTCATAAGCCCCAGAATCTGGAGCGTTACACTGTAATCCGCACTACCATCTGGATTAGTCGTTAAGGTTACGGCAGGAATCCCTGGATCCGCTGCCAAAACCAACCCGGGAAGCATTAGGAGCGGCAGCAATAGTACTAAGACTCTTTTCACTCTGTCCCCTTCCGGCTCAACGCCTGCTGCAGCTTGTTTGCAAACTCCCCCATAGCTACACCCGGCTCAATCAAAGGCTGATCATAGCTCTGCAACAGATTCACCCGACCCGGCGCAACCCCTAAAAGAAGCTGCTTATCGCCTGCCTGAACCAACACCAGTTTTTCACGGGCCGACAAGGAAAGCGAAGCAACAACCTGAAGCGAGCGATGCTGTCCAGAGATACCGGTAAAACGTTTAAGCAACCAGGCCAACAAAAAGATAAGCCCGATAACAAGTAACAATCCAGCGAGCATCTGCACGACCGAGCCCGTATTGAGAGGCTCAACGACAGGGCGAGCCTGACTTACAGTAGGCACTATCGCTGGAGAAGACACTGACTCGGCAGCAAGCAAACCACTATAACCCAGCCCAAAAAAAACAAGCAGGATTCGATAGCACGACTCAATACAAGAGCCAAAATAAGAACAGACAGACAACCGAATCATCTCAGCTTATCTATACGCTCCTGCGGACTGATAACGTCAGTCAGCCGGATACCATAACGATCATTCACGACAACAACCTCTCCGTGAGCGACCAGAGTGCCATTAACCAAAACATCAAGAGGCTCACCCGCAACCCGGTCCAACTCTACAACCGAGCCCTGATTGAGCTGGAGCAAGTTACGAATTGAGATATCTGAGCGTCCAACCTCCATCGATAATTTAACGGGTATATCAAGAATCACATCCATACTAGGGTTATCCAGCGCTACGCCTTCATCCCTCAGTTCATCGAGATCAATCGACTGGCTACTCGCAGCGCCAACCTCAGCCTGAGCCTGCTCTGCCATAGCAGCACCCCAGTCATCCATTCCCGCGTCTTGATCCTGATTCTCAATCTCGTCATTACTCATGAGTGATACGCTCTGTTTATCGATTTAGTCATTTTTAGTCCGACTGATAACTTTTACAGCCAGGTTTCCTCTGGAGGTACCCAGTTTACAATTAAAAATGGGGACTCGGGCAGCTTTGAGCAACAAGGTATCAGCAATATCGATGGGAATAACATCGCCCGCTTCAAATTGCATTACATCCCGTAACTTCATTTGCCTCTCAGCAATCACCAGATCCAGATCCATTGGTGCACCAAGCATATCGCCCTTCAGAGAGGTAAGCCATTGCTCATCCAACTCCTCTTCTGCAGGTTTATAACCTGAAATCAGGATATCCCGAATCGGCTCCAGCATTGAATAAGGCATCGTAACGTGGAACTCGCCAGTTCCACCCTCCATATCCACCTGAAAACTACTCACTACAACCACTTCAGATGGATTGATCACATTCGCCATCGCCGGATTAACCTCATGCCCACTCACCTCAAACTTCAGCGGCATAACTGGCTCCCATGAGCCCTCGAGATCAACGAAAAACTGGCCAATAACTTTATTTATCAGCCGGATCTCAGTCGGCGTAAATTCCCGCCCTTCGATTTTTGCATGCCGGCCATCGCCACCAAAGAAACTATCAACCAGTTTAAAAACCAGCTTTGCATCCATTACCAACAACGCAGTACCGCGCAAAGGCGATACTCGTAATAGGTTAATACTGGTGGGAACGTAAAGTGTATGAATATAATCGGAGTATTTCATTATCTGCACACCACCGACGGAGACATCGGCATTATTGCGCAGCAGGTTAAACAAAGAGATTCGGGTATGCCGGGCAAAGCGCTCGTTAATCATCTCAAGAGTGGGCATCCGGCCACGAACAATACGCTCATGACTGGCAAGATCATAAACCCTGACCTCTCCCTCTTCTTCAGCGACATCTTCATCAGTCTCTATGTCGCCATCATCTACACCATGCAGAAGAGCGTCGATTTCATCCTGTGAAAGCAGATCTTTAACTGTCATAACAGGTTATCCATCACTGCATTACAAACCCGGTAAAGAGCACTTTTTCAATTCCAGGCTTACCTATCCTTTGTTGCATAATAGTCTGAATTTCCTTTAAAGAAGCTTGCTGCAACTTTAGCCGCCCATCAGCAGTCCGTATCTCAGCAAAAGACTGACTGGAAAAAAGACGATTCAGGTTCGATACAATTTTAGGCATATGCTTGGTTAAAGCAGCAACTACTTCATCATCACGACTTTTAGCCTCAACGTATATCTGCATATAGTGAGTACGGTCATCATTGCTTGGCACAACTACGGTGAAATAAGGACTGCCTTCCAAAGTTCTAATTTTGGTATACAGTGCCTGAGCTGGCTTTGCTGGCTCTGCAGGCGCAGCAGCAGCCTCATCATCAGAGCCCCCCAGCATGAACATAGCACCAACACCACCAATCACTGCGATAAGAAGCACCCCAACCACAATCAGGATCAACTTCATCTTTCCAGACTTTTTGCCACCCTCAGCCGCTTCATCCGCAACTGTTTCGGTATTTTCTTCAGCCATCTTTTGCCTCACAAACAGTGAACCGGTCAAACCGGCACTATGCGTTAAATCACGACCCAATGCGTAATATAACATACTGATTCAGCAGCGGAAGCAGACTCCTCTCAGTTTAAGAAGAAGATCATTTATCAGGCATAATAATCTACCAGCGACAGACTCTCTTGCTGCATCAAGCCAGATTCATTCTCCTCTCCAGAATCACCCTGATAATCTGTGTAAAGCCCAGCTGCATCACTATCATCACTCTCCCTGCGCTGCTGTCCTTCACTTTGATCATGCACCGAAGATTCAGACAGATTAAGTCCTTGCTCGGCAAACATCTCGCGCAAGCGCGGCATATTCTGCTCTAAAGCCTCCCGCACACTTCCATGGGGCGTATTAAACACCACACTGACCTGTTCATTTTTAACCTGCAACTTAACCTGCAGCGAACCTAACTCTGGGGGATCTAGCTGAATTTCTGCAAACTGCCCGTTTTTTGACGCCATCATCATCACCCGGTCATTAACCGCCTGCCCCCATGCGGGCATCCCCGGTCGAGCACCATTAGGCATGGACAACTGCATAGGCTCTGCCGCTGCACGAGAGACCTTGCTAGCGGCGGTCAGAGAATCTGCAAAGCTGGTAAGCAGTGCCTCCTGACGCCCTTCAGAGCGAGCCGCCGGCTCAACACCTGGCAATTTATCGAACTCAACCCCACCCGTCTTTATCTGCTGCCTAAGATCACCGGCCACCTGCTGTGTGCTGGCCATAACGTTTCCTGACTGAACGAGAGACTCTGCGGTCTGCCGGACAGAGGGCTGAACAACCTCAGTCGACGGGGAACGTAGCTGTGATTCAGCGCTGGTAAAAAATAAATCTGTTTTTGCAGACATCTCATGTTTCGTCACATAGATCCCCGCAGCTACCTTAGACCCCACCACCTGACCCACTGGAATATCCAGACGAGTTACCGCTTCAGCTACGGGATTCGCAGATTCAGTCAACTGCGCACTTGCCAGCCCGGTCTCACGTACGATTTGAGCAATTGATTCAGAAAATGGATTTTTTTCAGGCTCCTGAGTATTGCTCCCCTCCCCCACCTTTTCTCGAGGCGCTCCTGAAGGTGAAGCAGAACCTTGCGCTATGACTGGCTTTTCTGCATCCAGCAGACTTGCCGTCACTGGTGAATCCACCACACTCTGACCCTGACCGACTCCATTTGACTCAACGCCCCCGGTAACCGGCATAGTTAGCATTTCTGACTTAACAGCAATGTCTGATTGAGACGATGAAGCGGTAATCACCGGCGCGTTTTCTATCTTACCAGCCGCTGCTTCTGGAACAGGTACCGATACCGTTCGATTCACACCGGATTCAATAAGACGCCCAGAAAGCTCCGTTCGCTGTGGATTATGAATCCCGGCAACAGGAGCAGCCTCCGCTACAGGAGCTTCACTCCGGGCCTGAGCACCCGATATCGGCTGCTTGAATAACGCAGCTTCAGTCATATCAGATGTAACTTGTGAACGCCCGACATTCTCACCAGCCGAATCGGGAAGCACGCTACGACCACCTACCTGTTGCAACGCAGAGTCTGCTTTAACCGTCAGATCAACATCACGATGCTTATTTATTTGCTGCAACGCTGAATTTCCTACAGATTCTGCAGCCGATATCTTTTGAAAATTCTGATCTGCCGCTGGAAACAACACTTGCTGAAACTGATCGAGAGCAACCTTTCCCTCTTCGCCTTCCAGAGCACTATTAACAGACGCGTCAGACACTTTAACTAAAGAGAAAGCTTCATCTGTACTCTGCGCATCCACAGAGGGCAACGATTCACCCCCTTCCGGCAACTTCTGACCGCCCTGCGCCTGCTTTGTAGCAGCGGGTAAATGTTGTTGATTCGCTTGCTGCATCGACTTATCGAAGGATTGAACGATCTGAGCAGTTTCACCCAAAACACCTTGAATAGCTGCATCAGCACTCGTTGCTGACACCGTTCCAATACTTAATAAAGATCCGGCTCCCGCTGAAGCCGAAAGCGATTGACTCATACTAAACTCCCCGGCAAATAGTGCCTGAGCTAGAGAGATGCATATTCAATGCCATAATTTTTAGATAAAAGGAGGGCGCTTCAATTGTGAGCGTTCATCAAGCTCTTTCTGCTGCTGCTTCTCTGCCAGCAACAGCTCTTCTCGCTTTAATTTCTCTACCAATGAATCGACAGACTTAAAGTGCCGATAGGCTGCCTGCCAATGCTCTTTTACTTTTTCAAGTTGCGCACGATCCATCAGCAGAGCATTTTTCTGCTGCTCAACCGCCACTCTCAATTTTTGCATAAAGGCCTGATGTGTCTGCAACTGCCCTGGCGTTACACCGCCACTACCCGCACTGTAAAAACTATTTGCATAATCTGAATAATAATCCTGCAACTGCACCAGCGTCTCTTCCCCCTGTTGCACCTTAGATTGCGCCTGCCCAAGCCACTGCTCGGCTTGTTTACGCTTTCGTTCAGCAAGATCCAGGACGACTTTAAGTCGCTTTGAACGCTTCATCACTGAGCCTGATTACCCATGCTAATATTTTGCTGCGCAGTCTGCTGATCCCCTTGGGGATTGGGCGTTAAGACCAAAGCCAGATCCGTCAGACTTTTTTGAAATCCATAAGACTCCTTTAGACCTTGCTGCAAAAACGCATTCATCAGCGGCATCCGCGTAATCGCAAAATCCGTCTCTGCATCACTCCCGCGAACATAAGCCCCGATAGAGATCAAATCACTATTCTGCTGGAATTTTGAATACAACTGCTTAAACCCCATGGCAGCCTGCAAATGATCTGGCGAAACCACCTGCGGCATCGCCCGGCTGATGGACTGTTCGATATCAATAGCAGGATAATGCCCCCGCTCAGCCAACTGCCGTGAAAGTACGATATGCCCATCAAGAATAGCCCTGGCCGAATCGGCGATTGGGTCCTGCTGATCATCCCCTTCTGTAAGCACCGTATAAAACGCAGTAATTGAACCACTTCCCTGCTCACCATTCCCAGCACGTTCAACCAGTTTAGGCAGTTTGGCAAATACCGACGGTGGATACCCCTTCGTCGCAGGCGGCTCGCCCACCGCCAGCGCAATTTCCCGTTGTGCCTGAGCATAGCGAGTCAGCGAATCCATCAATAACAATACATTTTTACCCTGCTCACGAAAATACTCAGCCAACCGGGTTGCTAATTGCGCAGCTCTCAACCTCATCAAAGGCGATTCATCAGCAGGCGAAGCCACCACGACCGAACGACGCATCCCTTCTTCGCCCAGACTATGATCGATAAACTCTTTTACTTCTCGCCCCCGCTCACCAATCAAGCCAACAACCACAATATCGGCTTCAGTAAACCGGGTCATCATCCCCAGCAGCACACTCTTGCCGACACCACTACCGGCAAACAAGCCAAGCCGCTGACCTCGCCCCACACTCAGTAATGAGTTAATGCCTCGAATACCCACATCAAGCGGTTGATTAATTGGCTGACGACTAAGCGGGTTAATATTCTTCCCTTGCAACGGCACAGTAGCAGCACAACCAAGCGGCCCTAAACTATCTAACGGCTTGCCTACACCATTAATAACTCTTCCCAGCAATTCAAAGCCGACCGCTACATCCCCACCACCTTGTAGAGGGCTAACTCTGGCACCTGGAGCTAATCCATCAACCATATCAATCGGCATAAGATAGAGCCGGTCGCCTGAAAAACCCACGACCTCTGCTTCAACCGGGGGACCTTTATCTGGATGAATCAGACAGTACTCCCCCATAGACGCTTTAATACCAACAGCTTCCAGGGTCAAACCAATCAGACGGGTAACTTGCCCATGGGAAACCGGGGCTGGAATTTTATAATCGAGCCCTTTCAGGCGAGAGAGACGTGCTAGGAGAGGCTCATTCATGGGATTCCGACGGCATTGAAGCGTCACCACCGGCCTCATCCGGCAGCTGAATCAACGCCTGATGCAAGCGCTCAGAGGCCGCATCGAATCGACGTTCCAGAGTATTATCTATCAACCCATAACCGCTGAGCACTTTACAGCTTCCCCTGGAAAGCGAAGCATCCTCCACCAGCGACCAGTGTTCATTCAACACCAGCAAAGGTTCAAGCGCCGGAACATCCTCAGGATGAAGAAGCACTTTAATATCACTACCCGTTTGCGGCAATTGCGCAATCGCATCTTCAACCGCCGTTACAACCAGAGCACCATCCAATTCAACCTGTGCGCCGACAACCGCCTGACCAAATTCCGCAATCAACGCAACGATCAACGCTTCAACCTGCGAGTTTACTTGTTTCAGGGGTTGATCCAGCTGATCCTTAAGCGCATTCAACAGCACCAGCTGAGCTTCGATATCCTGACGAGCCGCAGCCAGACCTTCCGCCTGTCCCTTAGCCCGCCCCTCTTCAAGCCCTTGTTCCACCCCCTCTTTATGCCCCTCCAGCAAACCTTCCTGATAAGCATCCTCCCTGATCTTCTCAAGCTCAGAAAGTGTTAGACGACCATCTACAACTTCTTCAATCGCCTCTTCAACGACCGGCTCAGGCTTACATTCCAACCCAACCACATGCTTACTCTTGACAACAGGCAAGGTCCATAGCGCTGCTGCACGGGCATCTTCCGCACGAATTCTGATCACAGTTTTATCAACCGCTTTCATACTCATCACAACATCTCTTCCCCGCCACCGCCAAGCATAATCTCACCTTCATCAGCCAAGCGACGCGCAGTCGACAGAATCTCTTTCTGAGCATCTTCAACTTCACTCACGCGTACAGGACCTTTAGCCTCGAGATCATCACGCAGCAGCTCTGCTGCACGCTTAGACATATTCTTGAACACTTTCTCTTGCAACCCAGTCTCAGCACCCTTCAATGCAACCACAAGCACATCAGTACTAATTTCACGCAAGATAACCTGAATACCCTGATCTTCAACATCAATCAGATTATCGAACACAAACATCATATCGGAAATCTGATCGCACAGAGACTCATCCACTTCACGAATACTTTCCATGAGCTCTTGCTCAATACTACTATCAATGTAGTTCATGATATTAGCTGTCGTTTTCAAACCACCCAGACTAGCCGTCTGGCTCGTTGCCCCTGAAAACTGAGCTTCGAGAATATCGTTCAATTCCTGCAACGCTGAGGGTTGAATCTGATCCAGCGAGGTAATTCTCATCAATATTTCAAGGCGTACATTCTCATCAAAACGCTGTAAAACATGAGCCGCCTGATCCGGATCTAAATACGCCAAAACAACCGCCTGAATCTGCGGGTGCTCAAAACGGATAATATCTGCAACCTGACGAGAATCCATCCACTTGAGACTTTCCAATCCCGAGGTATTCGTGGTCATCAGAATACGATCCACCAGGGACTGAGCTTTTTCACCGCCTAAGGCCTGATTAAGCATCTCTTTAATATAATGATCATTATTGATTCCGATACTCGTCTGATCACTAATAGCCTCCATAAAGTCAGCCATGACCGACTCCACCGCAGACTGAGGAATATTATCGAGATTACTCATCGACAAACCCAGTTGCTGAACCTCCTTCTGCCCCAAATAACGTAACACTTCTGCAGCATCACTCTCGCCAAGAGAGATCAACAATACAGCCGCTTTTTGAGTATTGGTTAGTTCTGTACCGCCCTCTGTAACCTGATCATTCATGTTCGGATACCCATTGTCTGATCGCCTGCGCCACTTTTGCCGGATCTTCTGCAATCATGCTGCGAATAGCATTAAGCTGATACTCATAGGTCTCATTTGGTGTTGGCGCCAGCGCATTATCAATACCGCTAAAGGTCACTTGATCACCGGATATTTCACCCATATCAAGAGATTCAAGGTCAGCCGAAAGATCAGTCTGTGCTGCCGCGTTAGCACTGTCAGTAGCCGCTTTCTGAGCAGAGCTCACCGCAAGGTTTTTCATAATTGGTCGCAACAGACCGAACACCAGCAGTAACACAAACAAACCAGCCAGCACCTGCTTGGCAATATCGTGCACCCACTCCTGCTTCCAGATAGGAATCTCTTCCTCCTCATAAACATCAGGTACCGCAAAGGGCGAGTTAATTACGTTCACGCTATCACCGCGCACCGCCGAATACCCCACAGCATCCTTAACCAGTATAGTCAGTCGCGCTAACTCATTTTGATCCCATGGCGTACGGGTTTGTTCTCCACCATCCTGACTTGTCGTTGCCAGATCATCTACAACTACCGCCACAGAAAGCCGGTTAATCTGTCCCATTTGATGTTTCGTGTAACTAATCGAGCGGTCCAGCTCATAATTTCGGGTCGCCTGAGAGCGTGCATTTTTAGGCCCTTCAGGCCGATCAACAACCCCCTCACCCTGAACTGGCAACCCATTCACAACCTCAGGCACCGAACTAGCACCCGGAGGTTGATTTGAGAGAGAACCAGGCACTCCGGAAGCAGCCCCCTGCCCCGAAGTACTCTCATCCATTGTTTGCTCACTGCGCAAGGCAGGCAAGTCTGGATTATAGATCTCATCAGTTTGTTCCACGGCAGTAAAATCGATATCCGCCGATACCTCTGCACGATAACGCCCAACGCCGACAACCGGCTGCAAAATACTGTTTACCCGATTCACCAGCGTCTCTTCAATCCGGCGAGTGTATTCCAGCTGTTTTGCCGCTAGCACTACGTCGGTATCCATATCACGGGTATTAAGTAACCGTCCTTTCTGATCAACAACGGTGACATCCTGACTGGCCAGCTCAGGAATACTGGAAGCGATCAGGTTCGCTATGGCCTGAACCTGGATAGATTCAAGGCGACGTCCTGCCACCAGATCAAGAAATACTGAAGCCGTTGGTTTTCGCTGATCTCGAACAAACACAGATTGCTTCGGCAGCGCCAGATGCACTCGCGCCTTACGCACGGAAAGCATACTGGTTATCGTACGTGCTAACTCACCTTCCAGCCCGCGTCGATAGCGTGCATTTTCCATGAACTGACTGGTACCCAGCCCCTGCTCCTTATCCAGCAGCTCAAAACCGACAGTGTTATCTCCAGTATAACCCTCTGCAGCAAGACGCAGGCGCGCTTTATGCAAATACTCATCGGCAACCAGGATATTGTGGCCACTGGAATCAAATTTATAGGGAATACCGTTCAGCTGAAGCTGCTCAACAATTTGGTTCGCATCAGCATAGGAAACATTATTGTAGAGCACCCGGTAATCGGGCTCCTGCGACCAGAGTACAACAGCAAAACCGATCGCAATAGTGGCAGCAAGACCGACCATCAGACCCAACTGACGCACTAACCCCAAGCGGTTAAAGCCGAAAGCTACCGGACCACCTGTTCCTGTCTGTACTGTCGCGTTTTCCATCTAGCCCAGTTTCCTGATATTACTGCTAATTATTATTCTATATTGACCAGTCAAATCAGATCGGCATTTTCATAACATCTTCATAGGCAGAAACCATGCGGTTTCGCACCTGAGTCAGCGCCTGAAATGATACCGACGCTTTTTCCATACTAATCATTACCTGGTGCAGATCGACACCTTCAACGCCTTTTTCATAAGCCGTTGCCAAACTTTTTGCCTGAGCCTGAGAATTATTGATGCCATCAATCGCACCTTTAAACATATCAGCAAAGCTTTCGCCCTCCTGAGACTCAGTAACCGCACGAATACCCTGAGGGCGATTCATATCAGGCGAAGGCCCCTGTTGAGCCTGCGTCTTTAATTCTCGCATCTGCTGCAATACTGAATTTATATCTGCACGCTCAATCATACCCACCTCAATAATGGCAATATATTGACATTATAAGTTTGAACCGCCACTTAGCAAGCACCAAAACAACTTATTCGCCAATTTTATGACACAAACATATGTCAAAATTTAATCCCTACCATACATAAAGCAAAAAACGGGCCATAGGCCCGTTTGTTTTTTGACATCAAATCTATCCCGCTTTCGGCGGCTCACCATAATTCAACCGCACATACATCAGTGCTACCGTGATCGCATCACCCAGTGCCGTATGACGCTCCAACATCGGAATATCCAAACATTTAGAGATCGTATCAAACCGAAGATCAACATCCCCGCCCACATGCCGCCACTTAATAATATCGTGATACACATGGGACAACTCAATCGCCTTGCCTGGCAAACCAAAGCCATACCTTGGACGCAGATATTTCTCCAGCATGCGTACATCATAATTAACGTAGTAACCGAGAATAGGCCGGTTACCAATGAATTCCAGCACTTGTTCCAGCGCCTCATCCATATAAACACCATCAACCAGATCAGCAGCACGAATCTTATGGATTTTAATGGAATCACCGGTAAGACTCTTTGGTGGCCTAAGCTTAATATCCAGCCGCTCGCTGGTCATCACCTTACGCCCTTTAATCTTAACCGCACCAATTGAAAGAATCTCACCCTCCTTCACATTCAAACTGGTCGTTTCGCAATCCAGCGAAACGACTTCGTCACCTTCATAAGGCGTGAACAGGTGCGCATATGGTCCATTTTTATGATCCATACGCTCTTTCATTTTTCTTATTGTTCTTGGAATAATCATATTCCGTACTATCCTCCCAGGTGATACCGGAGTGTCAGACTCTTTTTAAAGCCTTTGACAATATGCATGCCATCTCGAAGCAGATCTCTCTCCATTTTATCCAATGAAGACAGCTCAAGGATATTAGGCGTTTGGTCTACTCCATCTTCAGCATCATCAATCCGTTTCACCTGCTGCTTCAAACGAGTCTGAATAAACAATGCCAGCGCCTCAGCAAGCTCACGACCATGCTCTTCCTTCATCTGACCGATTTCAACCAAAGCCTCAATCCGTTTGAAGGTATTAGTTTCCAGAATTTTATATTGCAACGCCATTGCCCGAATGCCATGCACGACAGGAAAGATACCGGCCTTTTTAACGTCCAGCTCACCTTTATCCTTTAGATTTCCAAAGAAAGTTAACGGCGTATCAAACTCTAATGACGCTTTAGCAAAATGGGAGAAAAACACATCATTATTTTGCAGATGACGCATAAACCAGTTTCTGGATGTCTTAAACAGCGCCGCATTACCTGCAACAGGATGCGCATCAACCGCAATGGCCAGATTCATCTGCGCCTCGCCTTCGCATCGATAAGACCAATCACTTAACTGCTGCGTCCACTCGCCTATCGATTTAACCCAGGCAGGATTAGAAACCATTATATTTCCCGGACACTCAGGGAAACCAAATGAAATCAACGTTTCAGTAAAGAGCTGCATCGTCTCCTGCATACCAGGCCACTGCAAACCATCACGATAGATCAGCGCATTATCCTGATCCGTCTTCATAATCTGCTCGCCACGCCCCTCACTTCCCATGACAATCAGGCACACATGAGGCTGCATATCCGCAGGCACAATCAAGTCAAATAGCTTGGCTATGACACGACCATTCATGGCAGCAATCAGATCCATAGCAAAACGCGCTTTCACGCCGTGCGTCACTAACCCCTTTATCAGGTCATTCAATCCATGAGCCGCCTCATGAAGATCCTCTATCGTTTTCGCCCGCTCAATCCGTAAGCCGATAACATGAGAGTGACTGGAGAAGTAACTCAGCACATCCGTTAATTCGATAATACCGGTAAGCTGATTATCATCCATCACCACGACCCGCTCGATATGCTGCTGAGTCATTGTAATCAGTGCGTTAAACAGATAATCATCTGAGGTGGTGGATATCAGTCGATAACTGGCTATATCAGCAACATCCGCAGTCAAGTCAAGCCGATCAATCACAACCGCATTAAGCAGATCTGTACCCGTAACCATTCCATATCGGTTGCCACGCTTAACCAATACACAGTCCGCATGCTTTTCCCGCATCAATACCGTTGCGTCCGTGATTGATGCTCCCTCAGGCACAATCAAAGGCTCACGAATCAAGCCATCTTTGACCTGCGCAAGCATAAACTCCGCCATGTCCTGATCGCCGCCTTCCTGCGCCTGAATCTCTGTCTTGGCAGACAGGCTTTGCTGAAAGTAATCACCAAAACGGCTATTGCCTGCACACAACTCCAACAAGGCTTTAGTCGGCAAAATGTGACATATAGTTTCTTCTTCAGCGATGAAGTTATGAATAGCAGTACCACGAATAGCCGACCAGGCACCAAAGTAGTCTTCATTAGCGTAGTGCACAAAAACCTGCTCTTGCTTCTCCTCACCTTCGACAGCCACATCACTTTCACCAACCCGCCCCTTGAAGATTACGTAAACCCCCTCAGGCACATCACCAGCAGCAAGAAGAACTTCACCGGACTGGTAGTAGCCGATATCCAGACTTGAGCGTAGATACTCCTGCTCTCGCTCTGACAGCAAGCTGAACGGCATATTTTCCATTTTAAAAGATGATGGCATAGACAATCTCCCCAACCTAAAGCTGTTACAAAATTTCTGATTAAAGCGCTAAGACATAGCCCTTTAGGCTGAAACTCTGTTGTAACTTAAAATTCGGTCACAAAAAAGAAAAAAGGCGCACCAACCCTCGCTGGTGCGCCTTGCATTTAGTCAGATCTATTCAGATCTTAGTGTGCGTGAGCCTGACCAGCACCCCGTGGTACACGGATGTTTTCAACGATTTCCTGAATCTCCGCTGGAGGAGGAGGAGTCATCATTGAAACAACATACGCCACGATGAAGTTCAGTACCATACCAATAGCACCGAAGCCACCAGTAGAGATACCCAGGAACAGGTCCGCTTTATCGCCACCCATGAAGGTGAAGTAGATCATGTAAGCCATAGTAGAGCCCAGACCTACACACATACCTGCAATAGCACCTTCTTTGTTCATGCGCTTATTGAAGATACCCATCACGATAACCGGGAACACAGAGGAAGAAGCCAGACCAAAGGCCAGTGCCACTACCTGCGCCACAAATCCGGGCGGATTAATACCGAAGTAACCTGCTATACAGATAGCCACCACTGCTGCCAGACGGGCATACATCAGCTCCTGCTTCTCAGAGATATTCGGATTAATAATCGTCTTCATCAAGTCATGCGCTATCGCGGTAGAGATTACCAGCAACAAGCCTGCCGCAGTCGATAGTGCCGCAGCAACCGCACCCGCAGCAACCAACGCAATTACCCAGTTAGGCAACTGAGCGATCTCAGGGTTAGCCAGTACCATGATGTCACGGTCAACGTATACTTCGTTGGCAAATGGAACACCTGGCTTAGCAGTAGGGTTTGCATGTGCGTTAGTTACCGCACGCTCACCGTGCTCACCACGAGCATCGCCATCGTAAGCAGGCTTACCTTTAGCGCCGTTAAACGCCGCACCAGCAGCATACTGAACTTTGCCGTCACCGTTATAATCGTGCCATCCTAACAGACCCGCATTTTCCCAGTTCTTGAACCAGGTAGGCATAGTCTCATAAGAAGTACCCGCATTATCAGCACCGTTGATAGTCTGAATCAGGTTTACACGACCGAAACCAGCAACACCCGGTACAGTTGTGTACAGGATAGCGATAAAGATCAGAGCCCAACCAGCAGAAGTACGCGCATCTTTTACACGTGGAACCGTGAAGAAACGAACGATTACGTGTGGCAGACCTGCAGTACCAGCCATCAGAGCCGCTGTCAGACAGAAGATATCAACAGTTGATTTTTTGCCTGCCGTATATTCAGCAAAACCTAAATCAATCGATAATTTATCCAGGGTTGCCAATACTGACAGACCGGAATCCAGCGTCGCACCCAGACCAACCTGTGGCAGGAAGTGACCGGTAACCTGCATAGACATGAAGATTGCTGGAACCATGAACGCCAGAATCAGTACACAGTACTGAGCTACCTGAGTATAGGTAATACCTTTCATTCCACCCAATACAGCGTAGAAGAATACGATTGCCATACCGATAACAACACCCGTGTTGATATCAACGTGCAGGTAACGAGAAAATACGATACCAACACCACGCATCTGACCCGCAACGTAAGTAAAGGAGATTACGATAGTACAGATAATCGCAATCAGGCGCGCCGTTTTGGAGTAGTAACGATCACCAACAAAATCAGGAATCGTAAACTTACCAAACTTACGCAGATAAGGAGCAAGCAGCATCGCCAGCAGCACGTAACCACCAGTCCAGCCCATCAGGTAAGCCGCACCATCACGACCGATGAAAGACACCAGACCCGCCAAGGAGATAAAGGAAGCAGCTGACATCCAGTCTGCAGCAGTTGCCATACCGTTTGCGACTGGGTGTACACCACCGCCCGCTACGTAAAATTCTTTTGTTGACCCGGCACGGGCCCAGATAGCGATACCGATATAGAGGACAAAAGATCCCCCTATAAACAGGTAAGTAAGTAGATCAAGACTCATATAATTTTCCTCAGTTCAATTCTTATTGTTCTTATTCGTGAACGTCGTATTTTTCATCTAGTTTGTTCATGCTGGCTACATACATCCAGATCAGAGCAACATAGATGAAGATTGAGCCCTGTTGAGCGATCCAGAAACCCAGCGAGAAGCCGAAAAACGGAATTGCATCCAGGGTATCAACAAGCAAGATCCCACACACATAAGACACTACAAACCAGACAGAGAGGTAGGTAGTGATAATGCGCAGGTTTTCGGACCAGTAGGCCGAAGCATTGTCTTGGGTAGACATTGGCACCATCCTTATTTTTTGTTATTAGGTTAAGTAAAAGTTGTGGACAGATAGAATTTAACAAACTGCTTTGGCAAACAAATCCCCTACTTTGGTCTGACCCACGCCCCTTAATCACAGCCAAAACGGCCGCAGCCCAAGCCCTCCGCGACATCCAGCCATTCACAAAAAACCGTTAAAACTCAAAGCGCTAGACAAAGGTATAAGAGCTGTAGGGAAGTTAGGATGAGTTCAGGTACACTAGGCCTTCCACCAAAGTAACAACGGTAGCCTTACTATGCTTTCCGGCGGCTCAATCATTCTTATATCTCTGGCCTATGTCGGCCTGCTGTTTGCCATCGCCTATTTTGGCGACCGCAGCGCCAAAGGACGTTCATACGCCAACAATCCGGTCATCTATTCGCTATCTCTGGCAATCTACTGCTCGTCCTGGACATTCTACGGAGCCGTCGGGCGCGCCTCAGTCAGCGGCTGGGAGTTTCTCGCAACCTATTTAGGGCCAGCTATCGTATTTATCTTTGGCTGGCGCATCATTGAGAAAATCATTCTTGTCAGCAAACAACAGAACACTACATCCATCGCAGACTTTCTCTCCTCCCGCTATGGCAAAAGCCAGGCATTAGCCGTATTGGTAACTGTGATTGCCGTTTTCGGCACTATTCCCTACATCGCCATGCAGCTCAAAGCGGTCGCTATCAGCTATAACGCCATTGCACCCGGGGCCACCGAAGCACTAAGCAAGGGCAGCGATACTGCGCTGTTCGTCGCACTAATAATGGCAGTCTTTACCATCCTCTTTGGTACTCGCCATATCGATGCTACCGAACACCACGAAGGCATGGTACTGGCAGTAGCCTTTGAGTCCATCGTCAAACTCACAGCTTTTCTGGCCGTAGGTCTGATGGTCACTTTTCATATCTTCGACGGCGTGCCAGACCTGATTGATAATATCCGCAGCCAACTGCACAGCAACGCAAACTTCAGCAACCCCCTGAACGAGACCTTCCTTGGAAATAGCTTCTTAACTGAGATTCTCTTAGCCTGTGCTGCAATTCTCTGCCTGCCCCGACAGTTTCACGTTACTATCGTTGAAAACACCCATCTTGAGCACTTGAAGACCGCCCGATGGCTGTTCCCTCTCTATATACTTCTGCTATCCCTGTTTGTTTTACCCATAGCTACCGCCGGAATGACATACTTCGACCCCAATACGGTTGATGCTGACACTTTTGTACTGATGCTCCCTCTGCAAGAGGGTTACAAAGACCTGGCTACGTTTGCGTTTATTGGAGGCTTATCGGCGGCGACCAGCATGGTAATCGTTGCCTCTATCACCCTATCGACAATGGTGTGTAACGATATAGTTATGCCACTATTACTCCGGGTTTCATGGTTAAAGCTCTCGAAAAATAAAGACCTGGGCGCAATGCTACTCAGGGTCAGACGCATCACTATTATCTGCCTGATGATCCTGGCTTACTTCTACTACCGAATCCTGGGTGATCAGGGCACTCTCGCCTCATTTGGCTTATTAGCCTTTGTCGCTTCCGCCCAGTTTATACCCGGCTTGCTCGGCGGCGTTTACTGGAAAACAGGCTCCCGCCACGGCGTACTGGCGGGCCTGTCTGCAGGCTTTTTGATCTGGCTTTATACTCTGGTTTTCCCAACCATGGCCAACGCCGGCTTAATGCCAACATCATTCTTAGAAGCTGGTTTGTTTGGCTCCGATCTATTAAAGCCAACACAACTGTTCGGCCTCCCCAAAATGGACCCCCTCACCCACGGCGCTTTCTGGAGCATCTCCGTCAACACCTTGCTGTACTTCCTGGTATCAAGGTACAGCCCCCAAAGACTCATTGATCGCATTCAGGCCAGCGCCTTCGTCGACGTTTACAATAAAGACCTGTCAGAACCCTCTAAAGTATTTAGCCATGCAACGGTAGGCGACCTACAAATCCTGACTGAACGCTTCCTCGGCATCAGCAGAACACAGCACGCTTTTACCGGCTTCGCCCTCAAAGCAGGTCTTGAGCCTTTGCTCTCAGGAGACAAAGCCAGCTCAGAACTTATTCAGTTTACTGAGCGTTTGTTAGCCGGCGTCATTGGCGCATCCTCTGCCCGTATCGTGCTTGCTTCAACCCTGCGGGGTAAAGACATGCAGATCGGCGATGTAGTAACCATCGTTGATGAAGCCTCGCAGGCACTTCGCTTTAACCGTTCCCTGCTGCAGTCAACTATCGAAAACATCACTATGGGCATCAGCGTAGTCGACCAGCAGATGCGACTTGTGGCCTGGAATCGACGCTATATCGAGATGTTTGAGTACCCCGAAGGACTGGTATGCGTAGGCCGGCCGATAGAAGAAATTTTTCGCTATAACGCCACCAAAGGCGAATATGGTGAAGGCCAGATTAACGATCACGTCGAGAGCCGCCTTAATATACTGAGAGAAGGTAAAGCCCATTCTTATGAGCGGCACCGAATGGACGGCTCGGTACTGGAAGTTAAAGGCAACAGAATGCCTAACGGTGGTTTTGTTAACACCTATATGGATATTACAGAACATAAACGGGTACAGGAGGCTCTGCGAGAAAGCGAACAAAATGTTCGTAACTATACCGATAACGTACCGGTTCTGATCGCTTTCCTCGATACGGAGCGCAATTTCCGCTTTGTCAATAAAGCCTATGCCCGCACCTTCGGTCTGGACCGACATAACATCGCCGGCACATCAAGCAAAGACACCTTATCAAAACAGGAGTTTAAGATACGTAAACCCTATATCAGCAAAGTATTACAGGGTGAGCGACAGCGCTTTGAAACCGAGCTGCCATCAACGGATGATCAGATACGCTATGCAGAAGTAACCTATATACCGCACTTCAACGAAGCCAAAGAAATACTCGGTTACTTTACGTTGTACCAGGATATTACCGAGCGCCGCAAGGCGGAGCAGTTACTACAGGAAACCAATGAAAACTTGGAGTTACGGGTACATGAACGGACTCACACTCTATCCGTTGTAAACAAAGAACTACGCAAAGAAAATACCATTCGTTCCCTGATCGAGGATGAATTACGACAGGCAAAATTCGATGCTGATGCTGCCAACCTGGGCAAAACCCGGTTTCTGGCAGCAGCCAGTCATGATTTACTTCAGCCCCTGAATGCTGCAAGACTATTTATCTCCGCCCTGGCTCAGCAACAACACAACATTGAGACACGACAACTGGTCGACAACCTAGACGGCTCATTGAAAGCTGCAGAAGGCCTGATAACCACCATTCTGGATATATCCAAACTAGATGCCGGCGCACTGGAACCCAACCTCAGCCACTTTTCAATCGACACCATGTTCGACAACCTCAGCGCTGAATTCACTGCACTGGCAGAAGAAAAGAACCTCAGTTTTCACTTTGTAAAATGCTGTCAGGTCGTTCACTCAGATCAGCAACTGTTACGCCGAATTCTGCAGAACTTTCTTTCCAACGCGATCCGTTATACTCAACAGGGCAAGATACTACTCGGCTGTCGACGACGGGGAAATAAACTTCAGATTGAGGTATGGGATACCGGTGTCGGCATTGCCGAGAACAAACTGGGAGAAGTATTTGAAGAATTCCGCCGCATTGACAATCCGAAACATTCTCAGGTTGACGGACTAGGACTGGGACTGGCGATTACCGAACGTATAGCCCTGATGCTTCATCACCCACTTAACGTGCGCTCCTGGCCAGGTAAAGGCACCGTTTTCAGCGTCAACGTACCGCTAGGCGATAAAACTAAAGCAGTAAAAGCACGCCCCGAAAAACGTGGCTGGACCCGCAGTAAAGCACTAGAGGGCATCAAGGTTCTCGTAATTGATAATGAACCGAAAATTCTGGAAGGAATGAGCGCTCTGCTCCAGGGCTGGTCCTGCTCTGTACTCACCGCCATCTCCGCCATAGAAGCAAAAGACCAGATACTTGAACAAGAGTTTATGCCGGACATCATCCTCGCTGACTACCACCTTGACGAAACACGTACCGGCATCATGGCACTACAGGAACTAGGCGAACTCTGGCACCACCCAATACCCGCTGTCGTCATTACCGCCGATCGTACCGATGCTGTCAAAGAAGAGATCGCTGAAACTCAGGCTGAATTACTACACAAGCCGATCAAGCCCGCCGCTCTGAGAGCCGTTATTAGCAAATTGATCGCTTCAGCCAGGGTATGACACTGATACCCGCTACTTTATTGCTGATATGCTGCACCGGCCTTGCATACAACCAGTGCAGCTATGCAGCTGAAGACGTAAAAGACGGGAGCGCATGGCAAACTATCGCTCCAACCAGCTACCCAATGCAACGTAAATGGGTAAGCAGCGAAGCACACCCCTGGCGAATGATCGGCAGAATCAACCTGGCAGGCAGAGGCCATTGCACTGCCACCCTGGTCAGCGCTAATCAGGCATTAACCTCAGCTCACTGCCTCTGGAACAGCAATACTGGTAAATGGTTTCCAGCCCAGTACATTACTTTCGTTGCCGGCGCCGAAAAAGATACATTTCAGGGCCTGAGTACCGCTTCAGGGTACACAATCGCCCCCGACTTCAATCCCCATACACTTAACTCAGCAGAGCTCATCAAACATGACTGGGCACTACTGACTTTAAACAAACCGCTTGGCACCCTGTTAGGCCATCTACCCCTGGCGGCTGAACATATGATGACTATCGGCCAAGAAATATCCCAGGCTGGTTACCGGGCAGATCGACCCTATGTATTAACCGTTGAAGACCGTTGCAGCATCACCCAGGCCTACGAAAACAGAGCAATACTCCGCACCAACTGCAACACTCTGGAAGGTGACTCTGGTGGGCCTGTATTAGTTAAACAGAACAAGCAGTGGGTATTGATGGGCATCCATCGCGGACGAACTATTAATAATCAAAGCCTGGTTATCAGTGCTAACAATTTTAGCGAATTCATTACCGGCAACTAAAAACAAAAAAGCGCACCCAAGGTGCGCTTTATCATTTCATACTTAACAACAGCAATTATATCAGCCCATATCTGTTTTTGGCGGATCCACACAGAGCCGCTGAGCAGCAATAACTGCCTGGGTGCGACTATGAACACCCAGCTTACGAAGTATCGCTGTTACGTGCGCCTTGATCGTGGCTTCAGATACATTTAGCTCATAAGCGATCTGCTTGTTCAGTAGTCCCTCGGTTAACATCGTTAACACCCGAAACTGCTGCGGCGTCAGCGAAGCAAGGTTCGCAGCAAATTTCTGATCTTCCTCAGTGACATCAACAACACCCTCGGCAATCTCTTCCGGCAACCATTCCTCACCTTCTAAAATCGTTGTTATCGCTTCAGCAATAACATCTAAAGGAGATGATTTAGGAATAAAGCCCGATGCACCGTAGTCCAGCGCCCGTTTCATCACTGAAGCCTCTTCACTACCGGACACAACCACCACGGGAATCCCCGGGTTTTGCCCACGCAGAAATACCAGCCCGGTAAAACCGTTTGTACCCGGCATATGCAGATCAAGCAATACCAGATCAGCATCAGAGTGACTATCGACAGCAGCCTGAACGGCTTCCAGAGAATCGGCTTCGACGATTTCAACGCCAGGAACAGCCTGTGTAACGGCTTGTTTAAGCGCCGCTCGGAACAGCGGATGGTCATCCGCGATGATTATCTTCTGCGCTAGTTGCATTAAGTTAATCTCCCTCCTTACCCGCTCTCAATCCGTGAAAACGTGCAATATATCCGCTTTTAAAGTGTCAAGCCTGATGGCTGCACCCACATATATTAACACCACTTTTAAAGCAAAACTCCCCCCCGATCATAAAAATCGAGAGGGAGTTCACTAATTGGAATCCGACGTTTATGTCGGAGTCACAATTACTTACGGTTCATTCGATGCTCAATCAGGTCATCAACAACTGACGGATCTGCCAGCGTAGAAGTATCACCCAACGCATCAAAATCATTCTCAGCAATCTTACGCAGGATACGGCGCATGATTTTACCCGAACGCGTTTTAGGCATACCTGGAGAGAATTGAATCAAATCAGGTGAGGCGATCGGACCGATCTCAGAACGAACATGCATACGCAGCTCTTTCAGCAACTCATCAGATTGCTCAAAGCCAGACTGCAGGGTTACATAAACGTAGATACCCTGACCCTTAACTTCATGGGGATAACCTACAACCGCTGCTTCAGCAACCGCAGGGTGGGCTACCAGCGCAGATTCAACTTCTGCAGTACCCATTCGATGACCCGATACGTTGATTACATCATCAACACGACCCGTGATCCAGTAGTAGTCATCTTCATCACGACGAGCGCCATCACCGGTAGTGTAAACACCCTTATACGTCGTAAAGTAAGTCTGGATAAAGCGCTCATGATCACCCCAGATTGAACGACTCTGACCAGGCCAGGAATCTTTAATAACCAGGTTACCATCAGTCGCACCTTCCAGCTCTTTACCATCAGCATCAAGCAACGCTGGCTGAACACCGAAGAACGGACGAGAAGCTGCACCCGGCTTAGCCGCAGTCGCACCCGGCAATGGCATAATCATCATGCCGCCAGTCTCAGTCTGCCACCAGGTATCAACGATTGGGCAACGGTTTTGACCGATGATCCGATAGTACCAGTCCCAGGCTTCAGGGTTGATCGGCTCACCCACAGAACCCAGAATACGCAGACTGGACAGATCAGAGTCACCCAGCACATCTTCACCCTGCTGCATCAGCGCACGAATCGCTGTTGGCGCAGTGTAGAACTGGTTAACCTTATGCTTTTCAATAACACGACCAAAGCGACTGTTATCAGGATAGCTTGGTACACCTTCAAACATCAAAGAGGTTCCGCCGTTAGCCAGTGGGCCGTAGACAATATAACTATGACCCGTTACCCAGCCGACATCTGCAGTACACCAGTAGATATCGCCATCTTTATAATCAAATGCGTACTCATGGGTCATCGCCGCATACACCATGTAACCACCAGTGGTGTGCTTCAAACCTTTTGGCGCACCGGTAGAACCCGAGGTGTACAGAATAAACATCGGCGCTTCAGCTTCCATCTCTTCTGCAGGGCAGTCAGCAGACGCATCAGCAACCAGGTCTTCGTACCAAACATCAACATCATTCCAGGCGACATCCTGTTCAACCCGCTTAACAACGATAACACTCTCAACCAGCGCTTTCGCCGCATCATGCTCAAGCGCTTTATCAACGTTCAGCTTCAGCGGAACCGACTTACCGGCACGCAGGGAATAGTTAGAGGTAACAACAACTTTAGATTTTGCACCTTCGATACGCGCAGCCAGCGCTTCAGGAGAGAAACCACCAAATACGATTGAGTGCACCGCGCCAATACGCGTACAGGCCAGCATCGCTACAGCCGCTTCTGGAATCATCGGCATATAAAGGGTTACAACATCACCCTTTTCAACACCCCGAGCTTTCAGAGCGTTAGAGAATTTACAAACACGCTCATGCAGGTCGCGGTAGGTAATATTTTCAGAGTCACTTGGGTCGTCACCTTCCCAGATAATAGCAACCTGATCACCACGGGTTTCCAGATGACGATCCAGACAGTTGTACGAAGCGTTCAGCGTACCGTCTTCAAACCAGCGGATATCGACATTATGCGGATCAAAAGTTGTATTTTTAACCTTAGTGTAGGGCTTAAACCAGTCCAGCCGCTTGCCTTCTTCGCCCCAAAACGTATCCGGATCATTGATGGACTGTTCGTACATCGCCAGATATTTTTCATTATTGATATGTGCAGACGCAGCCAGCTCTTCACTAACCGGATATACCTTAGAATCGCTCATTTATAATGCCCTTAGCTTATTATTTATTCTTGCAGTAGCGGTAACCCGATACCAGATATTCATCTGGCTCAGATCACATCTCCCTATCCCTGCCCAGCCGATATTATTATTCTTGCGGTGAGACAAATCAGGTCACTAAACCCCAGGACAAACAAGCTGCCCTGAAATCTGTAAAATCAGAGGTTAACTTTATAATAAATGGTTGATTACAGCATAATTAGACATTGGTCTATCCGGCACCGGCCATTAGTCGTAGAGCCCTTATTTTCTACAACTATAGTCGCTAAATTTCGAGAAAATAAAGGATTTTACCCCTTTAGCTCAGCATCAAGATCGATCCCAGCCTCTCTCATCTTAGCCAATTTATAGCGTAACGTTCGTGGGCTGATTCCTAACTTATCAGCTGCGTCCTTCCGGCTCCCCCCAGTCTCCCGAAGCGTATCAACAATTAGCTGAAACTCATGCTGTTTCATATCATTACCCAGCTGACTACTATCGACCTGGTTCAGGCTGACAGAATTTATCCGCCCGGCCATATCAGCCGCATGCATACTACCCGGCTGAATATGAAGATCCGCAGGGCCAATCAACGCTCCCTGCTGCAAGATCAGCGACCGCTGAATAATATTATCCAATTCACGCACATTACCTGGCCAGAGGTGGGATTGAAGAACACGCTGAGCGTCATCACTCATAGAAACAGCTGTGCGATTCATTTTACGAGAGTACTTAGCCAGCAACCGCTGAGCCAAAGGCACAATATCAGCTACTCGCTCCCTCAGAGGCAACCACTGCAATGGGAATACATTAAGGCGATAGTAAAGATCTTCCCTGAACTTATGCTCCGCGACATATTCTTCCAATTTTCGGTTGGTGGTCGCTAATATCCGCACATCAAGATTGATAACCTTGCGACCACCAACCCTTTCTACCTGCTGCTCCTGCAATACCCGCAACAACTTAGCCTGCAATCCCAGATCCATCTCTGAGATCTCATCCAAAAGAATAGTGCCACCATTCGCCTGCTCAAACTTACCCGGATTACTACTATAAGCGCCGGTAAACGCCCCTTTCTCGTGACCAAAAAGCGTTGCTTCCAGCATATTCTCAGGTATTGCAGCACAGTTAATCGCCACAAAAGGCTTATCAGCTCGCGGAGAATGCATGTGGATATACTGAGCCAGCACCTCTTTACCGGTACCGCTCTCACCCGTAATCAGCACTGTAGAATCGGTTTCCGCCACCCGGCGAGCCACTTGTAGCAACTGTTTACTACTGGTTTCTTCCGCTACAGGCTGCAGGTTACTCTGTTCATTTATCTGAGTACCGGTATAGCGTTTAATCACCTCAATCAACGCATCCGGTGCAAAAGGCTTCATCAGGTAATCCACAGCACCGCTTCGTATCGCATCGACCGCTTTGTTAACCTGACCGTATGCGGTAATCAACATCACTGGCAAGCAGGGGTGAGTTTGCAGTATTTTTTCCAACAACTGGTGCCCATCCATCCCCCCCATATTGACGTCACTTACCACCATATCCACCGGATACTCGGCAATAACTTCCAGCGCACGCTCGCCAGAATCTGCTTCCAGGTATTCAAAACCGGCCAACTCGAGAGTATCCACCAGCGCCTCGCGCAGATCAGCGTCATCTTCTACCACTAATATTTGAATACTCATAAGTTACCCGGCCCTGCCTTCATTATTGTCGGTATTACAGCTTTGCAATTTACTTCACAGAAAGTACTGCTCAGTATGTTAATCAACTTCTTCATTCATCTGATAAGGAATCAAAAATCCGGCTTGC
This sequence comes from Amphritea japonica ATCC BAA-1530, assembly GCF_016592435.1. Lineage (NCBI taxonomy): Bacteria > Pseudomonadati > Pseudomonadota > Gammaproteobacteria > Oceanospirillales > Oceanospirillaceae > Amphritea > Amphritea japonica. The sequence goes on along the minus strand of NZ_AP014545.1, from coordinate 630,892 downwards.
GTGCCTATTCCCGGCTGAGACCGCAACATAAATTCACCATGATGCGCTTTCGCAACGACCTGAGCGACAGCCAACCCCAACCCCGTGCCATGAGACTTAGTCGAGAAAAACGGCTCCATCACTTTATTGCACAACTCAGCATCCATACCCGGGCCGTTATCACGCACCTCTATACCCAGTTTATCGCCAACCAGTCGCGCTTCGATAACCAGCTCAGTTCCCTTACCCCCGGCCTGAAGGGCATTATTCACCAAATTCATAATGGCACCCAACAGCGAATCTTTATTACAGTGCAGCTGAAGATCTGACACATGATTAATACAATCACAGTCAGCATCCCAACTATGCAGAGGCATATCCAGGGCATCTTCCAATTCACGAAAAAGCTCAGCAATACTCAACTGATCTTCTAATCGGGTCTCCCCCCGGGCAAAAATCAGCATGTCCCGAACCTGCAATTCCAGATTATCCAGGCGAGACTTTACCTTCCCGGCAAACTTAATTCGCTGCTCTGGACGCAGTTCCGGCTTCATTAGGTGACTGGCATACAAAAGGGCTGCAGATAGCGGGGTACGCACCTGATGCGCCAGTGAGGCCATCATCCGCCCCATTTCAGACAATCGCTGAAAATGCGCCAAACGCCCCTGCAACAAGCGCGTTTCAGTTTGATCGGTCAACATCACCAACTGACCCGCTTCATTCTCAAGCGAGCGGGTCTGTAAACCCACCCGACGACCACTTTTCAATGACACTTCATGGCCATCATCACTGCGCGGGGCAAAGCTACGGTTAATAACCGATACCCATTTTTCGCCCTGCAACGGTCCGTCCAGCAATTTATCTGATGCCTGATTGCAGAGACTTACCTCTCCCCGGCTATCGATCACCAGAATACCTGCGGGCAGTAAATTCAGCAGATCATCCAAACGCCCTGAAGTTCGTAAGTGATCTTGCTCAGCATCCTGTTTATCACGCTGTAACTGATCTAACTGCGCCTGTAGTTCAGCCACCTGTGCCTGTAAGGCATTTATCTCTTTATCGACAGCGCTCATGTTATTTTCGCTGAATCCCATATTTACGCATCTTTTCAACTAATGTCGTCCGACGAATCTGTAACAAATCCGCCGCGCGGGCGACCACACCAGCAGTTTGATCTAACGCCTGATTAATATAGCCCCGCTCAATCTTTTCCAAATACAGCTTCAAATCCATCCCCTGCTCGGGGAGCTCATTCAGTACCTGTCCGATACTTTCACCACCAGAGGACCCGGACACTACCGCATCAGCATTAATATCGGGGCGCTGACCATTGCCTTTATATAACCCAGGATCAGGCTCTTCAATATGACGAAATTTTTCAGGCAATTCCCGGACCCCAATCACCGCATCCGGATACAAAATAGCTAACCGCTCAATGAGATTGGCCAGTTCGCGAATATTTCCAGCCCAGTCATGTTGTTGCAACGAACGAATCGCCGCCGGATGAAAACGCAGCCGGCCAAACCCCTCCTTAGCCAGCCGACGGGTAAACTCATCGACTAAAGGCGGAATATCTTCGATTCTGGAACGCAGACGGGGCATATCAATAGGAAAAACATTCAGTCGGTAATACAGATCTTCACGAAAACTGCCATCGATAATCATCTGATCCAGATCTTTATGGGTCGCCGCTATAATGCGCACATCACAGTCAATGGTCTGACTGCCCCCCACCCGTTCAAAACAACGCTCCTGCAGTACTCGCAGCAATTTCACCTGCATCGGCAGCGGCATATCGCCGATCTCATCCAGAAATAGCGTGCCACCATTGGCCAGCTCAAACCGCCCCGCCCGGGAACTGATCGCGCCGGTGAAGGCCCCTTTCTCATGGCCAAACAGTTCACTCTCAAGCAGATCTGCAGGGATAGCTCCGCAGTTAACCGGCACGAAAGGGCCTGCCGAACGTTTTGACGCTTTATGCAGGTTATTAGCAACAATCTCTTTACCAGTGCCGCTATCCCCGGTGATAAGGACGTTCACATCCCGACCCGCCACCTGACTGATCATTTTGCGCACCAGTGCCATCGCCTCACTGTGTCCTACCATTCCCTCAAACTGACTGGCTACCGACTTAGGTGAAAAGAGATCCGGCTGGCCAGCATACTGAAGCTGTAGCTGTCGATAGATCAACGCTCGGTGCAACATTACCGTTAAGGCTTCCAGGTCAGCATCAGGATTAAGACGACCTATAATTTTTTCCTGGAGATTCTGTGAGAGCTGGTCCAACTCCGGCCAGGGGGAGATAGCAATGACAGGCAGTTTGTCATCTAGCTGATCAAACTGATGTATCAGTTTTTCTAACGAGATAGGAAGCGAGCAATGCCCCAGCCAGATAACGGATCGGTCACCGGGCTCTGTTATATCGCCCTGCAACCAGGACACATAATCGGTGGTTGTATGAGTGATATCAGCAAAGCTAAGCCGTTCTGATAGCTGCGCCCTGGAACTCGCATCATCATCTATAAATATTATCTGTAACGGGCTACCCATAACGATACCAAACTAACCGATATTAAAGTGAGAGAGTCTGATGAATATCACTACAAACTCTATTACGTCAAATTTATGACATAACAAAGCAAAAGACAACCTATGGCGGCGATGTTTTTTTGACGCTTAAATACGATCTAACGATTAAGGTCTTGAGCAATCTCCTTTATTAGAGCAGCTTTAAGAGAAGCACACACAAAATGGGTAATCACTTTTTCAGCCTTAAACCCTCGTAATATAAGGGATTTAATAAAAACACCCAATAAATATTACTTTTTCTTTAACACCCCCCTAAAGTTTCAAAACAGTGCGCCGTTAACCCTTTCACGACATAAATTATTAGTGAGGTGGCGCTGCCGCCTCGAAAGCTCAAAAAAACCAACCGGGGGGACTCCAATAACCGGTTAGGTTAAGGAGATGATCAAATGGCTGTTATCAATACAAACATCGCTTCACTAAACGCTCAAAACAACCTGAGCAAATCTCAAAACGATCTGCAGACATCTCTACAACGTCTGTCTTCTGGTCTGCGTATCAACAGTGCAAAAGATGATGCGGCAGGTCTTGCGATCTCCGACCGAATGACTTCACAGATTCGTGGTCTTAACCAGGCAGTTCGTAACGCGAACGATGGTATCTCTCTGGCACAAACCGCTGAAGGCGCGCTGTCTGAATCATCAAACATTCTGCAACGTATGCGTGAGCTGGCTATCCAGTCTGCCAACGATACTAACAGTGCATCTGACCGTTCTAACCTGCAGAAAGAGGTTGCTCAGCTACAGTCTGAACTTAACCGTATTTCTGAAACAACCACATTCAACAGTAAAAATATTCTCGATGGCAGTTTCACAACCGCTAAATTCCATGTTGGTGCTAATGCAAACGAAACCATTGATGTAAGCATCAAATCTTCAGCTGCAACTGATATGGGAGCGTACGCTGTTGCATCTGAAGGCAACACCGGGATAGCTGCGGCGGGCTCTGCAACTCTAGGTGATATTGCTCGTACAGCAGAAACAGTTACAGTTGCTGGACCACTTGGCTCTCAAGATGTAGCTTTTGCAGTTGCGGACTCAGCTAAACAGCTGGCCGATAAAGTAAATGGCACTGATACCGGCGTTACTGCAACAGCAAGCACTTCAGTTGATATCACTGCAGGCGCTCAACTATCGAATGGTGATTCGCTCAGTCTGACTCTTGGCTCTTACACTACCGCTGCTAACACCATCGGTACTGCGAAAGTATTTGACGTTGTTGTCAACGATACAAGTGATCTTACCGATGTAGCTGCTGCAATAAATGCTGAAAGCGCCTCAACCGGTATTACTGCTACTCTATCAGATGATTTGGCAACAGTAACTCTGACAAATTCTCAGGGTCACAACATAGGCATTACTGATGTAAATGATGGTGACGGCGTTGCTGATGCTGCTCTTTTAGGCGCTAAAACTACCGGCAATGATGGAACTACTATCACCACAACCAATCTTGGAGATGTCATAACCACAAACGCTTCCACTGAAGCTCTGATGGTTTCTGGTACAGTTTCTTTCTCTGCTTCTGCTGATTTTACAATTTCATCTAGCACTGGAACTGGCTCTATGCTGTCTAACAATGCTAATGGATTAGACGCAACTCTAAGTTCTGTAGCAGATGTAGACATAAGCACTCAAGTAGGTTCAAACAACGCTCTTTCAGTCATTGACCAAGCGCTGGCCTTCATCTCTGAATCCCGAGCAGACCTAGGTGCGGTTCAGAACCGCCTAGAAAGCACAATTTCCAACCTAAGCAGCATCAGTGAGAACGTTTCTGCGGCACGGTCTCGAATTCAGGATGCAGACTTTGCGGCTGAAACTGCCAACCTGACTAAGAACCAGATTCTGCAACAGGCAGGTACAGCGATGCTGGCTCAGGCAAATACTTTGCCACAGGGCGTACTGTCTCTGCTACAGTAAGCATAAAGCAAAACTAGAAAAGGGCGGGCTTTGCCCGCCTTTTTTAGCTGAGATAAGGAGGTAAATCATGTCCAGTGAAATACAAATTTCTTCCGCTCAGGCCAATCTGAAGCCCGCTGTCGACACACAGGTCAATACCGAGCAGGCCCAGCAGACTCAACAACAGCCAGTTGAAAAAGCGGCTACGCCAAGTCCGGCAGAACTGTCCGAACAAAACTCTGAAGCGCTGCATGAAACAGTAGCGGCAATTAATGACTTTATGTCGCAGTTCAAGCGTACCCTCAACTTCTCGGTTGATATTGCTGCGGGACAGACGATAATCAAGGTCATCGATACATCCAACGATGAATTAGTACGTCAGATTCCATCGGAAGACTTTATCGCAATCAGTAAACACATTGAGCAGATGAATAATCTGCTGTTTAGCGAGAAGGCGTAACCCGCCTTCCTGCTTCTCTAATAGAGAATAGTAAGACGAGGTTGTTATGGCCATTTCATCCCCCGGTATCGGTTCTGGTATCGATATCAAAAATATTGTTCCCGACCTGGTTGCAGCTGAACGCGAGCCCACGCTT